>JAQGOU010000592.1 GCA_028293445.1 Verrucomicrobiales bacterium | reverse complement strand
GTTCTGATTTTGCCGGCGATGGGCATCGTCGCGGAAGTCATCGCCAACAACACCCGCAAGCCGCTCTGGGGTTATAAATCCCTGGTTTACGCGACACTGGCCATCGGGTTCATCTCCTTTATCGTTTGGGCGCACCATATGTATATGACGGGCATGGGGACGAAGATCAGTACGTTCTTCCAAACGACGACGATGATCATTTCGATCCCCTCCGTGATCATCTTGACCTGCTTCTTCATATCATTGTGGGGCGGTTCTATTCGATTCAACGTCCCGATGCTCTTCTGTCTGGCGTTTCTGCCGATGTTTGGTATTGGCGGTTTAACCGGACTGCCGCTTGGCTTCAACTTTGCTGACCTCCACCTGCACGATACTTATTACGTGATCGCGCATTTCCATTACGTGGTGGCACCAGGTACTATTTTCGCGATCTTTGCCGGGGTCTATTATTGGTTCCCGAAAGCGACCGGTCGCATGATGAGCGAGTTCTGGGGCAAAGTGCATTTCTGGTGCTCCTTGCTGTTCATGAATTTGGTTTTCATGCCGATGTTCATGCAAGGTATGGCGGGTATGTTGCGCCGTATGTCTGATGGTGGCGCGAATTACTCCCTGGCCGTGGTGCAAAAAGGCGGCGAGAACTTGCTGGGTGGTTTGACCGACAAGATCATGTATCTGAACACTGTTAGCTCAATGGCCGTCTGGTGCCTGGCACTTTCACAAGTTCCGTTCATCATCAACTTTTTCTGGAGCATTAAAAACGGAAAGAAAATTACGTCCGACAATCCGTGGGATGCTACGACGCTGGAATGGCAAACGCCCACGCCGCCGCCGCACGGAAACTTTCTCACTATCCCTATCGTGGTTCGTGGCCCGTACGAATACAGCGCTCCGAATGCAAAAACCGATTTCACTCCGCAAAACGCTACCGTTTAAACATGGAAATTCCATATATCTCAAAATCGCGGCCGGATACTGGCCTGTATAATGCCAAACTGGGCATTTGGCTCTTTCTGGCCTCCGAAGTGATGCTCTTCGGCGCGCTTTTCTCGACCTACGTTCTGCTGCGCGTCGGTGCAGCGCAGGGAACGTGGCCGCACCATTTGTTAAACATCTGGTTGGGCGCGACGAACACGATCGTCCTCATCATTTCCAGCGTCACGGTGGTGCTTTCCTGGGCGGCGTTGAAGATGAACAAGTGGGGCACTTACAAATTTACCCAGGCGATCACGATCCTTTGTTCGTTGATCTTTTTGGGAATTAAGAGCTACGAATACAGGGACAAGTTCAGCCACTACTACATCAAGCTGAAGGACGGAAAAGAAATGACCGGCCATATCGAAGGCAGCCCATTGTTATGGAACAAGGCTAAACTCGAATCCTTAAAGATTACGGAATTTAAGTTCCACCCTGAAGCGGCGCACTCGGAAGCTGCGGCAAAGGTTGCAGAAGGCGCCAAAGCTCCTGAAGCTCCTGCGCATGCTGAACAAGCCGCACATGCTGAACATGCAGCCGAAGTGATCAAGGTCGAAGATATCCAGCAGCTCCATTGCTTTGGTCCCTGGCACAACACCTATCTGGCAATTTATTTTACCCTGACAGGTCTCCATGCGCTCCACGTCATCGGCGGCGCGCTTGTTATCTTCATGATCTGGGGTCCGTTGGCAGGCATGTGGAAGACCGATCCGGAACGCTACACGAATCGCGTGGAAGTTTCCGGTTTGTTCTGGCACTTCGTTGACCTGGTTTGGATTTTCCTGTTTCCGGTTCTTTATCTTTTGTAACAGCTTATGAGCGACGAAACACACGACGTCAGAAAAGACGTTAAAAAGTATCTGATTATCTTTGGCGCGCTGTGCGTCGGCACGATCGTTACCGTGCTCGCCAACGAAATCGATTTTACCAAATACTTTCACGACGCCGGCATGGCCGTTAAAGTCACGATTGCTGTCGCGTTATTCATTGCCGGCATCAAAGCCTTTTTGGTGGCGGGCTATTTCATGCATCTGATGTCCGAACGCAAAATGATTTACTGTATTCTCGCGTTCACGGTCTTTTTCTTTGCCGGACTGATGTATCTTACGTTGTGGTCCATGGAACCCAATAACCTGATCCACTTTCAACGCGCCGCTGGAGCTGGCCACTAAAATGTCCCTGAAAGCGTTTCATATCGTTTTTATCGTCTCCTCGATTTTGCTGACACTCGGCTTTGGTGGCTGGTGTTTGAGCAATTTCATGGAGCCCGGTGGATCGAAGCGCGATCTGGCAGCGGCGGTGGTTTCGCTCGTCGCGGCCATCGGCTTGTTTATTTACGGACGCTACTTTTTGAAAAAGCTCAAAAACATCACGTATCTATGAGCCTGAAGGTGAAGAATATCTTCGCGACGTTGGTCGCAATTGTCCTGCTCTCGTCCGTAGAGAGCGCATCGGCCTGCGCCGCGTGCGCTGGCCGAACGGATTCTGACTTAGCCAAGGGCATGAACTGGGGCATCTTCACCTTGTTGCTCGTCGTCATGTTCGTCCTGAGCGCATTCGCAGCATTTTTTGTTTTTATTGTAAAAAAATCGGCAGCCCATGCAGCCCTGATGTCGGCTGAAACGTTGCCACAAACGACCCAAGAAAATCTGACATGAACAGTTTGATCGAAGCTTCAAGACAACTCTTAGGATTGCCGGTGCTTGCCTCCAAGCATGGCTACGAGGTCGATAAATTTATCGTGCTGGTGCACTGGCTGATGATCGTGCTGTTTATCGGATGGTTCACCTATTTTGTCTACGCGCTCTTCCGCTTCAGCGCCAAGCGCAATCCGAAAGCCGATCACACCGGCGTTCGTAACCACGCTTCCAACTACATCGAAGTCATTGTCGCCGTCATCGAAGGCGTGCTCCTGTTCGCCTTCGCTATTCCGCTTTGGGCCCAGGCCGTGGCTGAATTTCCGGATCCGAAGACATCCACCGTTGTCAAAGTCGCGGCGCAGCAGTTTTCCTGGAATATCCTTTATCCGAGCCAAAACGCGGAGTTGAAAGGACAAGATCCCGTGTTTCCCAAGCAGGAATTTAAGTGGGTCGCTGCGGACAATCCGTTCGGTGTGGATAAAAAAGACATGGAAGAAAAGAAATGCCTTCAAACCTTGAATGAGCTCCATGTGCCCGTGAACAAACCGGTCATCGTTTACCTCACCTCCAAGGATGTCATTCATTCCTTCAAAGTGATTGCGATGCGCATCACTCAGGACGCGATTCCTGGCATGATGATTCCCACGCAGTTCACTCCGAATACGGTCGGCGTTTATCAGATCAATTGCGCTCAGCTGTGCGGACAAGGTCATGCCAGCATGGCTGGTGGTCGTCTCCACGTGGATACCCAGGAGGATTATGACAAATGGATGGCGTCGAAAACCAAGTCCGGCGGTGCCGCCACCAGTTTCGAGTAAGGTTCCGCTGAAAACACTTTTACGAAATGCGTTCGGATTCCGGACGCATTTTTTTTGTCCATTTATCTTCTGCCGTTCTGGACGTAATGTTCCGGCTGACCGTTTAACTTAAATGCAACCCCCATCACGAAAAATCGAACGACTGGTCCTCGCTGGACTTGCCGTGGTCATTCTCGTGATCACGATTGCCTATTTCCGATCCCGAAAGCATTCGGATTTGCCCGTCGTCGGGCAGGTCACCGAGTTCACTCTGACCAATCAATTGGGCCAGGCAGTTTCGTTACAGGATTTGCGCGGGCGCGTCTGGATTGCCGATATCATTTTCACCCGCTGCCCGGCCCAGTGTTTGCAAATGACGAAGAATATGCGGACCCTGCAGGCGCAATTGTCGCACCACGTCCAGCTTCTTTCCCTCACTGCAGATCCCGCTTTTGACACCCCCGGCATCTTGAAAGCGTATGCCAAGCGTGTCGATGCCACTGATAACTGGATGTTTCTCACCGGGAGCAAGAGCAATGTTTACCATTTGGCGATGAACGGCCTGGGATTAAGTGCCGAGGAAACGACGCCTGCCGAACGCCAATCGCTTGACGATCTCTTCATCCACAGCAAAAAGTTCATGCTCGTGGACAAACGTGGACGCCTCCGGGGCGTGATGGACAAGAATAAGAACATCAGTGTTGGTTTTGACGGTGACGAAGCGACATCGAATCCCGAAATCATCGCCGCTGTAGAAAAACTGATGCGGGAAAAATAAAATGACACTTCACGATCTCCCCGCCGTCAATGCCTCGCTCAACGCGCTCAGTGCCGTGCTTCTCACGTGCGGCTACATTTTCATCCGTCGCGGCAACCAGATTGCGCACCGCAACTGCATGGTCACCGCTCTCATCACTTCAGCGCTCTTCCTGACCGGCTATCTCACCTATCATTACAACTACGGGAGCACGCGATTTGTTGAGCCACAATCGTTTCGTCCGTATTACCTCACGCTGCTTCTTTCCCACACGATTTTAGCCGTGGTGATTGTGCCGATGATCCTCGTGACTGCCAGCCGGGCGCTACGAGCACGTTTCGACAAACACAAGAAAATCGCCCGCTGGACCTGGCCGCTCTGGATGTACGTGTCGGTCACCGGCGTGATCGTTTACCTGATCCTCTATCAAATTTATCCGCAGACGAAGCCTGCCCCGGAAACCAGTGCGCTTACTAGTCCCCAAAGTCATCCAGCGAAAACGAATAGTTCGCGAATTGATATTTGAAGTGCTGACAATTTTGTCGGCAGAGCCAGTTCATCAATAGCGGTAGATTTGTTTCGGGATCGTGGATCGCGAGGAGAGGAATATCCAGCATGAGCCCGTGGCTGGTGACGCTTCCATAACCAAAGCCGCTGCCACGCGAGATTTGTTTGTTCGCTCCAAGGTTTTGTGCCACCTTCTTGAGAATTTCCACGCGTTCCGTTTGGTTTGTATAACTCGTTTCCGACAAACGGCGTTCTAGATCGACGAGCGGTGCAAAAGGAGTGGCCTGATATTTTTTGGCCAGTTGTTGGCGTACGGATTCCTGAAGTTCTTTGCTTTGGACCTGTTGTTGTTTCAGCAAACGATCGACCTCATCTGTTGAACCGCGACGATTCGCGGCGTTAATTTTGGTGGAAAATTCTTTTAGCCTCTCGTCTTTCCAAACCGCAGTCACCTGCGCATTCATTTCAACCCACGTCCGGCGTGCTTTCCGGTAGATCTCAAATGCTTTTGGCTCCGCTTCAGCGTCCCATGGGGCGATGAGCTGGGCTGCCACCGACGAATTCAGATAATCTTTTAATTCTTGTTGAATGTTTGTCGCGACGAGAGCGGTGGGTGCGAGAAAGACCATGGAAATACTGACGGAGTTGTTGCTCACCACAACAAACGTATTGGTTGTCTTCTGTTGCATTGCATCAAACCACTTTTCCCTCCCGGCATTGTCTTCGGTGGGGAGTTTCAGCAGGAGAGAACTGCCATACAAAAGCATGCTCGACTCTGCGGGCGTCTGCGCGGTGAGTCGCCTGTATTCGCGCTGCGCTTCAGTGGATGTTTTGAAAGTGGACACGATCAAGTTCACCGGCTGGGAATCGGTCATCGCCGCATTCTTTCCGCGCCAGACATCCGTGTCCGCGCACGACGCCGCGTAAGTTGGCTGCCGGATGGCGGCGCGGAAGAAATCGCCGACACCTCCTTTGCTGCTGATCACCAGAAAAGCTCCGCAACCAATCGACGCCAGAAGTCCTGCCCCATACAGAGTCAGCAATCCAAGCGTGGCCCAGACTCCTGGTGGACGCGCGTTGAGCACTTCATAAATTCCGAGCGTTTGCTGTGCAACCACCGCATTACTCGCCTTCCCGTTCAACTCTGCTTTTACCGCCGTGATCAAGCTTTCGGCGATTCCGGATGGAATGCGATCTTCTCCTGGTGGAGGCGGCACGAATGAGCGCTTTCTGAACTCGTCAGTTATTTTAGCCATTTTGAATGCCACCGGCAGAGCAATCGCGAACACGATTCCCAGATACATGAAAAAGCGTCCCATCCCCAAAAGAGACAGGGATAGCAGCGCGATTACAGCCATTACCCGGAACACGATATCCAGCCAACGATTGCGACAAAACAATGTGGCATGCAGGAAATGGCCGCCATCCAAGGGGAGAACCGGTAACAGATTAAAGCCATTCAGGAGCAGCAACATCAAGGCGGCTTGCTTCAACGCGGGGAGGTTCGCAATCATCGCCACGACTCCCAGCACAACGCCCAGCGCAATTCCTGGCAAGGGGCCCGCCAGGGAAACCAAAGCCTTTTTCCAACCGGCAACATTGAAGTTACGCCCCGTCACGGCAGCGCCAAAAAATGGAATGAAAAACATGCGCAAGTTTCGATACTTGAAAATACGCATCGCAATCCAGTGTCCCATTTCGTGAAACAATAGGATGGGTACCAGTGCCAGCGTGGTTTTCCAGTTCCATCGCGCTGTGCCGGCCGCGAAATAAGCGACAATAGAAACGGCCAACACCAGGATCCCCGAACTCCAGCGTGGTTTCTTTTCCTGCAACTGCGTTAGTTCCGCCATCACCTCCGGATAGGCAGTTCCGTCCGCGCGCGCTTGCTCAACGTGCGCCGCATGAATATCGGCTTTGATCTGCTCCGCCTTAGTCCGACTACGAAAGTAACCCCGCACCAAATGAAAATCGCGTTGCAAAATATGCAGGCGCTCCGTCGCATCAACCACGCCTTTGTTATTGGTCACCATGCGAATCGATTTGCGGACCATGCAAGCATGGGAGAGTTGCTCATGCGTCGCCCAAAGTTTTGCTGCGTCTGCCATTGGCATCCGATTCATCTGCACTGTGTCGGGGGCGGCGACATCTGGTTTCCCAGCTGAAGAAACCAGGAAGGTTCCGTCCTGAAATGACGTGATGAACAACGGGAACAGTCCTCGATTATGATTTTGTGCTTTGCCCCAGGTCCGATGATGAATGCGGGCGCAATGTTGACCCGAGACATGTCGGAACGTCGCCCAATAAATCACGGTCTGGATATTCTGATCTTCGATGACGTGGAAAACAGGTTCGCAAAACCCCATCGTGGCTAACTGTGCCGTGAGCGGCCTGAACAGGTCCTCAACCTGAGGAGGAAGAGTTTCCACGACGAATGGTAAAGTCGTGTCTACATTCGGATCATCACTGGAATTGGGAATGCGGACGCGGCACACTTTCAGAAGGGTGGCGATCGACAGGGTGATAGGATTCTTCGTTCCCCACCACATCTCCGCGATGGTTACCCGCGAGGAATCAAGCTCGTAAAAATCAGCCATAAGATAAGACCTTGGTCGTTGGACTTGGTTGTTCAGAAATATGCCGGGATCCCAACTCAGCCCCAGTAGTGGTAATTAACGTCCGGGAAAATGTTATCCATCGCTTCGATCCGACTTAGGTAAGCCTCGTCGATCTGCGTGCTCGTGAGTTGTCCGTAGAGCGAAATGAAACGAAGCAAATGATCTTTCACGCGTTTGCGCGCGTAGTCAGGGCTCGTGCCGGTGCGGAGAATGAACGGCCAATCGCTCGCCTGGGCCAGGAGCAGTTCGCGCGCGGCTTGTTTGAGTGCGCGTTCCGTCAGACCGGTGGCCGTCGGGAATTGTTGCGCGAGTTGCGTCATCCGTTCCTGGGCGACGTGAAGATGCGGATAAATCCACTCGTTCGTCTCGTTCAGCCACACCCGCCAATATCCTTCCTCACCCCAACTCGATGCGCTCGGCGACGCCACCTGTTGCGTCGGGTAACGGCGCAAATAATCGTTCGGCGTCGTCAGGTGAACAACATCCTGGTCGTAGTGCGCCTTGCGCATGAAGTAATTGAGGAACTCGATACCTTCATACCACCAGTGACCGAACAACTCCGCGTCGTAGGGCGAAAGAATTAGCGGCGGACGCCCCATGATGTTCGCGAGATTTTGCGCCTGCGCCATGCGCGCCTGGAGAAAGTGCTGTGCGTGATGCGCCGCGATCTCAAGGGCCGCATCGCGATGATACGTCAGCTTCTCTTCGCGCCCCGTGATGCGATGATATTTGATTCCCGTGAACGAGCGCTGTTCTGAAGGCAGATGCGGTTTGACGTAATCGTAATCAAGGTCGAAGCCGACATCGCGGTAGAAATCGCGATAGGTCGGATCGCCCGGATAACCTTCCTGCCGGCTCCAGACTTGTCGCGCTGATTCCAGGTCGCGTCCGAACGCCGCAATACCATTGGGCGTAAAGACCGGTGCAAACACACCGTAACGCGGACGCGGATGCGCGTGCAAAATGCCATGCGTATCAATGATGAAGTAACGGATGTTCGCTTCCTGCAGAAAGTTTTCGACACCTTCGACGTAAGCGCATTCCGGCAGCCAGATGCCTTTCGGATCGCAGCCGAAGCAACTCCGGTAATGATCGCGCGCCACGAGGATCTGGGCGCGAATCGATTGCGGTGAGTTCGCCATCAGGGGCAGAAAGCCATGCGTCGCGGCCGTCGTGATGATCTCCAATTTTCCCTGTTCTTGAAATTTGCGAAACGCACCGACAAGGTTCTTTCCGTAAGCGAAGTAAGTCTCGCGTGCGCTCACGAACCGTTGGTGATACATCTCGGCCAACGGACGCAGCTCTTTGTCCCAATGCGTGCGCAAGAGCTCCTTTTCGGTCAACTCAATCAAACCCTCGAGGTGACGCTCGAATCGCGTCTGCAGAAGCGGATCCAGCAGCATGGAGCAAAGCGTCGGCGAGAGGGAAATCGTCAGCCGCGTGTTCATGCCGTCGCGGAGCCAGCCGTCCATGGTTTGAATCAGCGGGATGTAAGTTTCAACGACCGCTTCAAAGAGCCAGTTCTCTTCGAGCATTTTGGGATGCTCTGGATGCCGGACATACGGCAGATGAGCGTGCAGAACCAGTGCGAGATGACCTTGCATTATAATTGGTAGCGGCGGGTCTCTGCCGGCCGCAAAAGTTCTTTCAGTTTCCGTCGCATTGTGGCGTTCGTCCGGGACGCCGCTACGCAGTGAATGTCCCGAGAAAATTGCAGAATGCGAAACGAATTCAATCCCGAAACTTCACTCGTGTAAATGCTGAGAGACAAAAGGACGAAGGCGAATGTTTTTTCGACACGAATTACACAGATTAACACGAATTTCAAAACAGCAGAGGAGACATGCTCCATGGCTTTTTGCAGTTCGTCTTAAAATTCGTGTTAATCTGTGTAATTCGTGTCTAACCCCCTTTCGAAACTACTTCTTGCTGAAAATTCGTGTAATTCTGCCCTTCCGTTTTTACAATGATCCGTAATGCCTGCGGTTGCTTATCTCTTAATTGGTTTTGTGGTCGGTGGATTCCTTGGCTGGTTGATTTCTTTGGCGTTCTTTCGTCGCGCCCCCGCGCCGTCCGATAACCGGTTGGAAAATGAGTTGCGCCAGCAATTGCAACAGCGTGAAAAGGAATTGGCCGAGTCGCGGGAAAGATTCGCCGGGACTTCCAATGAACTCGCCACGGCTCACGCCAACCAGTGCGCGGCCGAAAAACTTCTAGCCGAACAAAGGCAAATCCACGACCGCGCCGCCGTCGAAGCAAAGCAGGCCCAGGAGAAAGCGCTGGCGGATCTGCGCGAAGCCTTCAAGGCCCTGAGCGCCGATGCGCTGAAACAAACGCAGCCCCAGTTTTTGCAACTGGCCAATGAGACGCTCGCGAAATTTCAGGAAACCGCGAAGGGCGATTTGGATAAACGCCAGGAATCGATCAAGACGATGGTCGAACCGCTGAAGCAACAGCTCGAGACCTATCAGAAGCGATTGCAGCAAAGTGAAAACACCCAGGCGACCACGCTCGGTGAAGTGAAGAAGCAGCTCGAAAGCCTGGCGGCAAACAGTCAGGCGCTTTCGTCTGAAACCTTGCAGTTGCGAAAAGTTCTGAGCTCAAATCAAGCCCGCGGTCGTTGGGGCGAAGAAACATTACGCCGTGTCGTTGAAGCCGCCGGCATGAGTTCGCATTGTGATTTTACCGAGCAGACGCAATCCGGCGACAGCAAGCCCGACCTGATCGTTCGACTCC
>JAQGOU010000591.1 GCA_028293445.1 Verrucomicrobiales bacterium | reverse complement strand
CGACACTCCAGTCGAGTTCTTCGACGGTGTCGCCGTAAAGGCCGCGCGCACTTTTTCCCTTAAACTTTTCCGAGGCGAACAACGGCACGTGCGGAAACGTGTGGGCGAGATAAAGGAAGAACGGCTTCTTCTTGTTTTCCTTGATGAAACGGATCGCTTCCTCCGTGTAGCGCTGTGTCAGCTTCGTCTGATCCGCGGGGCGTTCAAGGATATTTGTCCCGCGCATGAGTGGCACATTGAAATGATGCCAGTCAGGATTCTGACCGTTGCTGTCGGGTTCACGAACCTTTTTGTTGATCGGGTCCATGTCATTGGAATACGGCAGACCGTAGAAAGAATCGAATCCATGGCTCGTCGGGAGATGTTCGAGCGTATGGCCAAGATGCCATTTGCCGATCGCGCCGGTGACGTAGCCCTGAGCTTTCAACGCGCGTGGAATCGTGATCTCGCTGGGCGGCAAACCACCCTCATTGTTCGGATAGAGAACATGGCGGCCAGGACCACCGGCCATTCCAGTGCGAATCGCCAAGCGTCCCGTCAACAGTGCCGCGCGACTAGGCGTGCATAGACAAGCGCCCGCATAGAACTCGGTGAAGCGCAATCCTTCCGCAGCCATGCGATCGAGGTTTGGCGTGAGAATGCTCGGGCTTCCATAACAACCGAGATCACCGTAGCCCAGGTCATCGGCGAGGATGATAACAATGTTAGGGTGTTGGGGCGCGGCATGGATCTTTGGAATCAAATTGAATAAGAGGAAAAGGGAAACCAGTCCGCGTAACGTGTTGGAGAACATTTGCACAACATAAAATCTCTCGCGGTCACTGCGAAAGCAAAATCCATTGGTTGTGGAGGTCTCCCGAGTCCGGCATTGAAAGCCCCATGGCTTCCGCCTATCGTCTGGACTGAGCAACCTGTAGGCACGGATTAAATCTTTGCGGATCCAACAATATTTCCACAGCACCATTTTCCCACGTTATGAACTATCACCTCAATCGAAATGGGCAGACTCTGGGAATCTTCCCGCTGGAAGAGTTGCGTCGGCGGCGTGCGGCGGGTGAACTGAATGGCAAAGAACTGGTCTGGTGTCCAGGCATGGTAAGTTGGCAGACGCTCGACTCGGTGGCAGGAGTTCCGCCACCCCCGGTGCTGACTTCGATTCGCGTCGAACGAAAACCAGCGAGTAGTATCGGTTTGATTGTTGTGGTGAGTGTAGCGGCATTTCTTTTACTGGCGGGTTCGGCTTTCTTGTTTTTTCGCCCTCAATCCAAAGCTCTCAAAACGGAAACGATTCGCTTGCTGAGCGAAACAACGCAGTTTCCGTCCGACCCTGTCGAAACCCCCGCGATGGAAGCTGCTACAAAGCCTGTGAAGCCGGGATCCAAAACCCAAACAGAGCAAGATGCGAACAAGCGGGGACGTGAATTTCGGATACGACAATGGCTTAATGGTTATAAGTCACGAGGTGAACACAAAGATTCCTATGACGCCGATGCCACCAGGTTCCTCAATAGTTGGATAACAAAGAATTCTGGAGGCAAGGAATACGAGAATGAGCAGGCGCTCTCGGCGCTCGGCGATAAATTGGCAGCCAATCCTGAATGCAACGATCCGCTTCTCCTAACCGTGGCTGCCGTGGAATCCGTCGAATTGTTCGAAGCGAATCACCGGTTGGAACGTGCGCTCCAAAACTTCGAAAAGTCCAAACACAAAGCTTATCCAAAGTTTTACGCGAACATCACCCTCGCCAGTAAATTAACAAAAAATAAAAGCCATCGCGTACCTGTGCTGGACGCAGCTGCATTGGAGTTTCTAAAAGAATGTTTCAAAGATGGCAGCTTTGTTGCCGACGACCAGGCCCAGATTGCCGAAATGCTTCTCAATGGAGGCGGAGAGGCGTTCTGGGACCGCAACCGTGTGGCAGTGTGTGAAGTCGTGGACCTGCAGGAGAGTGGTTTCAAATGGTTGAAACTGGTGCTGAGAGGAGAAGCGGCGATTGAGGACGCGTGGGATGCGAGAGGTTCGGGTTATACTGACACAGTTTCACAGCATGGGTGGGAAAGCTTTAGTAAGCATCTGACAAAAGCTAAGAAGTATCTGACGGAGGCATGGCAATTGCGTCCTGATCTGCCGATGGCACCCGCCCAAATGTTGCGCGTTTGCCTTGGCGGTGACGGCATCGAGGAGATGCGGCTTTGGTTCGATCGCGCGACCGAGGCACAAATCGATTATCCCGCGGCGTGGTCACGACTCCGCTGGGGATTGCGCCCGCGATGGTATGGCGATGTGAAATCAATGCTTGCCTTGGGAATTACTGCCGTAAACACCAAACGATTCGACTCGGGTGCGCCAGAAGTGTTCTTACATGTCGTTTCAGACATCGAATCAGAAATGAATTTATCCGGGGGAGAGCACATTTATGGACGGCAGGATATCTGGCCGCACTTGCAGGAAATGTATGAAGGTTATCTGGCCGATCCCTCGCATGCAGCCGTGCATGCGGGATGGCTCAGTAGTTACGCAGTCACTGCGTACCTGGCCGGACACTACGATATCGCCGCGACTCAATTGAAAGCGCTGGAGTGGCAGCCCAAGGCCGGGAATCTCATGTCGTGGGGAGTAGATCTGTCGCTCATGACTTCGGAAGTAGCCGCGCGAACAGGCAAACGCGGGGCCAAGGTCAAGGACGCAGAGAACTATCGCAAAAAACGAAAAACTGCGGAGGCATTGCGTCTCTATACTGAATTGAACGATGCGACAGACCTGGACCGTCTGACACGTGCTTTCGTGAAAGATCGAATGGCTACCCTAACGCTGGAGAAACAGTTTCAAGCGGGCGATTGGATTTCCATGATGCCGGTGGACACCAATTTAGTTGGGTGGTGTCTCTCGCGAGGAAATCTCAAATCGGTTGCGACGAATACTTTGGAAATCGAGTCGGGGCCGGAAGGTCATATCCTTTATTCGCGAGCAAGGATGGGCTCGGATTTTGAGGCGAAGGGCAGTTTCCTAGTGATCAAAAGCTCGAGCGATTCATTTCAAGGAGGGCTGGTAATGGGGCTTCCTCAATTTGAATCTTATGGATGGAACGCATTCCGCATCAAACGCAATGCCGATGAAGGTGAAATTTCCTCTTTTTCACAACATTGGACCAGCAAGCAGGTCGCCAGTCCGGTGTCATTAAACAGCAGCAATTCTTTCTATCTCCGTTGTCGCAATGGGAAAATCACCGCATCCGTGAATGATAAACAAATCTTCAAGGAGGTAATACCGCCGGAGAATTCCCACCTCAGCGGCGATGAGTTTTTCCTCGGTCTGGGGGCGTTCAATGACATGAACACCACCACGATCCGCTATCAAAGTGTGCAGGTCAAAAAGTTGTAGCAAGCGACCATGGACAATTTGCCACCACTCGTTTCGAGCCCCCGGCATTGGCTGCTTGGCGCCGCTTATTACGCACAACGCGCGCCCATGCAGTGGATTCCAAAATGGGCGCAGGAACACGGCGACATTTTCCGCGTCAAATCGCCATTGGGCGAGGCCTCGGTGGTCACGTCACCGGAACTGGCGCGGCAGGTACTCGTGGAACGTTATGCTCGTTATCAACAGAAGAGCCGATCTTACGCGGTGTTACGAATCTTGATGGGTAATGGGCTGGTCACAAGCGAAGGCGAATTCTGGCGCGGCCAGCGCAAGCTCGTTCAGCCCGCATTTCATCGACGCCGACTCGACGCCCTGTTTGCCATGATGGTCGATCGTGTGAGCCATTGTGTCTCCGATCTCGGAGGGGAAGAGTGCGACGGCAAAGGAATTGATCTTTCTCCGCGATTGTCACAGCTGACGCTCGATATCATTTCTCGCGCGATGTTTAGCTCCGACGTGCAAGGCGCCGCGTCCGAGGTAAGTCACCACATCGCCACCCTCAACGAATACGCACTGCACATGCTGCGGCATCCCTGGCACTTCCTTTTGCCTCGCAAGATCCCGACGCCATTTAACTACGCCCAATATCGTTCCCTCAAGGCACTCAATGAGATCGTAGGCGGCATCATTCACAACCGTCGACAGCAGCCCAATATTCCCGACGATCTCTTAAGCATGTTGTTGTCCGCGTGCGAAGAAGGGACCGGACGTGGCATGACGGACGATCAATTGCGTGACGAGGTCATGACCATTTTTGTTGCTGGACATGAAACGACGGCGAATGCCATGGCGTGGCTGCTCTACCTCGTTTCAAAAAATCCAGAGGTGGAAGAAAAGCTACTCGCTGAGATCGATACCAAATGGCCGGTGG
>JAQGOU010000566.1 GCA_028293445.1 Verrucomicrobiales bacterium | reverse complement strand
GATTACTGAAATGAAGTCCCGACCCTTCTTTGTTCTTCGCCCGCAAAAGCCGTTCTTTCCCCAGCGTCACTGCATCCGCCTCGCCTCGATTTCCCTTTGCGACATTCGCGATCCTGTCGTATCAATTCGCAGCCTGTGAGCGACACACCCTCCACACCAGAACGCCATGAGCCTTACGCGGTGTTTCGCAACCGCGATTTTTCCCGCTTCCTGAGCGCGCGTTTCATTGCCTCGTTCGGTCAACAAATGCTGACCATCGCCGTCGGATGGGAACTCTACGAACGAACCCACTCTTACATCAGTCTGGGTCTCGTCGGGTTGAGCCAGTTTCTGCCGATCGTCTTATTGACCCTGCCCTCCGGGCACATCGCCGATCGTTATGATCGCAAACGCGTCATCCTGATCATGCAGCTTCTGTTGACCTTCAGTTCCCTCGGCCTGGCCCTGGTGTCGTACCTGCACGCGGATGTCTTTTGGGTTTATTGCCTGCTCTTTGCGAGCGCCTGTGCCCGGACGTTCGTTTGGGCTTCCAGCGCTTCGTTGCTGCCGCAATTGGTCTCGCGTGAAGAATTTCCGCAGGCGGTGACATGGTCCACGAGCAGTTTTCAGTTTTCAGCGGTAACGGGCCCAGCCCTCGGTGGCTTGCTGATCGCGCTGACGAAAAGTGCCCTGATCGTTTATCTTTTCAATGCCATGGCGGCAGCGGCTTGTTTCACCCTGGTGTGGTTTGTCCAAACGCATCATCGCGCGTTGCCGAAACAAAAAATTACTTTGGAAGCGTTGCTGGGCGGGTTCAGCTTCGTTTTCAAAACGCCGATCATTCTTGGCATCATGACACTCGATTTGTTTGCGGTCCTGTTCGGAGGCGCGACGGCTCTCTTACCGGTCTACGCCAAAGACATCTTAATGGTAGGTCCAACGGGACTAGGTCTGATGGAATCAGCGTTGCCCGTCGGCTCGCTGGCGTGCGCGCTCCTGATCATCCATCGACCGCCGATGAAAAAGGCGGGAACCGCATTAACCGGGTCGGTCATTGTCTTCGCGCTGGCAACGATTGTGTTCGGGCTTTCAAAATCGTTTCCACTCTCGCTCGCCATGCTGTTCGTCTGCGGATTCGCGGATAACATCAGCGTGATCGTCCGACACACGCTCGTTCAACTCTTGACGCCAGATGAAATGCGCGGCCGCGTTTCGGCGGTGAACAGTTTATTTATCGGCACCTCAAATGAACTTGGCGGCTTCGAATCTGGAATCGTCGCGGCAAAGTTTGGCCCCGTTTTTTCCGTGGTGTCTGGTGGGATCGCCACCATCATCGCGGTGATAGGCGTCGGGTGGATGTGGCCGGAGATCCGGAAGTACGGACCCCTCGTCGCACCCAAGAAGGAAGACTAGGAAGAACGCGCGATGACTCTGCACTTTCAAACGTTTGGCAGCGGATTTCCTTTGGTGATCCTGCACGGACTCTTCGGCTCATCGGACAATTGGCAAAGCCTCAGCAAACGTTTGGCGCAGCAGTTTCAGGTTTATGCTGTCGATCTGCGCAATCACGGGAACTCGCCTCACGCCGACGAGTTTAACTACGTCGTGATGGCCGAAGATTTGCGGGAGTTTTTCGCTACCCATGGAATTTCCAGCGCGCATCTTCTCGGTCACTCGATGGGTGGAAAAGCAGCGATCCAGTTCGCGCGGATGTTTCCGGACCTCGTCGAAAAACTGGTAGTCGTCGATATCGCGCCAAAGAAATATCCGCGCAGTCACGACAGCATTTTTGCAGCGCTCTTCAGTATTGATCCAGGCTCCTTCACAACGCGCAGCGCCGTGGATCAAGCGCTCGCCCCACAGATTCCCGATCCGGCGGTGCGCCACTTCCTCCTGAAGAATCTGGCCACAGCAGAGAATGGATCCTTGAAGTGGAAGCTCAACCTTCCTGCGATTCAGAAGCATTACGTGGAGATTTCGGAAGCACCGCCGGCCACGCAACTCTTTAGCAAACCGACTCTCTTCATCCGCGGCGGTAAGTCACAGTATGTCGATGCGCAGGATGAGCCGTTGATTCAAGTAGAGTTTCCGAAGGCGCGGATCGTGACCATTCCAGAGGCGGATCATTGGGTCCACGCGGATGCGCCTCATGAGTTTCTGCGGATTCTTCTCAGCTTTTTACAGGACTAAGCATCAGGCCCTGTCCGCTTGTTTCGTTGTCCACGAATACCTAGTTTCAAAACAGGAGATATATATGAAAACTTTCTACAAACCCGCCATTGCACTCGTAATTCTATTCATCGGCTTCACGGCGTCAGCCCAACAGATTAAAACCTGGATGTGCCCGAAGTCGTCCGCCGGCTCATTCACCAACACTCTAGCCGCGAATCAGGTGATGGAAATTCTGAGCGCGTCGTTTGAACCTGATTCCCAGATTGAGGTTACCATCGGAACAGACAAGCTGATGATGGGAAATGGCGGCGCGACCTTGAATACCCCAATGGTCCTCGCCGGCCCTGCCATCATAATCTTTAAGAAAACTTCCACCGGCGGCCTGGGGACAATTATCAGCTATCGCATCACGCCGCAACCGCGATAGGCCAAACCTATTTCGCGGCGCGTTCAGATTTAACGACGGTGTGACGAAGAGCTTTGCCGGGACGCTTGCCGGTATGTTCGTCATCTTTCACGACGGCGACGCCATTGACGAAAACATAGTTGAACCCGCTCGAGTAATGATGCGGGTCATTGTAGGTTGAGTTTTCTTTCACCTTCTCCAGATCAAAGACCACCAGGTCGGCCCAGTTGCCAGGACGAATTTCACCGCGCTTCGACAACTCAAAGGTATGGGCCGGCAGCGAGCTCATCTTGCGGATCGCATCTTCCAGCGTCAGAACTTTTGTCTCTTTGACATAGCGTTGCAAAACGCGTGCGTTGTTTCCATAGCCACGAGGATGCGGAACTCCGACGTCCAACGTCCGCAAACCGCTATCGCAAGCGATCATCGTATTGGTGTGCTGCATGAAGGTCTGCAGATCCTGCTCATTCATGCCGTGGAAGACTGCGGACGCCCCGCCATTGCGTTCAATTTCCAGAATCGTTTCGATCTGCGAATCAAGCGACGTGTTGTGATAAAGTTTCTTAGCCGCATCGACGACGCTCAAACCATTCAAAGAGGTGTCGTGTTTATAAAAGGCGATCACCGCGTAGGAATAATCTGGATTCTGACGGCGTTGGAGCGTGAGTTTCATTTCCGCGGCCATTTTCGATTTCTCCGTCGGGTTCTCGATCCGTTCATTCAGTTTCGCTTTGCCACCGTCCTTGAACTCGTCGGGAACCAACTGGCCCAGACTCGTGCTCGAGGCGGTGTAAGAGTATTGGTCCTGGGTAATTTGCAAACCTTCGGCGCGTGCCGCTTCAATCACATCGAGGATCTTTTTGGCTTTTCCCCAGTTGGCGGGGCCAGACAATTTGATGTGCGAAACTTCAGCGCGGATGTTCGCTTCGCGGGCGATACGAAAGATCTCGTTAAGTGATTCGACAATCCCTTCGCTCTCACTCCGTTGATGCGTGGCGTAAATTCCTCCGTAGGCCGAAACAACCTTGGCCAATTCAATAATCTCCTCGGTCCGCGCGAAAACACCGGGCGTGTAGATCAGCCCCGTCGAAAGCCCGACCGCTCCATCCTTCATCGCTTGTTTAACGAGGAGTTTCATCTTGGAAAGCTCTTGCTCAGTGGGAGGACGATTGAAAGTGCCGCCCATCGCTTGACCGCGAACGGTCCCGTGACCGAGCAGCGTGGCGACATTCGGAGAAATCTTCTTCTTCTCAACTCTCTTAAAAAAATCACCGACCCGCAGATTGGACCCACCACAGTTCCCAACGACTATCGTAGTCACACCCATGCGAACAAAATTCGTTCCCCCCGGCTGATCGTCCAGTTCATCCGCGTGCGTATGGACGTCGATAAATCCAGGAGCGATCACAAGCCCGTCGAGATCGATTTCTTTCTTCGTGGTGCCAGACACATTTCCAATGCTGGCGATGCGACCCTTTTTAATCGCAACGTCACCGATAAAAGCCGGCTTGCCAGTGCCATCTACGATCTTGCCATTGCGAAGAATCAGATCGAAATCTTTAGCTGACGAAGAAATTACAAACCCCAAAGAAACCAGCGCGAGGCACCAAAGTTTAGGCATCGGAGGTAAATAGCAGTCCGAAAACGGGAACGCGATTAATTTTTTGTCCCGGCTCTGTTGAGAATGACTTGAACAGCGCTCATCACTTGCTCCGGGGTAATACTGCTCATGCAGAGGTTGCCTTTATCGCAGACGTGAAAGTGGCCGAGGCATTGGCAGCGAACGCCACACAAGACTTGGTGCGGCTCTTCCATCGGACGCCACTGCACCACGTGCGAGGGACCAAACAAACTGACGGTTGGCACTTTCAAGGCTACAGCGAAGTGAAGCGGTCCGGTGTCGCCAGTGACAAATATCTTCGCCCGCCGCAGGACGGCAAGATAGGCGGCCAAATCCTGGATGACCGGCAATATTAACGCGGTCGGGGTGAGCGCCTTTAATTCTTTGAGCACTCCCTGATCACGTGCGCTCGGT
This sequence comes from Verrucomicrobiales bacterium, assembly GCA_028293445.1. Taxonomy (GTDB): domain Bacteria; phylum Verrucomicrobiota; class Verrucomicrobiia; order Limisphaerales; family JACDHS01; genus CBHWET01. Next base: position 1,261 of record JAQGOU010000566.1, on the reverse strand, counting down.
CCGGCAGCAAAAATGACGTTCAGTCCCGCCGCCGTTGCCTGCTCGTAAAACCTGGCCCAAAGAGCCAATGGCCATTCCTTCTTGGGCTGACTCGTCGTGACCTGCGCAATCAATGAGCCCTCGGCAACCATGCCTTTGGCAAAATTGTTCCACTTCGGATCGACGTGGAGTTCCAGATCGAGCGAGCGGGGCTTGATTCCCCATCCGGTCAGAATATGGACGAGACGCGTCACTTCCGGACGGTAAATATCAAGTTCCTCGACGCGCTGGTTATAACAGAAGCGGCGTCCCCAAAAACCTTTCGGCGCGACCGGACCGAGTCGTTGTGAAGCACCGGCGAGTAAACTGATGAACGCACCACGATCATTACCGGCGAGATCCACCGAACGATCAAAGCGCTCCTTCCGCAGCGCACGGATGACGGGCCAGTGCTTGGTGAAGGTCGCTTTACCGCGCACGCGCGGCACTCCCCAGACGCGCGTGATCCATGGAATCGGCTTCAGTAGCGGAGCAGCCTCTTCGGCAACCAATACGTGCAGTTCCGCGTTGGGAAACTGTTCGTGAATCGCGCGCAACGCTGGCACCCCGATGACAACGTCACCGAGAAACTTAAAATGAATGGCTAAAATCTTGCGCGGTTCAGTCATGACCAGTCGGTGTGAAATTCGGATAACTGCGGCTTGCGCTCTGGATCGTCAAACCGATAGAGCGGCACCTCGCCGTAAAACGATGCCCACATCACGAACGTACTGTGGGTACCCAAGAGAAAATCACAAGCCGCAAGCGAATACAAATCTTCGACCAGATGGCCCGGGCCAAACGCCACGGATACGTTTTGAAATTGTTCCGCGCGCAACGATTCGTTGGAGCAGATCAGAAAACGGACGCGCTTGTTTGGAAAGAGTTCCGATGCAGAACGCATCACTTTCACATACTGGTCGATCTCAAAGTAAAACCGACCGCCTTGAAAACCTTTATAATCACCCCGACGAATATGCACGCCGATCAAGACATCGGCCCCTTTGCGAGCTTCACAAATCGTTGCTTGGACTCGCTCTTGAATCTTCGGTTCCGGGACAAAGAGCGCGCGAATGGCACGTGCATGTTTCCCAAAGAGCGTGTCGGCGCGCAAAACAAAGCCTTCTAAACGCAGAAGCTTTTTCCCGTGCAGCGATCGAATAAACGTTTTGTCATCCAGTTTGAAAGCTTCCCCTTCTCCACCCACAGCCACGGACGTGAGAAAAGAACTGCGGAATGGAAG
>JAQGOU010000537.1 GCA_028293445.1 Verrucomicrobiales bacterium | reverse complement strand
GTCCCTCCTGGCAATTTCATTAAGCGCGACGGCTCTATCTGCAATACTTCTTCCGGCGTACAAAAAATAAGTCCCTGCTCACCTTGCGGTAAACAGGGACAAATTCGGGGATGGGAGATCGCCAGTTTCTCTTTCCCGGTGCCGACATTTGGCGCACAACTCTTTCGAGGGCTGCCGGCTTCCCGACGCTATTCTCCACGGCAAGCGGAGTCTCCGGCCTCGTAGCAGGGCCGTCGAGGATGTTTCCATCGCTCGCTTTTGAGTGAGGCTTTTCAGCTTGCTTCGACTGATGGTTGCGCCACCGGCCTGCAAACCAGGACAAGACACGTCTGTGACTTCTCTACCGCGTCTTGACCACTTAGCTCGAGGACAGCCACTGCTTTTGGCAGTGCGTTCTCCCCGTGCCACGGGTCTCGCCTCTTCACTCTCAGGTCGCTTTTAGTCTCACAGTCCAGCGGTGTCTTTTTAAACATCGCCGGCTTGCGGAAGGTTTTCACGGATTCTGCCGAAACTCGTGTCCTTCCCGGTCTGAACGCTCATTTTGTTCCGCCTTTCGGCGTTTTTCGCTTGGCGAATTTCAGTTCTGAAACCGCCAGAGTCATTCTTACCGTGCTGGTCCGCAGTAGCAACCGACTACCTCTTCGGTAACTGCGATTCATTCAAACCCGAAACCAGTTTGAATTACTTGATTCAATTCGGAACGGCTTCTTATCGCTCCTCATTGCGCGGTTCCTTTTTCGCGTGTACTGACAACTCGCGAAAGTCGTCAGAGGAACCGGTGAATCCTGCCTCCGCTGTGAATCTTGCGATTCCTTTAAGAGAGGTAGAACCAACCAGCCTGGTTCAACCTTTCCCCGGTCACCCGGGATTATCTTCGAGAGTTTCGCGAGATTCTTTCGTCCTTCGCTCCGCTCTCTGTTCTTTCAGAGAACGCAATCAATCTATCAGAATTATCGATTCTGCCCATGAATTGATATCCACAGGTTTATTCACAAAAAAGGGGCGGTGAATAACTTGTGGAGAACGCACGAGGAGCCAATAACCGTAGGCTTTGGGCCGGAGTTTCTGTTTTTGCTTTGCAGGAGCGGAAACGACCTCGTTGCCGGAGGGGTGAATAAGTTTTCCCCTGAGAATGTGGCGCGGAGAAGGTTTTAGGCGGCTTTTTAGGGAAAAAAACAAAGGAGAACGGGAGCGAACGAAAAAGGCCGCTCGAAAGAATTCGAGCGGCCTTTAGCAAATGCCTGTGTTTACTTGGTCTTTTTGACTTTGGCAGTTTTGGCTACTTTGGCCGCAACTTTTTTGCGTTTCAAATAAGTGGCGCGACGTTTTGCTTTTATTACTTTGTTGGATTGCTTTCCCATAGTTCTCTTTGTGTAATTGTTTTTCTTTAGCGGAATATGAAGATTCAGGTCATTCGGTTCAATATCTATTTGCTGTTAGTAACTTTATTCCTGGTGGGCTGTGCTTCGACAAGTGCGGAGCCACAGAAGGCGAAAGCCGATTCCAAGCTCAAAAAAGAAAAAGAACCGGCCAAACGGAATCCAAAAAAAGAGTTCGCGACGATCCGGTTTCATCTGGAAACCAACCTGGATGGCACGACCAAAACAAAGGCTGTTCCTATCTATCGGGCCAGTCCCATCCGGATCGGAGTGGAGGAGATGTGTTTCCTCGACGAAGGCCAAGTGGAGCAGGCGACGCTTGTTGATTGGGCCGGTAACTACGCCATCCAATTAAAATTCTCGCGAAGCGGATCTTTTTATCTCGATACGATAACCACGGCCAATAAAGGTCGTCGCCTGGCGATCTACAGTGACTTCGGCCAATCGAAAGAAATTGCGCAAAGCCGCTGGCTGGCGGCACCGATGATTGAAAGAGGAAATGCCACTGGCGTATTCACGTTCACTCCGGATGCGAGCCGCGAAGAGGCGGAAAAGATTGTGAACGGATTGAATAATATCGCGAAACTGATGAAGAAGCGCGGGATGTAACTCAATCCGCGATTTGCCGTGAAACGTTTCGTTCTCCTTTACATGTTGGTCGTCGCCATCATTCCCGCTGGCGCGCAGGTTTTTCGTTTTCCCACGGCCAATACTTCCCTGTTTGAAAAAGATGGAGGTGCAAAGTGTTTTGTCGGAACGACAGGCAAGCCGTGGGAAAGCGGAACCTTCGGCTGCGTTCGATCTGGTAAGAATCAAATGCACGAGGGATTGGATATCCGATCTGTGCAGCGGGATCAAAAGGGTGAACCGATGGATGCGGTCATGGCCACCGCGGATGGAAGTGTCGCTTACATCAATCGCAAGCCGCAACTGTCCAATTACGGAAACTATATCATTTTGCGGCACAGCATCGAAGGCTTGGAAGTATATTCTGTTTACGCGCATTTGAGTCAGATCCGGAGCGGATTGAAAGTGGGCGAGGCGGTGAAGGGAGGGGATCCAATCGCGGTGATGGGTCGAACGAGCAATACCCATGAACAGATTTCAAAGGAACGTGCGCATGTTCATTTTGAAATTAATTTAATGGTGAATGACAATTTCTCACGGTGGTATAAAAAGAATAACCCCAAGCAACGTGATGATCACGGGCCATGGAACGGGCAAAATTTGTTGGGACTGGATCCTCAATTGATTCTGCGCCTCCAAAAAACCCAGGGAGAGCGGTTCAGCCTTCTGCGCTTCGTTCAGAGCCAAACCGAGCTGTGCCGAGTGTTCGTGCGGGCCACGAGTTTTCCATGGATGAAGCGGTATACTGCATTGATGCGACAACGCAATCCTGCTGAAAGTGGCAGTATCGTGGGCTATGAGATAGCACTGAATTTTAATGGGCTTCCCTTCCAGTTAATTCCTCGAACGGCAGCGGAAATCAAAGGGCGCGAAAAGGTTCAGCTGCTTTCTGTAAACGCGAACGAAGCCGAAGCCAATCCGTGCCGGCACCTCGTCACTCGTCGGGGGAAAGCATGGGAACTGACCACGAACGCGCAAAATTTGCTGGGGCTTTTGATTTTTTAGAGTTCGCTCATAGTCGATCTTAGTTTCCGCAACGCGGCCAACGATCTTGGGCGGGAACCCTTTAGCCTCCCTAAATGAATCCCTTAAGGCTCGACATCAATCAGATAGGCTGCTTAACTCCGCCCGGGTACACGGCACAAGATCAGACAAGACATTCTACCGGTATGAAAAAATTCATTTATAGCACACTTTTAGCGCTCGGTTTTGCATTCATGCCCTTCGTGGTTGAAGCAAACGTGAGAATCACGCCCGCGAGCGGCGGAAATAACATACTGGCCGATGTGGCTGGCGATAGTGTCTCCCCGGCTTGGACGACGCTCGGTCCTATTTCCATCGTCGAGCGAAAGAAGGGCGACATCCTTGCGGGAAACAATGTGACTCTCATTTTAACTGCACCAAAAGGATTTGAATTCAATACGGCCGTCGCGCCGAATGTGTCATACACTGCGAATCGGGATATTTCTGCGGCCGTGGCGACAGTGGTTAACCCCCTCACGCTGCGCGTAACATTCACGGTCACCGGGAACAGTGGCCTGGATACATTGACGATTGGCTCAACGCAAGGCTTACAAGTGCGTGCATCTGCCATGGTGCCTTTGGCGCGCGGTAATATTGTTCGGCCGAGCGGTGCGGCCGGAGGAACAGCGGTGTTTTCAGGCCTCAGGCCATCCAAAGCGAAATTCGGCAGCCTCGTGGAAGTGGCCGGCGTTGCTACGAAACTAGGCTTTCAGGTTCAACCATCAACCAATGTGGTCGTGGGGACGGTCTTCGGCCAGAAACCTATTATTGCTGTGATGGACAACGGTAACAATGTTCGAAGTGCTGATAACGGTCGTGTCGTCACAGCCTCTCTCAGTTCAGGCCCCGGATCGCTTTCTGGCACTTTGACTGCGATTACTGTGAACGGACTGGCCACCTTTACTAATCTTTCTCTAAGCGATCCCGGCGAAGTGACGCTGACGTTTTCGACTTCGAATTTGACTTCGGCTGTCTCGGCACCGATCACGGTGTTTCCTGGACCACCGCCGCCGTCTGTGGCTACGTCGCTCTCCGTTCAGGTGCAACCCTCGTTGCTGAACCTAGCAGGTGCGTCGTTTGCACAGCAACCGGTGGTCATCATTCTGGATCAGTACGATTTCCCATTTACAAACGAGAATAGCGCAATCATCACTGCTTCCAATGTCGATACGAATGATTTGTTGCAAGGAACCTTATCGGTCCAAGTAGTTAATGGCGTTGCGACATTCACGAATCTGTTCCACACGAATGCAACGGATCTGACGATTCGATTTACGAGCACGAATTTGAATGCCGCGCTCTCTGACGTGATTACAATTAATCCTGCAGCGGCGAGTCGTTTGGTCTTCGACGTGCAGCCGGATCTAGCAGCTGTGGGAAAGCCGTTCGCAATTCAGCCGTTGGTAATTACCCAAGATATGTTTGGCAACGATTCAGATTCCGGCCTGCCGTCCAGTTTGAATGTCACCATGACTCTCACATCCGGCACGGGAACCTTGGGTGGGACAACGGTTTTGGACATTGGCACTAATGATGGCAGTGGCGCCATCACCTTCACAGACCTGTCGATCAGCACGGAGGGAGTAAAGCAACTCACCGCAAGCGCCGCCGGCTTGTCAAACGCAGTCAGCGATTTCTTTTCTGTGCTGCCGAAAACAAATCAGACCATCACTTTCTTCGCCGACATTCCAGCGAAAGTTTATGGTGACGGAGCTTTCACGGTTACAGCCACTGCTTCATCGGGATTACCCGTTACCTTCAGCATCGTCTCCGGCCCTGCGACCAATTCCGGCAATCTGGTCACCATTACAGGCGCTGGCACGGTAGTGGTCCGAGCGTCGCAATCGGGCAATGTTGATTATCTCGCCACGCCCAATCTCGATCAGACCTTTTCCGTAGCCCGTCGACCGTTGACTGCGACAGCGGATAACGCCTCCCGCAATTATGGCGATGCAAATCCGACGTTTACCGGTAGTATTACTGGAGTCACGAATAGTGATTCCATTACGGCGAGTTTTAGCAGTCTCGCGACTCTGGGCAGCCTGCCCGGGACGTATGCAATTACGGTCACTTTGAACGATCCCAATGGTCGCATTGAAAATTACTTGGTTACCAAGCAAAACGGGACGTTGACCGTCAATGGGGTGCCGCCTTCGATCACAACGCAGCCGCAAGGACAAACGGCCAATCAGGGAACTCCGGTTACCTTGACAGTTGGTGCGACTGGATCTTTGCTCTCCTATCAATGGCGACTGAATGGGACAAATGTTGCTGGAGCGACTGCGAGCGCGTTAACGTTTGGCAGCGTGCAAAGTGCAAACGAAGGTACTTATTCCGTTGTCGTCACCAATGGTTC
>JAQGOU010000475.1 GCA_028293445.1 Verrucomicrobiales bacterium | reverse complement strand
TGATGCCGGCGGAAAAGGCAGCACGCTCTGTCGAACGTGTCACGTTAAGTAGAGGATCCATTGACCCCTCGCGGTAACGAAAGAGGCCTCATGCGGGGCCTCTTTATTTTTGGCAGCCGAGCGATTGAGACGTTTGAGATTGTTCACGACTTCCCTCCCGCTTTTCGGGAACTCACCCGATTAAGCTAAGCAAAGAACAAGATCGGTACAGTCGGGACGTGGTCCTCTTCGGCAAACTCAGGATAGCAAAAAACAGTATGAAGCAATTACGACACATCCTCCACGCGGCGATCTGCGTGGTCGCAGTCCTCCTGGCCACCAGTTGTGCGACGAAAGCACCAGTGAAGAACAATGACTTTGTTTTTTTCCCGCCGCCACCGGATGAGCCAAGAATACAATTTCTAACGAGCTTTAGTTCTGAGTCAGATCTCGCCGGGCACAGCAAATTCAATGAGCTGATCGTCGGAGCCGAGCGCGTGAATCGACCCATCTGGAAGCCCTACGGCATTACGTCGACCAAAGGAAAGATCTACGTCTGCGATACCCAGCCGAAGAATGTCGGCATCGTTGATTTGGTGAAACGCAAAATGAGTTATCTCAAGCCCGAAGGGCGTGGGACCTTGAAGATGCCGATCAATGTGGCCGTGGATAAGGATGGCACACGTTATGTCACGGACACGGTGCGGGGGCAGGTCCTGATCTACGACGCTGAGAATCGGTTCGTGAGCGACCTTGGCAAAGCCGGTGAAATGAAGCCGTGCGGAATTGTCCTCAGCGAAAATCGCCTTTACGTCTCCGATCTGTCGAACCATTGCGTTCGTACGTATGCCAAAGCCAATCACGAGCTGCTGTTCACGATTCCGCGGAACACGAACGATCATAAGGCCAAGCTGTTTTCCCCCACGAACCTCGCCCTCGACGAGAAAGGGAATCTTTATGTATCCGACAGCGGCGGGTTCGGGATTCAGGTGTTTGATTCGGAAGGCAATCATCTTCGCAGCGTTGGAGAAGTCGGGCTGAAGCCGGGCCGCTTTGCGCTGCCCAAAGGGATCGGCGTAGATCACGAATCCCGCCTTTACGTCGTGGATGCAGCGACCAGTGTCGTGCAGATGTTCGACGCCGAAGGGAAACTGCTAATGTACTTTGGCGAGCCTCAGTCAAGCGGTCGCGCTGGGCTTTATCTGCCTGCGGGCCTCGCCGTGGATTACGAAAACATTGGGCTGTTTGAGAAATATGCCGCACCGGGTTACAAGGTGGAATTCCTGATTTACGTCACCAACCAGGCCGGTTCGCAGAGAGTCAGCGTATTCGGTTTTATGCGTAAAGGTTGACGTTCCCCCCCCGTGAAACCAACCCGCTCCAAAAGACGGCATCATCAAGTGACAGCAGGAGTGATTGTCCTCCTGTTGACGACCCTTGCTCTGGTGGTGGGTTGCAGCACGCCAACGAAGCAGAAGTGGCTGAGCCGTTTCTTCGACGGCGTGCCTGTCCCGGGTGGCCCGACGAACCAGGTCACGGTTCAGTACGATGAGAGCGGAAAACCGCTGGACCTAAAAGAAGCGCCCAAGATCGATCTGACGCCGAAGGTTGCGCCGGTGTTTTACCGGCACCCGCCCTACGAGGACAAACAGTGCAGTGAGTGTCATAAATCTAAGTACTCGCCGGAGTTGAAGGCTCCCCAGAAGGACGTTTGCTTCGCCTGCCACGATGATTTCGCGGCAAAGCTAAAATTCAAACATCAACCGGTAGAGAACGGTGAGTGCAACGCGTGTCACGATCCGCACGGTTCGCCCTTGCCAAAAATGCTGACAAAACTGGACGGGGCGCTCTGTTCTGAGTGTCACGACTCCTTTGCGAAAAAGAACAAACATCAGCCTGTAGAGAATGGGGAGTGCCTCTCCTGCCACAAGCCGCATGCCTCTGAGTTTGCAAAATTACTGCTCAAGCCAGACGGGAAACTTTGCTTTGAGTGTCATGATGAATTCCAGAAGAACCTCGAGAAAGCGGCGTTCAAGCATGATCCGGCGGCGAATGGCGACTGCCGCAGCTGCCACGACCCCCATCATTCCGATGAAAAAGGTCTGCTCATCAAGTCGCCGCAAAAGGTCTGTTTCGAATGCCACGAAGAGAAAGATATTGCCGCGATTAAAGGCCACGCCGACGTCGGCTTGAAAACCTGCGTGGACTGTCACGATCCGCATTTTGGTAAGGACAAATTCCTGCTCAAGATCGAAAGCCTAAAGCCCTCAACCGCGCCAGCGGTTCCCAAATGAGGACCTCGCGACACATCTATTGGCTCTGGCTGGCGGCCTTCGCTCTGGGAGTGAGCGTGAGCGCAAACGCCCAGCAACGCAGGCGCTTTATTGAGGAACCGCAATGGTTGAAATTGAGAGTTTCCGAAGTAGACGCAGGGGTTTATGCCGAAGGTACCTTCGAAGAAACGAGCTTCGACAACGGCAGCACCACCATCTCGCATAATCGCGTGTTTATCGGACCGAGCATGGGACTGAATTTGGCCGGATCGATTTATCATCCAAACCTCTTTCGCTTCGTGCTGAACACCCAGGGCTCTTATGGCTGGAGCGATGAAACAATCACGACCCCGACCTCCACCCGGCACCGTAGTCAAATGGAGTATCTTGGCCGCGTTTTCGGAAGCGCCGACATCTTCGCCAACAAGCCGCTCCGCGGGAATGTGTTTGGCAGCTACGATCACAGCTTTCGTGATTATGATTTTTTCAACCGCGTCACGGTAGACAGTTCGCGCTACGGCGGCCGAGTGAATTACAACGAGGGTCCGTTTTCAGTTGGTGTTAGTTATTCTCATCGGGAAGAGAGTGCGTCGGGCCTGATCGGGATGTCTGATTCGAAGGATGACGTCGCCGTGATGCAACTGCGGCATACGCGAGTTTCGGGAAGCACAAGCCTGGATTATAGTTTCAATCAATATACCCGGGCCGATTTGGGGCGCTCCGGAGAAGGAAGCGATCACACCATCACCCTGGCGGACAGTGAGAAGTTTGGCAGTCGCGACCAATTCGATTTGAATACCAGCGCCAGCTATTTTCGCCGGAACTTTTCGAGCGAACCGAGTGACGAAATCAACGGGCACGCGACGCTGAACATCGAGCACCGCCCCACCCTGAACAGTTACTACGATGTCGCGTATGATCGTTACGGCACAGGCGATTTTACTTCTGATAATTACTATGGCCAGGCGCAGTTGCGGCATCAACTCTACGAGAGCCTTACTTCGACGCTTATCGCTCAGGCCGCGAATAACGAAGTGTCGGACGCACTAAATTCCGGATACACGCGCCGTTTTGGCGTCGGATTCAGTGAGGGCTACACGAAACACATCGGCACCGAGCACCGCGTGACCTTGAATACGTCGCTCATGGTTGAGCACGTGGATCAGGAGACGATCAGTCGGGTGAAAAACGAGCGGCACGCGTTTAACAGCGGGGCTGGCGGAGCGGGCCTGGAGAATTTCTTCCTGAATTTGCCAAACGTGATGGGCTTTACCATTGTCGTGACCGACTCGACCGACGCTGAACCGGCGTTTGTGCGCGGAATTGACTACGATGTAACGACTCTTGGTCCGCAAACGCTGATTGAGCGGTTGCCCGGTTCCCGCATTGCGTCCGGGAGCACGGTGCTCGTGGATTACCAGGTTATCCCGACGGGTGCAGGCAGTTACGATTCGCTTAACGAACTGTTTCAGATTCGTTTTGATCTTTTTAAGAACCTCTGGGGTCTTTATGCGCGCGTGAACCTTTACGACAACAATGCGCCGATGGATCTTCGAGTGCAGAGATTGATGAGCTACAACATCGGCTCTGACGTAACGTGGCGTTGGTTACGCGCCGGCGCTGAGTATGAAATCTATGATTCGAATTTTTCGGATTACCGGTCCTTCCGATTATTTCAGTCGTTTGCGTTTAGACCTGATCCGGATTCGTCACTGGGGATAAACTTTTCGGAAGCGTGGACAGACTATACGGATGCGAATCGAAAGGAGCAAAACTATCGCTTCATCACCCTTTACCATCGTAGCCTGACCTCAAAGCTCCGGCTCGATGTGAACGGAGGCATCCATATCCGCCGCGGTGACGCCGTGGACCAAACGCTTGCGACCTTTCGCCCGGGTATTGATTACACTATTGGCAAAACGAGCATCCGAGCCGAATACGATTACGAACATCAACTGTTCCTCGATCGAGAGGAGCGAAGCAGGCACATGTTCATCCTTCGCATCAGGCGAGTTTTTTGAAGATGAATGCGACGCACTTAAAAGTTTTCCAAAGTTCGGTTCGAAATCCGCGGCTAGGCATATTGATCGCGTTCCTGTGGGTGGCGTTCCCGGCGATCGGAGAAGCCAAGACAAAGGTCAAGGTTGAAGAGACAAAACTGGTTTGGCCATCCCCGCCAGGCGAGCCAAGAATAAGTTATGTGCAAAGCATCTACCGCCCCGCGGATGCTGGCGTAAAAGCCTCTGCATTTGCGAGGTTCGGACATTGGCTCACCGGTTCCGAGAAAGGGGATGAACCATTGCTGAAACCATTCGGCCTTGGGCTCGATGAAAACGACAATCTCTGTTTAACGGACACCGGCGCAAACGCCGTCTGCTATTTGGATCGGGCAAAGAACAAATGGAAGCGGTGGAACAAAATCGACAAGCTTCGGTTCGCTTCGCCGGTTGCGGTTTCGAAACGGAACGGGATTTTTTTTGTAGCTGATTCGGCCTTGAGGAGCGTGATCGGATTCAACGAGAACGGAAAACTCCTCTTTCAAGCCACCAATAAACTGGAACGGCCCTCGGGTATTGCCGTCGCATCAAATCGTTTTCTCGTGACGGATTCAAAGCGCCACTGCGTGGTCGCCTTCGATTTAAGCGGCCGTTACCTATCCGAATTTGGAAAACGCGGCACTGCAGGGGGCGAGTTTAATTTCCCGACCCATATCTCGTTGGATGCAGCGGGGAACATTTATGTGACGGACTCAATGAACAGCCGTGTGCAGGTTTTTGACAACGAGGGCCATTTCAAAAAAGTCGTGGGCAGTATCGGCAATAGCTCCGGGCATTTCAGCCGGCCTAAGGGAGTCGCGGCCGATTCGTTCGGACATACGTATGTGGTTGATGGCCTTTTTGACAATGTGCAGATCTTTAGTTCCGAGGGCAGACTACTGCTGAATTTTGGTGAAGCGGGTGGGAACAAAGGCGAGTTCTGGCTGCCGAACGGCATCGTGATCAGTCGCCGCAATGAAATCTTCATCGCCGATTCCTATAACCATCGCCTGCAGGTGTTCAAATACGTAGGTGGACTATGAAAAATAAACACCAAAGTTCAAACCCCAAACCCCAAGCGCGGGTTAGCCGATGCGGTTCCGAACCTCTGCGTGTGTGTTTGATGATTGCATTTTGGTGCTTTGCTTTGATGTCGAATCTCCACGCCGAAAGCATTCTCAACTCCAAACATGATCTTTCCGTAACTGGACCCGGTCCCATCAAAGCCTCCACTGAATCAGAAGTTTGTCTCTTCTGTCACACGCCGCATCGTGGCACGGGAGAAACGCCACTATGGAACCACTCGCTTTCCAGCGCGACCTATACTCCTTACGACAGTTCCACCTTGAAGGCCGCTGTCGGACAACCCACGGGTGCATCGAAGTTGTGTCTCAGTTGTCACGATGGCACGGTGGCGCTGGGAATGGTCAAAAGCCGCCCCAGCGCGATCAGCATGTCCGGCGGGGTCACGACGATGCCGACCGGATCGGGCAATCTTGGGTCTGATCTTTCTGACGATCATCCGATCTCGTTCACCTTTGATGCGGCGCTCGCCAGTGCCAATGGGCAACTCAATCCACCGAGCACGTTGACCGGAAAGGTTCTGCTCGATCACAACAACCAAATGCAATGCACATCCTGTCACGATGCGCATGACAATCAGTTTGGGAAATTCCTCGTTGCCAACAACAATGGCTCTGCCCTGTGCGTGACCTGCCACAGCCTGAATTCATGGCAAACCTCCGACCACCGCATTTCCAATAAAACCTGGAACGGCGTCGGCGTTAATCCCTGGCCGCACACCGACAAGACAACCGTGGCGGCGAACGCCTGTGAAAATTGTCATGCGCCCCACTCAGCGGGAACAAAACCGCGGTTGCTCAATTTTCCCCAGGAAGAACAAAACTGCTTTTCGTGTCATAGCGGCAACGTTGCCACAAAAAATGTTGAGGCCGAATTCAACAAACCAAGCACGCATCCCATTCTCACTTCAAGCGGCCTGCACGATCCGAT
>JAQGOU010000438.1 GCA_028293445.1 Verrucomicrobiales bacterium | reverse complement strand
CAGAGCAACGGACTGCCGCCGCCGCTGATGTCTGCCATGGCTCCGGAAACCGCCAGGCCGGTCGGGAGGAAGAAACTGGTATGTAAAACTTTATCGGCCAATTGCATGAGGCCGGCAGCTTCGAGCGGAGGAAACGCGAGGAGCAACAGGAAGCCGGTGACAAATTCAGCCCACACGAAAAAGGGCATCCGCATCCATGTCATCCCCGGAGCACGCAGCTGAATGATCGTGGCAATGAAATTCACTGCACCCAACAGTGACGACGTAATAAGGAACACCATTCCAATCAGCCAATAGGTCTGACCATCAGTCGCCACCAGAGTTGCACCGGGAGAATAAGAGGTCCAACCAAACTGGGCCGCACCGCCCGGAATGAAAAAGCTGGCGAGCATGATCACGCCGCCAACGACGTAAAACTGATAACTCACCATGTTGATGCGCGGGAAGCACATATCCGGCGCACCGATTTGCAAGGGAACAACGAAATTACCGAAGGCGCCGAACACCAGCGGAACGACCGCCAAAAAGACCATGATCGTTCCATGCATCGCCCCAAAGGAATTATATAAATCCGGCGACATGGCGAATCCGCCGGCCGGAAGGGGGCTCATGGCGATATCGCCGAGAGCAGAATGGAGCAGCCCGCCGACGATCGGCATGGCTTTACCCGGGAAAGCGATGGACCAACGCATCGCCATCATTAGCATCAATCCAAAGAACAGGAACGCGAGGCTGGTAACGCCGTATTGGATGCCGATGATTTTGTGGTCGGTAGAAAAGACGTACTTTTGCAGGAAGCTCTGCTCGTGATGCTCGTGGTGAGCTTCGTGCTTATGAGTGTCGTGTGTTTTATGCTGCATGGTCGTATAACATTCTGCCGACGCGAAAACTTAAAAAATGCGCGTTAGTTAAATAACGGCGCGTTTCCTTGTCAACGCAGAAACAATTTTAGCTTAAACTATCTTGATTTTATCAAATACCATAAGCCCCAGTAATAAGGGCAAATAAAGGATTGATGAAAAGAACAATATTCGCGCATTCCGCACCGTCAGCTTGCGCGCGAACTGGATCGAGCACCAAAGGAACGTGAACCCCAGGATCAACGCTCCCACGCAATAAATCGGGCCGACGAGATGGAAAACGAAGGGGCAGAGACTTACGGCTACCAAACCAAGCGTATGACTCACGGCCGAGCGTGTGGTGCGATAACCGTCCGGATCAACGATTGGCAGCATCACAAAACCCGCTTTGGCGTATTCCTCTTTGTAAATCCAGGCAATCGCCAGGAAATGCGGGAGCTGCCAGAAGAAAAGAATCGCAAACAGTGACCATCCCTCAATCGTGATGTCCCCTCGAGAAGCGGTCCATCCCATCAACGGCGGAAGCGCCCCGGGGATCGCGCCGATCGCGGTGTTCAGGGTGGTCACGCGTTTCAGGGGCGTATACACCAGGATATAACTACCGATGGTCATCGCTCCGAGAAAACTGGTCAGCAGATTTACCGCGAAAGCGAGGTAGACGAGACCGGCCACCGAGCAGACGGCTCCAAACAGTAAAACGCTGTTGGGCGTCATCCGCCCCGACGGTAGAGGACGATCTTCCGTTCGTTTCATCTTGGCGTCGTGTTCGCGTTCCATGAGCTGGTTCAACGCCGAAGCACCGCTCGCCAGAATCGTCGTTCCGATCATGGTGTGCAGCAGGAGCAGCAAATCGAGCGGACCGCGTGAGCCGAGATAAAAGCCGACGAAAGTCGTCATCAGCACCAGAGCGGTGAGACGCGCTTTGACGAGATCGCAAAGGACCGCAAACCACGACTTTTCAGGCGTAGCAGTAACGGAAAGCGGTTGCGCGGTGGCTTTCATGGATCAACGTGACGAAGCAACAGGGTTGGAACTAAACGTAGAACCTGCGTCACGAGCAAGACTATTCTGATTCCGAGGGGCCAGAATCCGATACGAAACGATGCTCAGCAATCCGCCGGTGACGAGGCTCAAGGCCCCGATCGCTACGTGCGCGGTCGCAACATCCGCGGCTTTGAGAGTCCAAATGGTGGCCGCGCCGAGAAAGACCTGGAGGACAATAAATCCAAGCCATAGCGACGCCACTTTCGTCAGCGGATGTTTCCAGCCGAGATGTTTCCGCGTTGTGCCCGCGCAGAATGCAACGGCCAGGAGAATCATCAGCGCCACGATGCGATGAATCATTTGCAGATTAATTTGCACGGCGGTGATCGCATTTTCACCCAGCAGCTCATTTCGATGCGCATTGTAGAGCTCAATGGAACCGGCGTCGGTGGCCGGCCAAAGTTTTCCGTAGGCGAGCGGGAAATCCGGAATCGCGAGACCCGCGTGTTGATGGCGCATCGTTGCCGCGATCCCCAGCTGGAGAACGATCAACGCTGTCGTCCCGACGAAAAGAGCGCGGAAGTTTTTCGAATCACTGACAGCGTGGCGCGGCAGATCATTCCACCGGTTTGTTTGTAACAACGCAATGGCGGCAACCAGCAGGAAAAATAATTGGGCGAGCATCGCATGGAACACGCCGATCGAATCCATGCTGAGTTTCACCCGCAAACCACCGAGAACGCCTTGAAGAATAACAGCGGAAAGCGCCGCGATCCCCAACCACCTCGCGCCGGACGCCCTGGTCTGCGCATATTGATATAGCCCCAAAAGGATGCCGCAACCTCCCGCCACAGCAATGGCGACGAAGACCGGTGTGGTTCGAATCCCCATCATTCCGCCTGCGATGCCAAGAATAATGACGATCGCCGTGACGCCGCCCCAACGCGCTTTCCCAGTCGTCTCCCGACACCAAAGCCATAGCGCCAAAATCGTTGTCAGCAAGCCGAGGACAGACGCCACCAATCGATGCGTGTGCTCGTAATACACTCCCGCAATCCAGCCGGAGATTGGATAGCGGAACATATTATATCCGTAAGTGGTCGGCCAATCGGGCACGGACATGCCGACACCGTGACTGGTGACGAGCCCGCCAATGCAGATCAAATAAAGCGTCGCCAACGCCGTGAAAATGGCGAAGTTTCGAAGAGCTTTATTAGTCGTGCCGTTCATTCGAGCAGGAATTATCGCAGATGATGTTGGTGCACTCAAATTTTTCGTTATTTATCGAACAACCACAAGTCACTCGCTTGCTCGACCAATTGCTAAAGATAATTTCTGGATAGAACCCGTGGCGCGATTTGCTTGGTTCGGAGTCCCGGCTTCAGCCGGTAAAGCCTTCGAACCAAAGTTTGTTTGATTTCTTCCGAACCCGCCTGGCAAATCGCACGCCGTGCCGCCTAAAGGCGGGACTCCGAACCCGGACTGGCCTTCGGCCCAGTCTAAACAACAAAGCCGCTGCGGGTGACCCACAGCGGCTTTGAAAAACTTTAACTCTTATTGCGGAACGGAAAGCTCGAAAGCAACCGTCTCGTTTTTATCACCCACAGTGATTTCTGACGGCTTGACGCCAGCTTTCATGTGCTTGGCTTCGAGCGTGTATTTACCGGGAGGGACGTTCGGAATCGTGAAGTTGCCGTCTTTATCGGTGACCGCAAAGAACGGGTGTTCGACCACGCCAACATACGCAAACATCCAGGGATGCACGTCGCATTTGAAACGCAGCATGACTTCAGGCTTGTTCAGAGTCTTCTTGGAAACCTGACCTTGCACGGGTTGGCCAAAGTTGAATTCCAATTCAGGATTCACCGCCGGGGTGGTATGCACGTTGTGCAGGACCGCGTCAGAATTCCGGATCTGAAACTCCTGGCCGACCATTACACCAGAAATATACGGATCATAAAGACAGCCGACCTGATCGAGCAACAGTGGCTTGGTCGGTTCGAATTTCTTTCCTGCCGGCAAACCAGACTTGATATAAACGAACGTATTCGCCAGGCCATTGTCCGCGCCGACGACATAAAGACGGGTTTTGACTGGTCCGGTGTGCAACTTGCCGCAAACCGCGTCCATCGGGATCTCTTTTTCCGGTGGCGGAGTGCCTTTCAAAGTGACTTTGCCGGTGATATCGGCAGCGGAGACGATCTGTAGAGCGCTTGCAAGAGCAACGACGCCAAAAACGAAAGATTTTTTCATATATTTAGATTTCAGAATCAGACCAAGTTTTCGGAAGCTAACATTGCGAAATTTTCGCGCAAGGAATTTGTGAAAAGTTTCACAAGCGCTTCGCCTGAGGGTTTGACGCGTTATTTTGGTGCAAATTCAACGCGACAAAGATGTCCATCGGACTTGTTTCAGGTCCAACCTTATCTTGCTTTCGAGATATCTAAAAAAGGACAGTATCTTCGCTTCATTTTGCCTTAAATCGCGTCTAAAACCTTGCTGAATTTCCTCGGCCACGAGCGAATTTCGCCACGTTTTTAGGTGGTATAGCCGCTGCTATGGGTTCCCTCCGAAAAAGTTCACCCCCATTTGCTAGAATTACCGCAAAACGCTGATTCATAGCGTCTTCTACACGAAAAGATAAAAATTCTGGTTCCCGGAAAAGTTGGAAAAGATTTCCGGAGGAAATTCCGGAACCCCAAATGAGCGGCGAAAGTTTCTGGAGCGTTTCGGACAAACCCGGCGACCCGGAAAAAGTTTCTGGAGGGTTTTTGGTGAACCGGAAAGGTTGGAAATTATTTCTGCTGACTCTTTCGGGTCCCCGGCGACCCGGAAAACATGTGGGAAGGTTTTCCAGCTTCCGGAAAAGTTGGCATTTATTTGTGGAGAGTCGCCGGGTTTCCGGAAAACCCTCCAGAAATGTTTTTGCGGAGTCCGGATTCCGCAAAAACGCTCCAGAAACTGGTGCCGCCTTTTCCGGAAGCCCGGAAACGCAACCTAAGCGCGCGTTCTATTTTTTCATTTATCCAGGGACAGACCGTGGGAGAAATCCCGTTTTTGGAGAGTCTGGAACCTGCAAAATAGTAAAATGGCAGCTTCGGCAGCTTCTTTCCTTCATATCTTTATTCAAAGCCAACCGAAACGGACGGACGCTGCGTCCAATTTTCACGTGCCATCGCCCGAAACTCTGGCAGAGTGCGCCGCGTGATTCGCAATATCATTTTCGATTGGTCGGGGACGCTGGTCGATGATCTTCCGGCCGTGTTGGAGGCGACGAATTACGTTTTCGCCCAGTGCGGCCTCAAACCGCTCACGCTCGCGGAGTTTCGCGCCGAATTCTGCCTGCCGTTTACGAAGTTTTACGATCGGTATATCCCCGGTCGGCCCATGGCAGAGTTGGAAGGGTGGTTTCATGGACGCTTCAAGCAGGTGCAGGATAACGTGGTCGCTTTGCCACATGCGCAAGATTTTCTGGAGTTCTGTCGGCAGCACAAGATCCGGACCTTCCTTCTAAGCACGGTGCATACAGATCATTGGGTGGTGCAGGCGAAGGCGACGGATCTCGGCAAGTTTATCGACGTCCCTTACTCCAATATCTGGGACAAACGCGAAAAGATTCACGACATTCTCCGCGAGAATCAGCTCGATCCGCAGGAAACGCTCTTCATCGGCGACATGCAGCATGATGTTGAGACGGCCAAACACGGCGGGATCTTTTCGTGCGCGGTCCTGACCGGTTACAATCGGCTCGAACAATTGCGCGCCGCAGAACCCGACCTGATCTGCGAACACCTGCGCGAGTTGCGCGAAATCCTCGAGAGAAATCATTTCAACATCGTCCATCGCGTCCACGGCGTGGAAGTGGCCGTGATTTCTCATCCCATTGCAACCGTCGGCGCCCTGATTTTTAATCCGAAGAACGAAATGCTCATGGTGCGCACGCATAAATGGTCGGACATGTGGGGCATTCCGGGTGGAAAGATCAAATTCGGCGAAACGTCTCTCGACGCCTTGCGCCGCGAGATTAAAGAAGAGACCGACCTGGAAATCGACGGCATTGAGTTTGTGCTGGTGCAGGATTGCATTCATTCCAAGGAGTTTTATCGCGAAGCGCATTTCGTATTGTTGAATTACCTTTGCCGCACCGGCGACGACGCGCAGGTGAAGCTGAACGAGGAAGCGCAGGAGTTCCGATGGGTTTCCCTGGAACAAGCGATGCAGTTGGACCTCAACACGCCGACGAAGATTTTATTGGAAGCGGTGAAACAACGTTCGTAACGCCGTTCACCCTCAGCGAAGACATGGACACTATCACCATCAGCGATTTGGAAGTTTCCTATCACGTCGGCGTTCCAGACGAGGAGCGTGCCACGGCGCAACGGCTGTTGCTCACGGTGGAAATGGAATTAAACTTCAGCGACGCCGCGAAAACCGATGATCTGACCAAGACAGTGGATTACTTCGCGGTTTCGCAGCGGTTGCTTCACCTC
>JAQGOU010000436.1 GCA_028293445.1 Verrucomicrobiales bacterium | reverse complement strand
TGATGCGAAATGAACTCATACAAGTGGATTGCTGTCGCCGAAATTGACAACCTGTTTTGTCGAAATCAAAACCAGGGGGCTTGGTTCAGCCCCATCTTCGTAGCGCAGCTTTGTAAGCTGCTGTATCGGCAGGTTTGCAACTTGCGAGTGGTTCAAATAGTTCGAGCGTGTGGGATTTTCAGCGTTCTGCCGGTTATAGCGGTTGCCAAAAATAATTTCCGGAAGAGCAAGGTTGTCCGCGCTGCGGAAAGGAGCGCGGCATTTATGCCGCTTCACTGCCGGACTGACGAAAACCTTCGAGAATTCGCAGGGCCTGCTCGAGTGACCACGTTGAAGCGGCGTAAACGCCGCGCTCCTTTCCGCACCGCCTCTACGATCTATCCGGAAATTTCTTTTGGCAATCGCTCTAGAAACCGGCGATACAGCAGGTTGAAAAACCTTCGCTACATTGTTTACGGCCAGTTCTTTTGGCTCATTCCAGCTTTGCTTTTAGTCCTGCACGGAATCGCTCTGGCAGCGGTGCCGATCCTTCCGCCGGATTTTAAAGGGGCCCGGCAGCCGCAGGTAGCCGTTGATTCCAGGGAGAATATTTTTGTGACGTTCGGGAAGGGGAGTTCGATTTACTGCGCCGGTTCTTCCGATGGCGGAAAAACATTTCTCGAGCCGGCAAAAGTCGCGTCACTTGATAAGCTCGCGCTTGGGATGCGACGCGGACCGAGAATTGTCACGTCGGCTCATCAGAAAATCATTTCCGCCATTTCATCGGAGACCGGTAACCTTCTCGTCTGGAATTCTACGAATGGAATCGACTGGAATGCCGGCGTTGTGATCAACGACATGAAGGGAGCCGCCCGGGAAGGGTTGCACGCGATGGCGAGTGACGGAAAGACGCGGCTGTTCATCGTATGGCTCGATTTGCGCAACGGCAAAACTGAAGTGTGGGGTACGCTTTCCGAAAACGAAGGTCAGACCTGGAAGAAAAACGTGCGGGTCTATCGATCGCCCGATGACAACGTTTGCGAGTGTTGTCATCCCAGCGTTGTTTTCACGCCGACAGGGGAGATCGCGGTGATGTGGCGTAACTGGCTGGGCGGTTCGCGCGACATGTTTATCGCCACCAGTAAAGATGGTGCGAAATTCAGTCAGGGGCGGAAGAGCGGTGAGGGTTCGTGGCCGCTGAAAGGGTGTCCAATGGATGGTGGAGCGCTAACGGTTGCGCCGGACGGGAAACTCATTTCCATCTGGCGACGGGAGAACGAAATTTTTACCGCGAACATTTCGTCGCCGGAACAACGGCTCGGCAAGGGGGCTCAACCCATCCTTTGTGCGGCGAACAACAAAATGATTTTTATCTGGCAGGAGGGAACCAATCTGCTCGCACGAAACGATACGCCATCAGCCTTGTCCTATTTATTAGCGAACAACGGAAGATACGCCGCTGTCGCCAGTGCGGGACCGGATAAACCCGCGGTGGTGGTCTGGGAATCGACGCAGGATGGAACGGACACGATCATGGCTGAGGTGATGAAATAGTTTATTGGTTGAGCAGAGGTAAACAGTGCCTCAAGATTTGACTTTGAATTTTTCGACTCATACAATGTCGCGCTGTATTTAGCACTGACCGAAAGAAAAATACGTGGCTGGAAAAGACGATTACCTTTTAGACCCGTTGGTTGACATGGGTTACCTGACTCACGAGCAGATCGCTCCGCTGCGTGAGGAATCCGATACCACCGGCGAGGGCGTTATAGAACTGCTCATCTCGCGGAATTTTCTCAAGCCCGAACATGTTGCCCAGGCCAAGGCCGGCCATTTCGGCGTTGAATTCATTCGCCTCAGCGACCTGCGCATTGATGACGACGTGATCTCCAGTGTGCCGCGTCATATTGCCAAACGTTATCGCGCGGTGCCCGTTTCCAAATACGGCACTTCGATCCGCATCGCGGTGGCCGATCCTTCCGACCTCGATACCCTCGACAGTTTGCAGCGTTCCATCAGTGGCGATCCGGAATGGTGCGTCGCGATGGAGGACGATCTTGAAGCAGCGCTGAACAAGTATTATGGCGCTGCCGACGATTCTGTCGGCAAAATGATCCAGGACATCACCGAAGGTGAAGTGGACATCGGGGTCATCAAAGGGATGGATTCCGATGATGGCGGCACCGTGGATGCCGATGCGCCAATCATCAAGCTGGTGAATTCAATTATCGTCGAGGCGTTCAAAGCGCGTGCCTCTGACATTCATCTTGAACCGCTGGCGAAAACTTTCAGGGTCCGTTATCGCATTGACGGTATGTTGCAGGAACAGAAGGGTCCGCCCAAACGCCTGCAGCCCTCCATCATCAGCCGATTGAAGATTCAATCGAATATGTCCATCGCCGAGCGGCGCATTCCGCAGGACGGACGTATTCAAACGCAGGTCGGCGGCAAGGTTATCGATCTTCGTGTCTCATGTTTACCCACCGTCCATGGCGAAAGCATCGTCATGCGTATTCTCGACAAAGAAGGATTGCGCCTCGGTCTGCCTGAGCTTGGATTCTTGACGGATGACCAACAGACCTTCGAACGCCTGATCGGGTTGCCTGACGGGATTCTGCTCGTGACTGGTCCTACCGGTTCCGGTAAGACGACCACGCTTTATTCCTGTTTGAATTTCATTAACCGGCCCGATCGTAAAATCATTACCGTCGAAGACCCGGTTGAATATGTTCTGGCTGGTATCAATCAGGTGCAGGTGAGTGAAACGGTTGGATTGACTTTCTCCCTGGCCTTGCGCTCCATTCTGCGTCAAGCGCCGAACATCATCATGCTGGGGGAAATTCGTGACGTTGAAACGGCGACCATTGCCATCAACGCCTCCCTCACCGGTCACTTGGTTTTCTCGACGCTGCATACGAATGACGCGCCCGGTGCCGTCACTCGTCTCATTGACATTGGCGTGAAGCCCTTCCTTGTCGCTTCCTCGACGCGGGCTTTGATGGCGCAACGTCTCGTGCGCAAAATCTGCAAGCGCTGTGGGATTCCTCATACCGCAACTGATTCTGAATTGCGGACCCTTGGCATTGATCCCGCCGCTGCCGCAGGGGCGACGGTTCGAAAAGGCAAGGGTTGCAGTGATTGCAATCAAACCGGACATCGCGGCCGAATGGGTATCTTTGAAATTTTCGTCATCGACGACGAAGCCCGGAAATTAATTTACGACAAAGTGCCGAGTTCCGTGTTGCGCTCCCGCGCCCGCGAAATGGGGATGCGCACCCTCCGTGAGGATGGCGCGCGCAAAGTCCTCGCCGGCATGACCACCCCCGATGAAGTGATTCGCGCCACTACCGGCGATAACGATTAATATGTCTTATTCGATGTCAGATTTGCTGCAGTTGGTTGTGTCCGAAGGGGCCGCCGACTTGCATTTGCGTGTGGATTGTCCACCCGTCATTCGGTTGCACGGTGATTTGCATCGTGTGGAAGGGCCGAAGCTCAAGCCGGAAGATACGGAAGAGTTAATGCGCAGTATCACCTCTGAAGAACACATTCAAGGTGTGCGCGAACGGGGCGGCGCTGACTTCGGTTTTGCATTCGGTGAACTGGCGCGTTTTCGTGTCAGTGTTTTCAAAGAAAAAGGAAATTTCGGAATGGTGCTCCGGCAGATTCCAAGCCGGCTTTTGACGATGGAGCAAATCGGTTTGCCGCTTGGCACCATCAACAGCTTGATTAATAAGCCCCGCGGACTGGTGCTCGTGACCGGTCCCACAGGTTCGGGTAAATCCACCACGCTGGCGTCGATGATCAACATCATCAACGAAACCCGTAGTGACGCGCACATTATCACGATCGAAGATCCGATCGAATATTATCATACCCACAAAAAGGGCGTGATGACCCAGCGCGAAGTCAACGTGGACGTCCCGAGTTTCGCGGAGGCCCTGCGCCGTGCGTTGCGTCAGGACCCGGATGTGATTCTGGTCGGTGAGTTGCGCGATCTTGAAACCATGGAAGCGGCGATTACCGCTGCCGAAACGGGTCACTTGGTCTTCGGCACGCTGCACACCACGGGTGCGGCGAAAACCATTGATCGTATCGTGAACGCGTTTCCGATGAACCAGCAGGAAACGATTCGCATTCAGCTTTCCACGGTGTTGCAGGCGGTTATTTCGCAGTTGCTGTTGCCACGCGTGGACAAGCCGGGACGCATTGCCATTTATGAAATCATGATCAACACGTCGTCTATTGCGGCGCTGATCCGTGATAATAAAACCTTCCGTATCAATTCCGACATTCAGACCGGCGCAAAATACGGGATGGTGACGCTCGACAGTTACCTGGTGGAGAAATATCTCGCTGGCATTATCTCGCGCGAAGATGTCATCAACAAATCTCAAGACCCGACGACGGTCATTCAAAAACTTGCCGAACTAGACGCGGCGCAGATGGGCGCTCCGG
The DNA here is from genome assembly GCA_028293445.1 of Verrucomicrobiales bacterium. Classification (GTDB taxonomy): domain Bacteria; phylum Verrucomicrobiota; class Verrucomicrobiia; order Limisphaerales; family JACDHS01; genus CBHWET01. The sequence continues at coordinate 1,082 of JAQGOU010000436.1, read as the reverse complement.
GCAGCTATGGCGGTCCGCCACCGCCTCCAGGGCACCAACCGCCGCCGCCCCCAGCGTAACGCAAAACTATGTCTGACGTTGCTTCCAATCCTTTAGTTGAACTTCTCCGCGAACGGGGAATGCTGGACGACTTGCAGCTCGAAGAGGTGCAGCAGGAATTCACGCGCACCGCAAAGCCCGTGGGACAAATTATCCACGACGCCGGTTTCGTGGAAATGGACATGCAGTTGCAGATTATTGCGCAACATCTCGGCACCGAGTTTGTTGATTTGCGCGATTTTCAAATTCCTGAAGACGCTCTGAAGACGGTTCCGCCCGACGTGGCACGCACGCATCAATGTGCGCCCATTGGCCTTTACGGGAATCAGCTTCAGGTAGCCTTTAGTGATCCGCTTGACCCCTCGCACGCTGACGAGATCAGTTTTGTCACTGGTAAAGAGATTGTCCCGCTCGTCGCGGATCCCGGCCAGATCGATAAGCTGATCGCCAAATTTTACGGAGATGCCGGCGACAGCGTTTCGGATGTTCTCAAGGAATTTGGAACGGAAGACCTGGCGAAAGAAGCTGCCGAACTGGCCGCGTCTGGCGAAAGCGCCGAGCAGATGGCCAACGAAACGCCGATTATTCGTTTCGTCGATTTAGTGTTGTCCCAGGCGGTGCAGGATCGTGCGAGTGATATTCACTTCGAGCCGTTTGAAGATGAATTCAAGATTCGCTACCGTGTGGACGGTGCGCTCTACGAAATGTCGCCGCCTCCCAAGCATCTCGCGCTTCCCGTGATTTCGCGTCTGAAAGTCATGGCGAACATGGATATTTCAGAACGCCGTTTGCCACAGGACGGACGCATCAGCCGCAAACTGGCGAACAAGCAGATCGATCTTCGTGTTTCGACCTTGCCGACTCAATTTGGCGAATCGGTCGTGCTTCGTGTTCTGGATCGTTCCGCAGTGAATCTGGACATCAGCGCCATTGGTTTACCCAAGGCGATCCAGACTTACATCATGGAAGCCATTCAGCAGCCCAATGGCATTTTTGTTGTCACGGGCCCTACTGGTTCCGGCAAAACGACCACGCTTTATTCC
>JAQGOU010000406.1 GCA_028293445.1 Verrucomicrobiales bacterium | reverse complement strand
TCCATTCCAATGGCGGATTGCCCTCGGGTGCGGCACCGGATGACAAAGGCCCTCGCCACTGCGGCCAGTTGGCATTCGCTTCCGGGGAAGCGGCGAAGGTGGAAGATGATACGGCCGTGAACACGACGGCAGAAAACAAGAGAGCTCCTTTGAGAGTCATAGCAATATCTTCATATGCCGCAGAATCGATCCCGAGCCAAGTGCTTTCGCGGTCTGTTCAGGCCTTCGGCGTTTTCAAATCAGCGAACGCCACGCCTTCACGTTTGCGCATGATGGCTTCGACTTTGGGAACGTACATCTGCGTTTCAGCCGGAAGACGATTGGCAATGGCTTCGAAAGTATGAGCTTTATGCTTTTTTAAAAGTTCAGCCACGCGGCCTTCGCCGGCGTTGTAAGCCGCCAGAGCCAGGGGCCAGTTCCCAAAACGCTTATGCAGTTGGCGCAAGTAGCGAGCGGCGGCACGACCGCTCTTCTCGGTGTTCAAGCGCTCATCACCAAACCCGAAAACGCCAGTGGATAAATCCAGGTTGCGTGCGGTGGCCGGCATTAATTGAAACAAGCCAGCGGCGCCTGCCGGACTGCGCGCCTTGGAGTTAAAGGAGGATTCCACTTCTGCGACCCAGACCAATTGCGGCGGAACCTTTTCGGAAATAAAGATGCGCTTCAGCGCCGGCACATGCTGCTGGGCCAACGGTGGCATCGGGCGTTCTTTCGTCACGGTGATCCATGCATCGCGCTGCGTTTTCGGTGAAGGATCGGGAAGATGAACCGCTGGAGGTCGAACGGTATTCGTAGTGCGTGCAGCCTGCTTCCGAAGTTGTTCAGCGACTTCGAAGTAATCCAACCGGGATTGCAGCCAGAGCGCATAGTCGCTGGTCAGTTCGTTTTGTTGCAGCAAGGGGATCAGCACTTTCGCGTTCTCACGCATCGCGCCAAGATCGTAGACGTACGTTCCCTGGAACGTTTTGTCCAAATCGACGATGATTTTTTTCGCCTGTTCGACGTCCACCCCGGCGGCGTCGAGCAGAGCGGCATTCTCCTCCAGCAATTCACCAACTGATTGGAGAGACTGCGTCGCATCAATCGTTGCGTCCTCAGCGAAGGCGGATGCGCAAATCAATGCGGCGAAAGAAATGGCAAGAAGACGCTTCACGCCACGGAGTGTAGCAGAAAGTCGAGTAGCCGGAAGCAAATGCGATTCGGACTGGACCTGCGGCGCAATTTATTTCCGAGCGGCCGCGCTCTCGGGATGCCGCAGCAGTCGCGTGACATCTTCAAACAAACTCTGCAATTGCGTGCTGATGTCGGCGATCTGTTTACGGCGGCCAGCGTCCGACTCGTTCGCCGCTGCGACCTTGGCCAGATTACTTCCGTATTCCATTGCTTCCGCTTGCGTGAGCAGCAGCTTGAATTCGAAATCTGTTCCACCCGTGTGCAGTAACTCTTTGGTGACGGTTTTGGACTGGGCGTCCCGCGCTGCTTTTTCTCCGGGTGGGAGTTCGGTCGATTTCAGGTTCAATGTCCTGTCCGCTTGCGAGAGCTGTTCCAGAGTTGTCACCATCTGGCCCGATCGCACCGAAACCTTTTTGATCACGTCGTGTAGCTCTTTACGTTCCAGTTTAATGATGAGCAGTTTGCTCACGTTTTGTTCGTCGCTCAGAATCTGGTAAAGAAGACTGAGCGCGTTGTTGCGCGTTTGCACGACGATGTCCGCGTGAATGCCTATTGGAGGGTTGTTCGGCGCTGGATTGTTCCCACCAGATTTGCAGCCACAAAGGACAAGGCCGGCCATCATAATCACCAGCGGAAAAGACAAATGCATGTGTCGACATTAGCCCTTTGCCAAAGATCGAGGATCAGGCGGGAGCCCGATTCCGTTACCGCACCCAAATTTGTTTTAAATCGCCAACCAAATTCTTCTCCGTTATTTTCTTCAGCGAATGAGTTCTGGAGTTGAGGCGAAGCTGATCACCCGCTGTCGAGCGGGCGAACCCACCGCATGGGATGAACTCTTTGATCTCCATTACGCCGCCACTGGACGGTTCGTATTCCAACTCTCCCCGCAACTCTCTCAGGAAGATGCCGACGAGATTTGCCAGGACGTATTTCTTTCGGTGATTAAGAATCTGCAAACGTTTCAAGGCAACAGTCAGTTGCAGACCTGGATTTTTCGGATCGCCTCTAACAAGGCCCGCGATTACATGGAGAAACAACGCGCCGCAAAACGCGGGGGCGGTGTGGTTCCTGTTTCCCTGCAGGCGGAAAACCCGGAAACCGGTCTCACCCCTGATCCACCCAGTTCCGCACCGACGCCAGACGTCGTGCTTCTGAAAGCGGAGAACGCGGAAATGGTCGGGCATGCGCTCGAGAAGCTGGAAGCACCTTGTCGCGAGGTGATTGAACTGCGTTATTTTGGCGATCTGAGCTACGAGGAGATTTCGCGGGAGTTAAGCCTGAATGAGAAAACGGTCAGCTCGCGTTTGAGCAAATGTCTGGACCGTTTGGAGAAAATTGCCCGCGAAATGTTTTGTGGGAAGGATTCCACGCCGTTTCCCGTCTAATGAATATGCCGTCGGACGAACCCAATCCGAAAATGGACAAAATGCTGCGCGATTACGCCAAAAAGCGTCGCGAGGCAGCCGGTCCGTTGGAGATGCACGCTGCAACTCGCAGGATGTTGCAGGGCGAAGTCTTACGCACCCTAGGCAAGACCGCACCCGTGGCGGAAAACAGGACGCCGAATCTTCTACGCTGGCGGAAACTGATTTGGGCTGGAGCGGCTTTGGCGATTGTCGCGATGGTGCTTCTTTCATCCGCGCCTTTCCTTTCCAATTCAAAACGTCAACCGACGCAATTGGCGGCCGCCAAGAGTGTCGCGCCAGAGATGTCCTATCAACCCGTGGCGGCTCCGGCGCCTGCGGCAGCGCCAGCCTATGAATCAGCGGATTATGCAACATTCTCAAAAGACAAGAGCCCGCCATCCGGCAGCGGTAGTGTCGAAACCGGTTCGTCTTCACGAAACCTGCGAGAGGCAGGAAAGAGTGAAGACATGACATATAAATATTCCAGGGATGATAAGGTCGTCTTTGCCACCAATGGGCTTGCTTTCGACACGGCTGGCGGTGGTAACTTCGCCGACCATCTCGAGACAAAGCCCAAAAGCTTAGCCGTTGGCGATCAAGCTGCAGCGGCGCTCGCCTCTAGCAGTCACCTTGTGGCAACCGATACATTTTTTGCCCCGGACAAAGGGCGTGGCTTCGGTAATGGTGATCCGGATCGCGCCCTCGGCTCGGCAGTTGTAAGCACTAGGACGGCGACGGCGGCGGTAACTACAAATTTCTTTGCGCTGAACGAGCGCGAGAAAGATTCGCTCGCACTTCGAAACGAGCCTGCAAAGACGCATGTTTGGACAAAAACGGAGGCGGCACAAGTTGTGACGGTCAGTGGAGCCGGAGGACAAAAGGTATTGTCGCAGAATTATGTGCAACAGGATTTGCGCGCGAACTACCGACAGAATCTCCAATCGCCGCCACAGCCGAATGTGTTGTCGAACTTTCAGGTCGTCTGGAATGATTCAAACCTGAAAATCATTGATGCGGACGGTTCCGTATACGAAGGCGAGATCAAGAGGTCTTCGGTTGCATCCCAAAAAACAACGATCGATACGGTTTCTGGACGAGTTGAGCTGCCCGTTAAAAAGCCTGGAGCGCTTTTCGACGGGGAGAAACAAAACATTCAGAACGTAAGTTTTCGTGTCTCTGGTGAAAACCGAACGTTGAACCGACAGATCGTCTTTGAAGGAACCAATTTGGTTCTGCCGCAAACCTCATTTCTGACGGGCTTGGCCAAAGAAGCAAAAGTCATGTCGACGCCTGAACAAACAAAGTCCGATGCCAAGAAGAAGTCTTCATCCGAGAGCAGAGCGGTGCAAAATGTTATCGAAGGTTCCGTGGATGTCGGTGGAACCAACCAGTATCGGATCCAAGCCCTTGAAGCGCCTTAGCTGAAGAATTGATTTGCTTCAGCCTGTGTCACGGCCCGAAATTGTTCCAGATGGCAACCGCTCTCAAAATTCCAAAACGATTTCGTCACGAGCACGTGCTCTTGCAAAGCGGTATCGCCCAGATCGTCGGAATTGACGAAGCGGGCAGGGGACCTTTGGCCGGACCCGTCGTAGCCGCTGCCGCTATTCTGCCCGTGGAATGGATTCTCGCCGGGTTGCCCCGCAAGCTTCGTGGGCTGAACGATTCCAAACAACTTTCAGCCAAGGATCGCGATTACTTTTTTCTTGAGATCACTTCACGACCCGAGATTCGTTACGGCATTGGGATTGTCGATGTGCAAATGATTGATCAGATCAACATTTTGCAGGCGACGCATCGGGCGATGAACATCGCCTTGCAACAACTCAATCCGGCCCCTCAACACGCGCTCGTTGATGGTTTGCCAGTAAAGACCCTTCTCTGTGCGCAAACCGCAATTGTGGACGGCGATTGTCTGAGCTATTCCATTGCGGCGGCGAGCGTCGTGGCGAAAGTGACCCGGGACCGGATGATGGCGGAATATCACCAGCTTTACCCCGCCTACCGTTTTGATGAGCACAAAGGTTACGGCACGCCGGATCATTTAGCGGCGATTAAGAAACATGGGCCGTGTCCCATTCATCGCCTGACCTTTTATCCAATCCGCCCGAGGCAAACTGAATTCTTTCCCGATGACTCTGTGGCAGCGGATTAAGGCGTTGTTCGTCAAAAAGGTTTTACCCGTGCACCTGCAACGGGGCGCCTTTGGTGAGCGCGAGGCGAAGAAACATCTTAAAAAGCTCGGCCTGAAGTTTCTCACGGCCAACTTCCGTTCCAAACGCGGCGAAATCGACCTCATCTTTCGTGATCAGGATTGTCTCGTCTTTGTGGAGGTGAAAACCCGCTCGTCTGAAGATTGGACCCGTCCTGCGGCGGCGGTGGATGCCCACAAGCGGCGGTTGCTTTCTCAATGCGCACTGGATTACTTGAAGTTGTTAAAACGGCCGATGATCAAGATTCGTTTCGATATCGTCGAAGTTCTTCTACTCGACGGCAATGTTCGCGAGGTTCGTCATCTGCCGAATACGTTTAACATTTCTGCACCCTATCGCTACGGATAGTTTCGACTTCGCTTTCGTCGTAAAGTCTCTATCGTAAACCAACTACATGAGAATGTTCCGAACAGCAGTTTGGCTTTTTTTATGTACTGCTGCTTTCTTCCTTTCGGCGGCGCCCAAAACTCCGGACTATTCCCCTAACTCGACGTTTACCATGGAAACGGTTGCGTTCCGGGGAGTAAACGGGATCCTGAACGGTTACTTGTATAAGCCTCTGGGCAGAAGTGAGCCGTTTCCTGTGGTGATTTTTTACCGGGACTCCCGCAAGCCTTTGTTAAAATCCGGTCCGTCAACGCAATTTGAAATGCTCGCGAGATTTTGGGTGACGAACGGTTACGCTGTTTTTATCCCTGACCATCAGCCAAGGACTACGGCGGCAAAGGGCGGGGAATCGATTGACCTCACTGTCGCGGGTTCCTCCGAAGACGACGTATTGGTTCAGCAGCTTCAGGAGATCAACAAAGATGTCGTCGCCGCCACAGAATGGGTGAAGGCCCAGGCGTTTGCGGACGAGAGTCACGTCATCATGATGGGAACAATGATTGGCGCGAGCCAAACGATTATGGCTGCGGAGAAAGGATTGGGCGTCAAAGCCTTCATCCCGTTTTCACCGGGAACTCTTTCATGGAGCGGTCATCCGATGTTGCAGGCGTTGTTGCGACGCGGTGTTCGAACTTCCAAGGTGCCGATTTTCATCATTCAGACTCAGAACGATAAAAGCCTTGCCCCTAGTGCGATCCTCGGAAAGGAGTTGATGAATAAAGGCGCGCCTAACAGAGCGAAGGTCTTTCCGCCTTTCGGCGTTTCCAATGAAGAGGCCCGTAATTTTGCGCTGACTGGCTGCAGCATCTGGGGACCTGATGTAATCGCCTTTCTGAAAGATGTCCTTCCACAGTGATTGATTTGAGGCTTGATGGTGTCAGTTTTTAAAAAATTTTCTCGCCCAGTTTCGTTCCAATAGTTTATAGCCAAGCGCAATGCTCAACTACATCTGGCTCGGCCTGATCCTATTTGCCGTGATTATCGGCGGTTTCAGCGGCCACATGAAAGAACTGACGGATGGTGCAGTCGGTGGCGCGAAAACGGCTGTCGAGTTGGCCATCGGTCTGATAGGCATCATGACGCTTTGGCTTGGGGTCATGCGGCTCGCGGAGAAATCAGGGCTGGTTCAAATCCTCGCGCGTGCCTTACGTCCAATCATGAGGAAACTTTTCCCGGATGTGCCTCCTGATCATCCGGCGATGGGTTCAATGATTCTAAATATTGCTGCGAATATGCTTGGGTTAAGCAATGCCGCGACACCTCTCGGCTTACGGGCGATGAAAGACCTGGAAACACTCAATCGTCATCCCGGGACTGCCACCAACGCGATGTGTACCTTTCTGGCGATCAATACGAGCTCGGTTCAACTCCTTCCCATTACCGAAGTGGCGATTCTGGCTTCGGCTGGATCGAAACAACCGACCGTGATCATCGGCACAGCCTTTCTCGCTACGATCTGTTCCAATATCGCGGGCATCAGCGCTGTAAAACTCCTGGAGAAAGTTCGCGCGTTCCGTTTGCCGCAGGAACCCGTTTCCACTGGTGAAAACAAAACGAGCAGCGCCGAATCGGTAACCCAGTCCGTCACTCTCCCGACGCAAATTTCCCTTCCACCGCTGACTCCATTCGGTTACGTCGTGCTTTTGATTTTCGGTCTTTGCTTTGCGGTTTTCCTGGTTTCGATGGCGTTCCCGGGTGTGCTGTGGCCGTTGAGCCAAACCGCCACTGCTGAGGCACCGACTCAAAATGGTTTGGTTCGATTTGTAAACGCCATTTCACTCCTCGCGGTTCCTTTTCTAATTTCATTTTTCCCGCTGTATGCCGCGCTGCGAAAGCTGAAGGTCTATGAAGAATTTGTGGAAGGCGCGAAAGAAGGATTTAACACCGCGATCCGAATCATACCCTTTCTCGTGACGATCCTCGTTGCCGTCGGAATGTTCCGCGCTGCCGGTGGGATTGTCCTGATTACAGATCTACTGCGACCCGCCTTAAACTTTATCCATTTTCCGCCAGAACTGGTGCCGCTTTGGATCATGCGGCCGCTTAGCGGCAGCGGTTCGATGGCTGTATTCAGCGACATCGTGAAAAACGCCGGGCCGGACAATATTCTCTCGCGCATGGCCGCGACAGTTTACGGCAGCACGGAAACAACCTTTTATGTGATCTCAGTTTATTTCGGTTCCGTCGCGATTCGCCGCAGCCGCCACGCCATTGCCGCAGGATTGATTGCGGATGGGGTAGGGGTGATTGCCTCGGTGATTATCTGCCGCCTGGTGTTTGGATAAGCAATGGCCGAGGGCCGCCGCACCTCATGATCACTCCGCACTGATGAAGTTGCCGTAAACCCGGTCGCCGAAATATTTGTAGCCTTTTTCTTCCAGCGGCGTGCCGGAGAGGATCGCGTGGATAAAACCATTTTTTTCCACCTGCGCGGTGTGGAGAATTTTCTTCTCCGGATTTTCCATCAGCAAGAATTGCACGCGCCCGTTTAGCGCAGAATGTTTCTCCAGATCGCCCGACGTCGTTTTCGTCAGCGGGAAATCCTTGGCGAAGTCGGTCAGCATAAGATGGGTCTTTCCCCACGTCCCGCCCGCAGCGCTGACGAATGTCTTCCCGTTCAAGAGCGCGATGTCATCGTGATACGCGAGGACCATAAGGTGATGTTTGTCGGAAGCCCTTAGCCACGCCGCCAGTTTGTCGTGGTGCAAGGCGGTGTCATAACCATAATTGGAATCGAGAAACGCAATGCGCTCCACGTCGGCAGGGATTTTTTCCTGCGTGTTCAGATAACCAAAAATAAAACTGCCTCCGCCGCTGTGACTGGCCAACACCACACTTGTCTTAAACCCGTTGAATTTCCCTCTCACCAAATCGATGATCTTTGGCAGGGCCTTGTCGCCGTTTTTGGTTCGCCACGCTGGCCAGCTCTTCAGTCCGCTTTCGAGATAGGCGACCACCACGTTTTCATTCGTCAGTTGCGTCCGCAGGAAACGGGTCTGTGCCCCGATATGTTGAATGTTGAAATGCCAATCCTCGGCAGGTGTCACCACTTTGCCGACGGTGTGCTCGATCGTATTGCCGTTCGGTAGCGTGTAGAAAATGAGGAGGAGTGGTTTCTTCGGATCCAGATGCCCGGGCGCATTGATTTTAATGCGCACTTGCGGATCGAACGTCAAGTCTGTGACCTCCTCGTTCGTGGAGCCGCTCCTAATTTTCGCCGGTGCGTTGGTTGAAGCAGCGCTCTTTGGTTTCTCGCTGGGAAACTCCTTCAGGACATAACGCGGTTGTTTCATCACGCCTTCATTGCTCAACAACGGCGCGAGCGCAGGATCCGACAGCACTTCCTCCAGCGATTTTACTGCGCCGTTCAGCATCACTCTATTGCTCACGAATCGAACGCCGTGACTGTAATCCGCCCACGAGGCGGTATGGCCGGTATAGACCGGTTGAATCGGCAGTCCGTCTGATTTGTGCCACCCGTAAATCGCGACCTTGCCGGGACTCGCCAATAACTTGTTCGAGATGACGATGTCTTTCTTGTGTCCTGCCGTCAGGGCACCGAGCGGAAATTGTTTCGTGAGTGCATCCCGCTGTTTTCGCGCGGTTTCGTTGTGCTGAATAAAAACGGGAACCGTGACCATCGTTGCCCCCGGCGGAATCGGAGAGGGCTCCAGTTTCACCACGGCATTACTATAAATCTGGTTTACCATTTTTGGCGTCGGCAGGGAGCAATCCAATCCATCGGCGATCCTTTGCGCCGTGAACGGAGTGAGCGGCATCAGGAGGTAATCTTCGTCGGAACCGATGGAGAGATAATCGGGAGAAACCGAATAAGTGAGCGTATGTGTTTTGGCCGGGGCATCGGTGACCGTGATCGGCACCATTTCACGCCAGAACGTCGGCACATTTCCCGACATCACCTCGGCGAACGCGGCCTCTTCCCTTTGCTGCAACGGGAGGCCCAATACTTTTC
>JAQGOU010000405.1 GCA_028293445.1 Verrucomicrobiales bacterium | reverse complement strand
AATTATTCGTGCCGATCATGAGGACCGTGACTTTCGGTTTGAGGCCGTCAGCGTTCCCATGATCCAACCGCCACAAGACATGCTGCGTTTGATCTCCGCTGATCCCGATGTTAACCGCCTTCATTTTGCCATAATATTTCTGCCAGACCGGCTTGCCCCCTGTGCCTTCCCAGCCTTGTGTGATCGAGTCCCCGACGAACAGGACATCCACGTTCCCGGCGTTTTTCATCACGCGATCGGTAAGTTCTTCAAAACGTTTTTGTGTCTTGTCATTGCGCGGCACCGGAACCACGGCGGATTGGTGCTGCGGAGCAGGGGTGTTGCCGCCTTTAACGGCAGGGGCCTGGGCGAAACTATTGTTCAACAATAGCGCCAGAGTAGAAATGACCGCGAGAGATCGAATATTCATGCCCCCAATACCAGTCATGTTTTCACGCGCATGGCAAGAAAAGTTCTCGGGGATTACCGGCGGGGATCGCCTCTTGACACTGCTACCGTCTTTGTCTGTTCGCCCCCCGCCGCGTGAGGGCACGCGGCCTACAGCGTGCTTTGTAGGCCGACTGCCCTCAGTCGGCGGGGTGGTAATGTCAAATGCGCCGTCCGCGACCGAACGCCTCCTTCTTACTTCGGCATCTGCCGAATGAACTCATCGGCCTGGGCGATGGACCGGTTCATCTCTTCCAGGAGCCGATTGATGTCCGCTTGAATTTTGGTCGACTCTCCTTTTAAGGAAGCGACCGCTTGCGCATTGAGGCTATGTTTCAGCGCGAGAACATAATCGTGTAATTTCACCAGCACCGGATCCATGCCGCGCTCCACCCTTTTCAGCGCGATAATCATGTCCTCATAACGCTGGCGAGTCTCGACCAGCTGACGTCGACTCGTGGTGCGCAACGATTCCGTGCTGATCTGTTGATTCTCCTTTTCCCATTCCGTGAACATATCCTTGGCGACGGTTTCCACATCCTGCACCCGCTTGTGGACGGCCGTCACGCGCGAGGCGGCGTCGTCGTAATCGGATTGTAACTGACGATAGTGTTTCTCGAGGTCGCCTCCTTCGAAGCCAGTCATTTCCTTCAGGCGGGTCAACGCATCTTTAAATTCCTGTTGCGTGTTCTTTTCTTCATCCCGGGCGGCCACGACCCGTTTCTGGAGCAGATCCCGTTTGTAAACGCCCAGTTTTTCATAGGCCGAATAGTAGACATTCCGACATCCCATGCCACTGAGCAACGCCACGGCCAAGGCCACACCAAGACACACACGTTTCATCACTCGACAGTCGCATGAACCGGCGGGGCGTCAATCCGTGCGGCAACTACCTGGGCGTGCAGCTTTCCCTGCGGTGATGTTACCACGCTGGCTTGGGACAAAATAGAATTCGTGCCGATTGCAGTGCGGTCATTTCGCCGCGACAGGTAGGGAGACATGAAAAAAACTTTATTCATCATCGGATGCAGCGTTCTCGCCCTCGTCGCTTGTAAACCGCGGAGCATGGATCAGGGAACGGGAAGTCAGAGTGGCCAAAACTCCGCGAACCAGACCGGGGCAGGGGGCACGACGGAAGGAGCGGGCTCCGGAGCGACGGCAACGCCGACTTCAGGAACCAATCAACCCACGAACAGTGTAACTCCAACCACCCCGTAAGGTTCTGTTGCGAGGGATCGTGTCTGAGATAGTCATCTCAAAAAAAAGGCCGCCCGGTTTCCCGGGCGGCTTGTTGGAGTTCAACATTTATGTTGTCCCCTTCCAACACGCTAAAGCGTGAACTCCAGCTTTAGTGTGTGACAATCGTCACAGTGGACGAGCGGGGGCCTTCACCACCGTTGTTCACGGCAGCGAGCACGATGTCGATCGACTTACCTGCTGGCAGATTTTCCAGCGTAATGGCTGGATCCTGTGGCGAGGCGATGAGCACCAACTCCGCATCCACACCCTGGATACGTTGGAGCACGTGATAATAATCAGCGCGTGCCGGCACATCCCAGACGAGGGCGGCGGTTGTCGGTCCGATCAAGGCGGCTCTCAGGTTCTCCACCACATCAGGACGTTCCTGCGCACCGGGCATGTTGAATCCGAACGCCAGCCAACGGCCATCGAATGGATCGAGCGATTGCATCATTTCATCGATCACCCCACGGAGCCGCTTACGCAACTTCTCCGCGGCCTGATCTCGTAACTGCATCAACGTTTCCACAGCACCTTCCTGGCTGTTCACAGCATTCAGCGCCGCGAGCAGCTCATCATAGAGTTCCTGCGCACGTGCTGCCGTGATGTTGTGCAACGGATCCTCCAGTTCAGGGTGTGCCGTAAAGTACGCCTTGAACTTCTGCAGGATGACCAATAGCTCTTCCGCAGTACGTGGAATGGCAATGGAACCGACCAATCCGAGCACGTCGAACGCCTGTGAATATTCATTACCGAAAATCGGTTTTAGAATATCACGGCCGAACATCAGGAATGCGCGGACGATGACAACGACCGTTGCCAGTAATGCACGTTTAGTGGCAAGGACGACCTTGCCTGCATCGTGATTGTTGCACGTTGTCGTCAACGCGTCGGCGTCTATGCCGATGTTAACCGCTGTATTGTGTAACAGCGGGATACCCGCGCCTTTGTCGATGGCAGCCGCTTTCACGACTGCCGCCGAGCTTTGGAGCTCCGGGATGGTTAGTAGTTGTTTCTGTTTCATATGTTTTCTCTTTCTCTTTTCTTCAGCGTTTTAAACTGAAGAACTGTTTACTGTTTCCGTCTGCGCCGTCTGCTGTTCCAACTTTGAACTTTAAACTTCAAACTTTGAACCTGCGCGCGGCGCGCTGCACGAAGCACATCGCTGTCGGCCTCAAACATTGTGCGTGAGACCCGCGACTGGCTGAGGTTTTCTAGGCCCGCCGGTCCTCGTGTGTTCTCCTGAACGACTCGCGTTCGATTGAACAGGCCATGTTATTTCACAGACGACACCCCTCGCATAAGGGCAAAGTTTCCAAGAAACTGTGCCCTACCTGCGCAGGCCTGATTTCATTGGTTGAAGTCGGTTTTAGAAATTTTAAAGTGAGGCTTTGGGGAAGGGGAGTTTTGACACGAATTTCACGAATTAACACGAATTAGGAAGAAAATCCGGAGAGAGAAACCACGAAATAAGCTAAATACGCGAAAAGGAAGATGTTTAAGCTGAGGGAATTTTCTTTGGCTCCTGGCGGGACTTCTGTTTCGCGTTTTTCGAGTATTTCCGGTTAACATTTTTTTACCTTCTTTCCCCATTCGTGAAAATTCGTGCAATTCGTGTCAAAAATTCCGTTCCCATCCGTGTGAATCTATGTTTTAAAAACCGCCCACATGGGAAAACAATTCGACCTTTGGGCGGGTAAAGTTAAGAAGCTCGCGTTCCGACAATTCTATAAACTCGAGTCACTCGGGAAAGAACTCTTCGGGTTCATCAAGAACAAAGACCACAAACGACACGCGCCGTATCTCCACATCCTTCTCCAATGGTGCACGGTGCCGTTTACACTGTGGGTACTGGACTTCGCCGGATTCGGACGCATGATTGCGGCCAAAATCAATGCGCGTGAAGAAATCGATCATCGCATTCCGATCCTCCTGAAAAAGCTGGAACAACTTCCCTCCGCATCCACCCAGGAACGAGTCTCGAAGCATGAATCCGATATTCAAACCGGCAATTATGAGAAGTTCTTGCGCAACTCCGCCAAGTACGACGCCATGGAAAAGGATCTCCCGAACAATCCGCGCATCGCGCAGGGTTGGAACGAAATCCAATCGCTTTTCGACATTACCAAGTATCGCAACAACGTCACGGGGATCGTGCGACATACGCATCTGCTCGACCGCGGGTATCGTCCGTCGCGCTGGGAATACGACCGGGCGGATGACAAGGAACGTTGGCTCTTCCAGGCTTTTTTTGATTTATTTTGCGCCGAGAATAATTTGCTGGGCATGGAATTCGATCGCCCGCTCCTCGCGCGTCTCACCGTGATCCGCACCATCTTCGGCACACAGCTCACCGTGCCCCGCCACATGTCGTTCAACGCCTTTGACGATATGAACTGGGGCGAATTTCAGGAAGTCCACGCCGACGAAGACCTTGGCTGGCACGGACCGAAAGCGAGTGAAGGGAATGTGAGCAAGAAAGCGATGCTCCGCATTTTCTACGAAGCGCACGAGTACGCGGAATCACAAGGATGGACCGGGGACAAACGCTGGAGCTATGTGGAAAACAAATGCGGTCTGCGTCCCAACACCGATCGCGGCACCCTCCGCCGTCTCCGTCGCCAGTCCGAAGTGCTGTGGGAAAAGGAGCATGGGACAAACTGAAGTGCAGGCAATTCAAGGAGCACCCTACGGATCGGAATCAACTACCATCATCTGACGCGTTCGCAATCGTTTGAAGATGGAGCATCTCAAGTTTGTTCAGGAATGCACACCCCGCCTGGGTGATTCGATTCACTCCGTACAATCCCGGTTCTATCAATCCTAAAGTACAGAGCTCCTGGATCTCGCGCGGTCCTTTCCTAGTCGACAATCCAGGATTTCCAGCAAGCTCCACGCGATTGGCGATAAAGAAAACGGTAAGCTTCTTTTCATCCAAGATCAATTTGAGCTCAGCGAAAGTTAGCCCATTGATCCTTTCTTCTTTATCCCCATTCGCAACCTGACTTCTTAAATGAGCATTTTCTTTGCTCAACCTAGTGATTTCGTCAGCGATTGCTGGCAAATCCGATTGAGTGCTGGACCGGACCCATCCAATCAAATCATCTCTCCTTGCAAGATGGGAAAGTGTTTCGGCGACCGTAATCTTGATATCTTTAGAATCCTCCCAGAATTTGCTCATTTTCGTCAGAACTTGAGCGCGAAATTCATTTAGGAGCTTAGAATTATCCGTTTCTACAAATTTGATCCCTTTAGCTTTTACGCGTGGTTCGATTGCAGACTCTTTGATGACACAGGCGAAGAGAGGTTTGTTCTTGGAAAGCGCATACTCGTATTCAAGATGCGTATAGCTTTTGCCGCTCTTCACTTCGATATTTCCGTATCGTCCACCCAAAATAAGCAGATAGACATCAGATTCATCGATCCACTGCTTGATGACCTCCATCTGAGATTCGTCGCCGGCGGTGAATAGCTCCATCCCTGCTGGGATGTGGCCAGCTGTCAGAATCGCTTCGACTGCCGCTTGGCGTTCATCGATTAGGTCGCTGTATGTCGACGATACGAATACTTGAAGTTTTTTGCGAGTGAAGTCAGCCATATGCCGTCCTAGCGCAGGTTTATAGTGCGAAAGTCGTGGAACGCAATCCGATTTATAGTCATTCTCTTAAAGCTGTTCAAGCAAACGCGCTGACGATCTGGGAGCCATGAAGCGAGAAATCACTGTAACCAGTAGCAACTCAATAAACCGGAATGGCTCCATGTTCACTGTGGGGGCTTTAGTCTCAGGCTTGAATGAAACTTGGGACACAGGCATGCTCTATCTTGTTGGTCACGATCAACACCGCCCAATCGGATGGGCTGCGCCACTTGCGGTTCATATAGCTCCCGGATTGGCCAGGCTTACCGCAATTATTGAGATCCCGGAAACCCCAGATGAGGAAGCGGCTGTAACACAGGTGCACATCAGACGGCACTCGAATCGAATTGAAGAAACAGTTGGGCCGGTGCGGTCGGAGCTTAAAGCAAGGCTTCAGCAATTCATTTCCGGAGATATTAAAGAATCAGCATTTGGATGTGCCTCATTCATTCAATCTGGGCTCGCACGAAGGGCCTTTCCCAAAATATTCGAGCAAGAAGACAAGGATGGTTTGATTCCGCTTCGGACCCTCAAATCCATTAGTTCAGGCGTATTTGAGCTCGATGGTCTACTGTTTTTTGCTCATCCGTTTCTTCGCCGTTCACTTTCGAGGCTTAACACTCTAAATACCCCCTTTCTATCTCAATTGTATGGCGCTGCTGAGAACACAAATTTAGACGTCCGAATCGCTCTCGATTCCGACATGGTCGGTCTTCCTGCGACACATCACGAAAAGGAGGAGTTGCAATATTGGTTTGGGCCACATTTTAGTGATGACGTATCTAGTATCCCCCTAGGCGTGACGCGCCATGAAGCTTCGGAGGAAGAACGCTTTTATAGTGGGATATCTCGAACAGAGTTCTGGTGGTATGAGCAGGGAGGCGCGCGCACATTCGAATGCGAAGAGCTGCTTGATAGCCCTTCCCTCGGAGTTGGCAAAACCAAATTCGGCTGCCGCTTTGTTCACAGCATCACTTCGGATGACCAGGAAACATTTCGGCATGCGGATGGGGCCATTCGGCTTTACGAAGAGTCAGCTATGCTCCGGCGCCTTGAAGTTGATTTAAAGAATTCCGGTCGGAGAACTGAATATACGAAGCTTTGGCGGATAGACGGTGCACTGCAGGTCCAAAAGTGGAAAAGGCTGATGTCTGATTATTTCCGAGACAACATGCTTATTGGGGAATATCTCGGCGGAACGGACAAGGTAATCGAAGAAATACGCGAAACGGAGAAGCACGAGGAATCCGCGCCTTCAGTTTACAACTATATTCCCTTCCGAATGTTCGATGAAGACGGAATGGATTTATCCGTGTCGTTTCATGAAAGTTTTTCGGCAAAATACGGAGAGCGATTTGTTTTCAGCTTCGACAGTTTGCGAAACGATTCCATTAAATATCATTATATCGAATCCGACACAGTTGATGTGATTAAAATTCTGAAACAGGGTGGCAACTTAATCGAAATGGAGGACGACTTAGTAACTGTGCGGTTTGAGGACGACGTGTTAAACCTCCCGCTGATTGTCCATACGGGTGAAAACGCTGTCCATGCTGCCCGGAAAACGATGGTTGGAATACTCACTTTTCTACGTCGCTTGTTCGAGCTTAGAGTCGAAAAGCTGCTGACGATTAACATTAGTGTGAACTACAATGAGCATGCGATATTTTTCTCGTTCGCCGGCTGCGTACGTCCGTTATTTGAATGCTTTTCTTTGGCAGAAATGCAGTTGCCCGAAACGCTTGCTGATCTCAACAAGTGGTGCGATTGCATAGCAGCTGCTACTTCAAAGCGGTACAAACCGAAGAATGATAATCTCTGGCGTACCCTCAAAGAGACTGGACTCCTAAAGTTTGAAAGAAAACTTCTTAGGCCAGACCAATTTCACGTAAAAACAAACGAGGACAAAATAGAAATACTTACGACTGTTCCAAAAGAGGACCAGCATATTTTCAAATCGGAAGGTATTAAACCGGGCAAGATCCTCCTCATTAAAGCCTCCGAATGCAGTCTTTGCGGCAAACCTTATAAAGACTGCTTGCATTCGAAATATTTGGAGGAAGACGTCATCCATCGAATAAGCAGCGTAGAGCCGATTGGACTCGCGTGGTCTCAAGGGAAGCAGCCAGCGCATCGTCCGCAATCCCCATGAGCGGGAATTGACGACTAATCTGGCTCGCGAAAGGTCTCAAATTCTCACCACATGTCAGGACATCGGGAGTCTTCAAGGGCGATTCCGGGTAAAAACGATGAAAAACGAGTCAGTTTACGTAAGTTGCTGACTAACAGTCTTGTAGCAACGCCAATATTATTATTGGCGGAAATTACAGGCTGGAATTTTGGAATTTATTATTATTGGCGGAATTTCCAGCCTGTAAACGGCGCCAATATTATTATTGGCGGGAATTCCAGCCTTACCGTGGCACCAATATTATTATTGGCGCCGTTTATAGAATGGAAATTCCACAAATATTAATATTGGCGTCGCCGTCAGCCTGGAAATCCCGCCAATATTATTATAGACGCCACGGGGAGGCTGGAATTCTCGCCAATAATATTATTGGTGCCGCCGTCAGTCTGGAATTCCCGCATTTATTTCCAAAAACCAGCCGGGAACTCTGGATAAAGTGTCCGGAGTTGAAACGTTCTGGGTAAGCAAAGGAGTTTTCGGCTATACGCGGTCAAAAAACGAGTTCCCGTTCCGAATGAAGGTATTCGAAGCGGAACCAGACCACCTTCTGTTGGTTTGTCAGCGCCACATTGGGATCGAGGGGGAGGTGAGTGATCGTTAATCGCGTCCGCCAGAGGTGAGCCCGGAGATCATTTGGATTTCTGGGTTGAGACGCCAGCCCACTCGGCGCGACGGTCGCCACCGGGCTATCGGCACCGGTAATTCCGTCTGATGTGAACCACAGGGCGCTGTTGGCATCGGAGGTTTGAAACTCCCACTTGAAACTGAGCGCGCCATTGGTCGCGGCGCGCGGGTCGACAGATTGCGAGGCGTCAAACAGGGTGATGTTCTCCGCGAACAGCGGGGTCGCGAAGGTGCCGATGACGTAATTTGTGTTGTCTTGATACTCGTAGGTCGGCGGATTACCGGTCGGCGGCGGGGGCTGACTGACAGGGAGGGTGTCAAAAAACACGTAACCAAAGGCATTGGTAAATCCATTGTCAAAAGTTCCATTGTCCACCCACATCTTCGGAAGAGGATGAGCCGCGACCGGCGTGAAGGAGAGGCGATAAAATCGGTTTCCCGCCGTGGCGGTGTCGGCCACGGAATAATTCCCAGCGGCGGCGTTCACTGGATTCGTTACGGTGTTAAAGAGTGCCCCGAGATTGTCCGTGGATTGCAACACGATGTTCGGGTTGTATTTGACCACGGGGGAACCGGCCACGGCGATCGGCCAGGCTGCCGCAACGTTGCTGCCCGTCAGAGTCAACGCAGGTGTGGGAAGATTGGTCTGGGCGACGGCGGAAACGGTGAGCAAAAGCAACGCCATCAGGGATTTGAGGGAAGTCATCAGGTTGCACTATGGGGCTCACCGGTGAGGAGTCAATGTATCCACCGAGTTATATCAACAATCGAAGCGGCGGTGAGTCTATGAAGGTGCTCCGTTGCGTCGGACCGCGGCTGTCTCAGCCGCAGACGCCAACCAAAGATTTGGTTGTTATTGCCAAGGAACGCTTTTGAAAAAATTGAAAGCGAAGGTTTGGTCGACGCACTCTCCCTCACCCTAACCCTCTCCCGCTGGGAGAGGGGATCGGAGGGCCTTGGGTTGCACGGGGTCTCGGACAGCATGGACGCCCTGGCGCGGACTGAATGGTTTAAAAGGACGCAGGCGCAGGTCCCCTCTCCCAGCGGGAGAGGGCTAGGGTGAGGGAGAAAATGCTCGCGTATCGACGTTTCTATTCATCGACGAAACTGGTTCCTTGGCAGCGGGTACGCACGGCAGAAGACGTTGGGAAAGAGAGCGTTCACGGCGTATCCGAACCCGCTGCGGTTGGTGCGTTGCACACAGCCGCGGTCCGTTACGACCCGTGCAATTCGAAAATTTCTTTTAGCAGTCGCTACACCCCGGAAATCACTTCTAACAATCGCCCTAATCTTTCACCGCCGCGCTTACCATCTCCAACACACGCCGGATGCCGTCATCCCCCATCATGCTCCCTTCATTGAAAGGCGTGCGTGGGATCGCATGCCACTGGTCGCGTTCATGACTCGCCTCCGGTTGAGGCACACCGATGAAGGCGGGATCATATTGACCGTTATCGCCACCCATTTTGTA
This sequence comes from Verrucomicrobiales bacterium, assembly GCA_028293445.1. Lineage (GTDB taxonomy): Bacteria > Verrucomicrobiota > Verrucomicrobiia > Limisphaerales > JACDHS01 > CBHWET01. The sequence continues at coordinate 663 of JAQGOU010000405.1, read as the reverse complement.
AATCACCAGGTCGAGCGACGGCACTACGATCAGCGCGAAACCACCCGCACCCGATTTCCAAAACGCATCCCGAGGCGCGCCCGCCACGTGGCCATCCGAATTGTGTTCGAACATCAAGCTGTAGGGACTATGCGGATTGTAATCCGACATCTTATGGCAGAGCGCGATGTAATCTGCTGGCACCAGTTGTTTCCCGTTCCACTGGCCGCCATGTCCCAGGCAATAACCAAAACGCAACGCATCGGTGGCATGCACCGCGATGCTCCCTGCCCCGTTCGCGTGTGGCATGACAAAATCACCACGATGCAGGCAATAACCCCACGGTCCCCATCCCATCGGCTTGGCCAGACGCTCGTTGATGTAATCCTGCAAGTCCATTCCGGTGACGCGCCGCAACACCATCGAGGCAATGTGCGGTTCCGGCGACGAATAGGAATAACCCGCACCGGCATTGGTCCACATCGCACAACGCAACGACGATTGATCGAGGTTGTGAATATCCTGTCCGGCCACCGCCTTCAGCTGAAACGCCTTGCCCATCACGACAGCCGTTGGCGCGCCACCTTCGCCGGTATAACCGCCCGTCATGCACAAAAGCTGTCCCAGGGTGATCTCCGCGCGTCGTGCATCATCCAATGTTCCATCCGACGAAAATGCCTCGGG
>JAQGOU010000391.1 GCA_028293445.1 Verrucomicrobiales bacterium | reverse complement strand
GGATGCGCCGACCAGGAGGCTCCAGTGCTTTCAACCTGTCCTGTCCTTATATTCAATGCGACAGAAAAGTTCGGCCCATAAAAGGCATCACTCGGATTCGGCGCGTTGAAAAAGCCTTGAATGTTTAGGTCAAACCGGCCGCATACATTCCCTTGCGGAGTGGTAAATGTCGTGTTGGAGCTATTGAATAAAATCGTGCGGTTCGGAACGAACGCATGCGGTGTCGGACTGCTGTAAAAACCGCTGCCATCCGATGTGTAAGTCCAGTAGGCATCCGATCCATTCCACGTCAGGGTTCCCGAGGCGGTCTGGTTTGCGAGATCGACGGTTTGCAAATTTAGGATCCATGTGCCGCTGACAGGAGCCGTCGGCTCAGGCTGCATTGGATTGTTTCGACCGTAACTGCTCCCCGACCAGGTCCCGCTCCAGGTGCCGAGAAAATCCGCGCCGGTTTCGGTGGCGATTTCAACTGATAAAACTGCGTTCGTCGGTGCGGCACGCGGGTCGTGAATGCTGGCCAGATAAGTGCCGGGAAAATCGGGAAATATATTCGTCACGGTGAGTGTCATGGACTGATTCCACTGTAGTGTTCCAAACTGCGGCGAGACCATCAGTGAGTCCGAATTCACATCTTGATCGATGCCAAAAAACAAAACACTGCCGGGTTCGCCGACGTTATAAACCGTCACTTCCGTAGCGGTGCAATATTGGGTGAGGCGCACGTGTGAAGTGCTCAGCGCAATCTTCGGCTTGGGTTCGACAATGATGAGCGTCGCATTTGAGAGCGTGCCGAGGATCGCTGTGCCGCTGGGGTTGGACAACTGCAATTGGACCGTCTCATTATTTTCCTGAACGACATCGCTGATAATTGAAACATTGAATGTGTTACTCGTGACGTTTGGCCCGAACAAGAGTGTGCCGGACGCGCCGCTATAATCCAAGCCGTTCGTGGCGGTACCATTGCTGGTTGAATAGTGCACGCTCACGCTGTTCGCCAATCCGCCGGAGCGTAGAACGGTGATCGTTGCGCTGCCGTTCGTTTCGCTCGCTCGAAAGCTGTTCGTGCTGAAACGCAGAATGATTCCGGTCTCATTATCTGTGATGGTCAATGTCGCAGTGCTATTCGTTCCGAGCGTCGCGCCACCTTGCGGATTGCTGAAACTCAGCGAAACCGATTCCGGCCCTTCGAGCAACGCGTCGTCGAGCACTTTCACACTCAAAGTCTTTTTCGTCTCGTTCACGGCGAAGTTAAAGGTGCCATTGGTTGCGGTATAATCCGCGCCGGGTGTCGCGTTACCTCCACTCGTTCCATAATCAACACTCACGCCGCTCGCGAGTCCGTTGGTGCGAAGCACGGTGATGGTCGCGAGTTTTCCGGTTTCGCTCACGGTATAAAGCGCCGGGCTGAAATTCAAAACGCCCCCTTTGTCATCATCCTCGAGCGTGAGCACCGCATTGCTTTGCTGGCCGAGCGTAATCCCAACGACATTCGTCAGCGTAAGGTTCACGGTTTCATTACCCTCCGCGAGCGTGTCGTTCAGAAGAGAAATCGTAAACGTCTGGCTCATCACGCCAGCGGCAAAGGTCAGTGTTCCACTCTTCGCCGTGTAATCGGAACCAGCCGTCGCACTGCCGTTGCTCGTCGCGTAACCAACCGAGACAATGCCAGCCCCGGTGCCGGTGCGCTGAACGGTGATGGCCGCAGTGAGTCCGTTTTCTTTGGCGCTGGAATTGGTTTTGCTGAACTGCAACGTGGCTTCGCTATCGACAATCGTGAGCACTGAGTTGCTGAGTTTTCCGAGCGACCCACCGCCGGTAGGCTCGCTGAGCAACAGATTCACCGATTCATTTCCTTCCGGCGCAGAGTCGTCCGTGATCGGAATGGTAAACGTCTTTTTCGTTTCATTGGTCTTAAACGTCAGCGTCCCGGAGACATTGGTATAATCGGAACCCTCCGTCGCACTGCCGGCCGTGGTTGCATAATGGATTGTAACGCCGTTCGCCAGGCCATTGGAGCGAGCCACCGTGATCGTGGCCAACGCATTCGTTTCGCTCACATTAAAGTTCGTGGCAAGGAAGCTCAACGTGCCGCCGAATTCGTTGTCTAGAATCGTGACCATCGCGTTGCTGCGCAGCCCGAGCGTTCCAAGTCCCGTTGGATTACTCAAAGAAAGCAAAACCGTCTCGTTCCCTTCAGCCGTTGTATCGTCGAGAATCGGCACCGAAAACGTTTTGCTCAAGACTCCTGAAGCAAACGCCAGCGTTCCGTTCGTCGCGAGATAATCCACTCCCGCAGTCGCCGTTCCATTCGTCGTGGTAAAGTTCACTCCCACCGCACTCGTTCCGCCCGTTCGCGCCACCGTGACCAAAACAGTTTTCCCACTCTCGGCGATGTTGTAATTCGTCAGGCTGAAGTTGAAGGTGCTCAAGGGATCGTTGTCGACGATCGTCAGCACTGCGGTATAGCGCGAGCCGAGTCCCGCTCCGCCGCCGGGATTGCTCAACGTCAGGTTCACCGTTTCATTCGTCTCATGAATCACGTCATTGATGATCGGGACCGTAAAAGTTTTGCTCAGGGCACCGGCGGGAAAAGTTAAGGTGCCGAGAACCGGCGTGTAATCCGCGCCAGTCGCGGTGCCATTGCTCGCCGCATAATTGACTGTGACACTGCCGGCGCTCCCACCACTGCGAGTCACCGTGATCGTCGCCGACGCAACGCTTTCATTTACACTGTAAGTAGCCGTGCTGAATTGCAGTGCGCCTGCGGTGGACGATTCGTTATCCGTGATCGTGACCGTCGCGTTGCTCGTCCCGAGAATCGCGCCACCGGTCGCATTACGCAGTGTCAGTAAAACAGTCTGGCTTCCTTCCACGATCACATCTTCCAAGACAGCGAGCGAATTGGTCTTGCTGGTCTCACCATCGAGAAAGGTCAACGTGCTCAACACCGGCGTATAATCCGCATTGGCCGTGGCCGTGCCATCCGCGCTGGCGAGCTCGACCGTCACCGTCCCCGAACTTCCACCGGTGCGCGTCACTACAAAATTGAGGCTCCCTCCGCCCTCGCTCACAGTATAAGTGGCGGCGCTGAATTGAATCATTCCCTGCACGGGCGGTTGGTTGATCGTTTGCAGCGCAAATTGCGTTTCTCTGAAGTAAACAGCGACACCCGGCACGCCTGCATAATTCGTGTTTGAATCGACGCGCTTCGCGAACAACAGCCTCGCCTGGTAAGTCTGATTTCCACTCAGCACTCCGCCCGGAATTTGCACGGATGTAGCCGTGCCGACCAGGTGCGTTGGTTCGGCGAACTCCGGCGTTTCGAAAATCGTATGGTCGTTGGTGCTGTCATCGATGGACAACTGAATGTAATCATTCGTCGTCCCACCCGTGAAGGCGTCCCAGGTCAGAAGTAATCCCGCACTCGGATCAACGCTTTGCGCGCTCGACCAGTTTGAGACGTGCGGTGTCGATGGATAATTATCCGCCGTCAACGTCAACGCATTCGTCTTCGCCCCGTCATTGCTCGTGTACATCCTGAAGGTGTAAACACCCGCCCCAAACGCGGTATCCAACGCTGTCTTCGTGGAATACTTTTGTTGAACCCTGAGTTGTTCATCGTGGGTTTCCAGCGGCAACGTGCTGCCACTGGGCACGTGCAAGCTTCCGTTCGTGACGGAACCGGAAAACAGTTCTTGAACAAATGCCATGAACATAAATGGACTATTGGTCGATGCCTCGAGCACCGGCACCGCAGTGCTCGACTGCTTGAACCCTTGCCCTTTGGCTACGAGATAAAGGCGCACGTCCGGTCCGCTCGGCAATTCATCATCGAGAATATTCAGATCCGCGTGCGAACGCCCAATCGTTGCGCCCCCTTGTGGATCGTTCAAACCGAGGCTGATGATCTCCAGCCCTTCCATCAATTCATCATCCAGGATTTGGACTGTCACGATTTGATTGGTCACGCCCTCGGCAAACGTCAGCGTCAAATTTGTGGAAACATAATCCACACCTGCAGTCGGCGGATGCTCCGTGAAATCGCCCATCGAAAAGGATGCCGACACCGTGCCGGTGCTGCCGCCGAGGCGTTGCACCGAGATATCTAGGCTGCCACCGTTCTCATTCACATTGTAACTGGCCGAACTAAATTGCAGCAGCCCCGCAGGATTGTTAAACGCGCTTCCGATTTGAAACGTCGTGTTCTTGAAAAACCCTGTGATACCCGTCGCTCCCGGATACGTGGTTGTATTGATGCCCAGCTTGATGAAGCGCAGTTCGCAATTGTAAGTGACCCCAGCCGTTAAGCTGTTGGACGGAAGAGTCCAGGAAGTTGCTGTGCCATTCAGATCGGGTTTAATGCTGTCGTTCTCTTGCTCAATTTTGAACTCGACGATGTCGTTGGTGGTGCCTCCGGCGAAGGCTTCCCACGTGAATGTAAAGTCGGACGTCGTGTCGATCGATTGCGCCGCTGACCAATTTGAGAGGTGCGGCGTGTTCGGATAAGCGTCTGCTGGCAACGTGAGCGTCGGCGTTTTCGTCCCTTGCGACTGCGTCACGATGGAAAACAAATAGCCGCCCGAAGGAAAAGCCGTGTCCAGATCGGTCTTCGTGGCGAAGCCGGTGTTGAGTTCGAAATTACCCGGCTCTTTTTGCGGCAAAGTCTGCAATGCCCCCGACGGGGAGACGCGGACTGTCACGCTCTGAACCGACGTCGATGTCGCGGCGTCAACATTGGAATGAAATTGGAATGGCGAATTATCATCGACTCCCGTCGCTGCCGTTGGCGCACCGGCATCGGACTGCACAAAGTTTTGGGCTTTCGCGACCACGAACTGACGGACATCGGTCGCGCGCGACGCGAGCGTGGACATCAACAAAACGAGAGCAACACGGCAAATGGGATAGCGGTTCATATGGGTCAGTCGGCTGGCTGGGAAAACAACTGAGTGATTATGCCGAGAAAGCCTGAGTAATCAATGGCATTCGCGATCGCAATGGACCGCGGCTGTCTCAGCCGCAGCGGGTGGAATGATCGAACCGTACTGGTCTAACCTCACGCGTTTTGGCTTGTTCGTATCTGCTGCGGCTGAGACAGCCGCGGTCCAAAAAAAAGAGCCGCCCCGGTTTCCCGAGGCGGCTTTGTTGGAGTTCAACCTTTAGGTTGTCCCCCTCTCCCACACGCTAAAGCGTGAACTCCAGCTTTAATGCGTCACAATCGTGATCTTCTCCGAGAGCTGGCTTTCGCCACCGTTATTCACGGCGGAGACATAGACCTCGATCACTGCATTCGCAGGCAGGTTCTCAAGCGTGAAGTCGAGATCCGCCGGTGAACCAACTGCAACGGGCTCCGCATCCACGCCGATCACCCGCTTCCACACGCGGAAATATTCCGCACGTGCCGTCGCATCCCATTTCATCGCCGCCGCGTTCGGTCCGATCAGGATCGCCTGCATGTTCGCCGGAACATCCGGTGTCTCCTGCGCACCCGGCATGTTGAAGCCATACCGTTTCCAGCGTGGATCCAACGGCGGGAGCAACATGCTCAACTCATCGAGCAGATCGCGCATCCGTTTGCGCAACTGCGTCGCTTTGTTGTCACGTATGACCTTCTTTGTATCGACCACCAGTTCTTGAGCTGTCACCGCGTCGCGCGCGGCCTTCATATCGTCGAACAAGGTGTCGAAGGCCGCAGCGGTGATTCCCAGATCCACATTCTCGCGCGTCGGATGCGCCTCGAGAAACGTTTTGTAACAACGCAGGATCGGTTGCACCTCTGCCGCCGTGCGTGGGAACGCAAGGGAATCGGGCATGCCCAACTCCTCCCATGATGGACCGAACTGTGAGCCAAGGAACGGCTTGAACACATCACGTGCGAGCGTGAGACGCGCCAGGCTGGCGTCGAACTGCGCATGCACCGTGGTGCGAAGTGCCGACAAGCCGCTCTTGCCTTGTTCGTAGATATCGTTCGCCAACGCAAGCGCGTCAGCGTCGAGGTTGATTTTGAGTTCCGGATTTTGCAACAAAGTCACTTCGAGTTGTAACTCGGAAGCGGCTTTAGCGGCGTCACCAGCGGAGGTGAGCAAGGCCGGGATTGGTTTAATTGTAGGATTAATTGCCATATGCTTTTTCTTTCTATGTTTTGTTTCTGTTTAACTACTAACTACCGATTACTGACTACTGACTGATCTGTTCACGAAGCACATCGCTGTCGGCGCAAACGTTGTGTTTGTCACCCGCGACTGGGATAAACGTTTTCTAAGTTCACCCGGTCTTCGCGTGTTCTCCTGGGCGACTCGCGCTCAATCGAACGAGAATGATTTCACACGATCCAAATGATTTACATAAGGCCAGAAGTTGGTACCAACTTCTGGCCTCCCCTTGACAAGGCCGTCTTTATTGGTCGCAAATGTGAAAATAAATTTGAACCCATCTATTTGTCCGAGCACGAAAGCAACCGCTGATCATCGCTCATTGAGAGCTGATTTAGCGCAGATCAATAAGAATGGGCGGTTAATTCCGCTGCCGGGCTTGAACATGCAATCGAGCCCTAACTCTTCCGGTTGAAGACCTCCGAATGGTCAAAAACCACCATTCTAGCCAAAACCATCCTAAACACCTGTTGCTCCGCGCCTTACTTCGAAAAACCAGCTGATTTCAGATCTTGAAAACGATTGGGCGACGCTCGACCACCCCTCTGCAACTCCTGAAAACGATTGGGCAACGCTTGACCATGCCTCTGCAACTCCTGAAAACGATTGGGCAACGCTTGACCATGCCTCTGCAACTCTTGAAAACGGTTGGGCGACGCTCGACCATGCCTCTGTAACTCTTAAAAACGATTGGGCGACGCTCGACCATGCCTCTGCAACTCTTGAAATCGCTTGGGCAATGCTTGACCATGCCTCTGCAACTTCTGAAATCGCTTGGGCAACGCTTGACCATGCCTCTGTAACCGATATTTGGAATAACGGTTCAGCCGTTCCTTCGGAACTCGTGATCAAGCGCCGTTAACCCGATGTTGAATTACCACCCCGTGAGGTCGCGCCAATTTATTTTCCTGCCACAACTGCGTTAAGCCGCAGGCATTAAAGATAGCGCTCCTCGTACTGTTCTTAAACCTGCTGGCGCGTAGCGAAATGCTGTCTACAAAAACATCAATATTGACGGCACTCGTGAAACGTGGAGTATCCGGACTGGGTCTTATGAAATTCATCCAAACAACCAAGGCAGCCGTCTGCCTTTCGATCTCCTTTCTCTTTCTGTGTCACCTCCAAGGTCAGGTTTTACCACTGGCAACGCGCGGGCTGCCTAGCCTCGCCATTGGGGCAAAGGACTCTATTATTCTGAAAGGTAACAACATCTACGTG
>JAQGOU010000390.1 GCA_028293445.1 Verrucomicrobiales bacterium | reverse complement strand
TCGCTACAAGCTGGTACCAGCCGGTTCCCGCGCCAAAGCTTCATCGGCGGCGACAGCCACTCCACACATTAACTATCAATCGGAGAAGGACGGCCACTATCTGCCCGATCCAAAGGAACAGCCAAAGTCTCGCCTCTCGGGCAAACCGGTTTTCAGCGAAGAGATCGAACGTGTGATCAACGAGCCTGCAGTGGGCAAAAATTCTTTCCTTGATCTCGACACCGGCAAACTGATTACGCCGCCGATTGAAATCTCGCGCGATTTTGGGCCGGAAGATTCCGTGGGCGATTGGATCGGCCGATTTCTTGGTTCAAAGGCAAGTGAGATGCAGTCCTGGCCCGCCACCACTGGCGCCGATGTCATGGCGGGTGCGGGACACACCAGCGGACCGGGAGAAGACAAAGGCCTGACAATGTTCGATGGCTTATCACTTGGATTGATTAATTGGGATGAGGCCACACCGGAAGGAATCGTAAAAACCATTGAAGCAGCAGAGGAACAAATTCCCAGGGTGACGCACGAACCAATGCCTTTTAGTTTCATGCGCCCCGGCGATGAATTGCCAAAAGCGTTTGCGTTCAAGACGCGTGAAGGCGGTATTGGCATCCTGCAAATCACCAGCTTTATCGACAACTCGAGCGGTGTGACGCTTCGTTACAAACTGGTTCAGCAAAAGTCCCAGAACGCTGCGAACCAAAGCAAACGCCAACGGTTCGTGCCGCAAAAAGGCACGGCACTGGAAACTTCATGGTCCATCATGGACCAGCCGTCGGCTTTGAATCCGCACGGATGGGCGATCATGACGCACATGACGTTGGGAGGCGTCGTGCCCGCGCGCATGCCCGGCAAAACCGAAGACTTCTGCCGCATCAAAATGACCGAAGGCACCGATGATCAAATCACGTTGCGAATCGAAAGCGTGAAGGAAAAAACTGTTTTGACGATTAAGTTGATGCGAGATCAAACGGCGGAACTACTTATTGATGGCCAAGGTTATCGTGTCAGTTATCCGTCCATGTATGTTGCGCCGAAAGACCCGGATACTTCCAAGTTCGCGCTCGTTATTGTGACCCGCGCAGAAGCAAATAAACCGGAAAGACAGATAGTCCCGCCTGGCTCAGGAATAAATCCAAATTTACAAAGAACACCCGGGGTTCCTGATTCGTCATCGATCGAAACTCCGGCCCCGTGAAATACTAAAATGTGCCTTAAAGGTTCTTCGCCCTGTTCGGTGGAATTCTCATTTTCCTCGGTAGGGGCACCACGCCGGATGAAAACGCTATAAACCTGAAATTCTTCTCGGTCGAATCCAGAAGACGCTGTGTTAAAATGAGAAAACCTTCCGTGGAACCAGAACGCTGTTTCTTCTGTACGAAATTGCATCCCTGGAACTCGAATTGGTTTTTCCAACCTCAGATTTTCCGCTGGCGATCCACGGAAGCTTTTTTGAACTTAAATTTGTCCCCCGAACCGGGGAGCCGACTTTTGACCTCAGAAAACTTCCCGGCGAATCAGGATTAGTTTTTCTGTTCCCAAATTTTCCTTCGGCGTTCCAGGAAAACTTTTTTGAGGTTCAGAAATCTTTTCCTGGCTCCAGGAAAAGTTTTCTGACTCTCAGATCGTCCTTCTTGGAACGGGGAAAACTTTTCTGAACATGGGAAGGACCTTCTTGGAGCCAGGAAAAGTTTTCTGAACATGGGAAGGGTCGTCTTTGTTCCAGGAAAACTTTTCTGAGGATGAAATCGTCTTTCTTTGCGCCAAGAAAACTTTTCTGAACATCAAAAAACTTTTCTTGGATCGCCGAAAAGTTTTCTGACTCCCAGAAAACTTTTCCTGGAACAAAGAAAAGTTATACGGCCCTGATGTTACAAGGGTTTACGACTTTCGGCTGTTTTTTATCCATTTTGAAGGGATCCGGTCAGGAAAGAAGTCGGTCGCCGGATGAGACCGTCTGCTCCACTGAAGAAAAGCGCCCCTTTGTGAGTCTGCTTTCGCCCTCTGAGAAGGAGAGCTTATCAAGTTCCTTATCCCGATTCGCATGTATTTCCCGTTAAATATCCTGAGCGAAGGAGATCAACTTGCGGTATTCGGTCAGGATCGTCTTCAAGGCGACGACCAGGGCTTTGACCTGCAAATCCAGCGGCGCGTTCCCTGGGGTTTCGAAAACGATTTCGAAGGGCACCGGATTCATTTCCGCCGGGGAGGCAAGGATACCTTCGTAAAGATCGTAGATAATGCCGTCGCGGGCGGCAAAGCCATCGATCAGGGCGTTGATGTTGCGGGGGAGAATCTTTCCAGCTTCGAGCAGGGCAGGGCGGAGGAGGTTTTCGGTCAGGGTGTGACCTCGGACGAATCCATAGATCCCATCGCTCGTGTCGTCGGCGTGCAGTTGAATGATCCCGCTGAACTTATGGGTGCGTAATTCGTGTTCGAGCAGTTGCACTTCGACTTCAGCAGAATTCTTCCAGAACTCACGGTTCAAATCATAGCCGCGTCGGGAGTGCCGCGAGTTGTCTTCGAAACCGGTTGGGTTGCAAATCGGATAGGCGAAAATCTCGTAATCAAAGGAGAGTTCAGATTGGGTAGCCAATTCAGTGAGGAAACTGATGACGGCGTGTGCGCCGGCTGGTTCGTCGCCATGAATCGATGAAAAAATCCCGATGCGAATTGGGTCGCTGACACGTTTGTCGCGGAAAGAAAATTTGGGCAGGGAATAACACTCTCCGTTGATGTCGAAGGAGCCGAGCGCTTCGGTTTTTAGATTTTGCACGGCATTCAAAGTTTCGAGCGCGTCCGCAATCGAGCGTCGTTGTTTGCCGGTCAAAGTGTTGCCTTCAGGCCTTTCCACGGAGGTAATGTAGGTTGAATTCGGCGAACTGAAAACAGGCGTTTCGTCTTGAGTTGATATTTGACCTCCCTGCATCGTGGGAGGCGCATTCCCGTTGCACGAGAGAGGAGTCGAGCTTTTAAGTTGCAGTGGGGGTGTGCATCTCCTTAACTTTCGAGGCATCGATTTGAAAGATCGCTTATTATAACTGCGGATGAACGCGCTCGTTAAAGATCTCACTACGCATCCGCTCCTGCCCGGCGGCATTCTCGCGGCCATCATTGGTGATCCTTCGATGCGCAAAGACAATCCGCTGGATTACGCAGCGTTGATCAGCTTCAACAAACAGAACACGCTGGAGATCGTCGGCCAGTTTCAAAATCTCACTTTACTCGAACCGAGCCAGGCCAATCAAATCATTGCCCTGGATACCCAATATCTTGATGCCTACAAACTGCTCCTGAAAAATATCGGCGAAGTCGCTGAGGTGACCGGTTGTCATGTGGGTGCCGCGACGCAACTGGCGCGCGCACTGTTCAGTGTCAAGCTGCTGGCCGAATACCTGGAGATTCTCACGTCACCACATTTATCCTACGAGAAAACCGCGCAGGGCACTGTGGATTTGCTCGACACATTATTTGATTCGTTGCGGCGGATTGTGGGGGGTGCGTGGGCGGAAATATTTTCGAGCGACAAATTTGATCTGATCACCGATGCATCGGCGCAATTCTGGATGGCCTGTCTGCATGTGGAGAAGCCTGTCCAGATGACGAGTACCTTCATTGGTTTTTATCGGCGACAATACAAAGACCGGCTCTCGATCCTGAATCGGGATTATCAACCCGACAAGAAAACCGGATTGCATGTTAAAGATGCGCTGACGCAATACATCGACAATGCGAAGGACAAGGTCCTGAAGCTGCACGATGTCGTTGACCCTTTTCTTAAACAAGGCCTCGATCATGCGTTCCAGGAAATCATTCGTGTGCTCGGAAAGCTGGATCTGCCACCGATTGTGGCGGCTTATTACGAATTCATCGTGCAGGAAGTTTGCGCCGCATTCTCGAACCTCGATGGCACGGTCAGTTCGAGGGAAAATCGTTTTGTGCAATATTTGCTGAAGCAAGTCGGCGGCCTATCGGATGATTTTCAACGAAGTGCGTATAGCAGTTCACCGCTTGTCGTGCGCGAACAACTGGAGCAGGTTTTGCGGGAGTTGGATGAGTTAGTCGGGATCGATACGGTGAAGCAAAAGGTGAAGGAGACCGCGAATTTCGCCAAGATCCAGCAACTGCGCATTGGACGTGGACTGAAACCGATTCCGACGAGTTATCATGCGGTTTACACGGGAAATCCTGGTACCGGTAAAACGACCGTAGCGAGGTTGATGGGAAGAATTTACAAGTCTCTGGGCGTTTTACGGAAGGGACACGTTGTTGAGTGCGACCGGTCGCTGCTCGTTGCGGAATACGTCGGACAAACGGCGCCGAAGACAAACGCCCTGATCAATTCTGCCCTGGACGGCATTCTGTTCATCGATGAGGCCTATAGCTTATGCAAGCAGGGGGAAGATTTCGGCGACGAAGCGATCGAAACGCTTTTGAAGAGAATGGAAGACGATCGAAACCGGCTGATCGTGATCGTGGCGGGTTATCCGGAGAAGATGGAGGAATTCGTTCAATCCAATCCTGGATTACATTCGCGGTTTACGCGGTTCATTGGATTTCCGGATTATAGCGCGGCTGAGCTTTGTCGGATCTTCAGTTCGATGTGCCGGAGAAATGGGCTGACGCTCGCACCGAAGCTTAAGGAAAAATTAATCCATCACTTTGATCTGCTGTGTGAGGATCGGTCTGAGAACTTTGGCAATGCGCGCCTCGTCCGAAATTGTTTTGAATCGGTGATTAACGCCCAGGCCTCGCGTCTCGCTGTGATCGAGGACATTGAAAGTCAAAATTTGATGCTGCTGGAAGCCCCGGATCTCATTTCGGCAGCAGAACGAAGATGGCTGGAACATCAACGCAATGCGGATGGCTACATTGTGACGTGCCCCGGTTGCACGAAAACCTACCGGTGGACGGCAGAGCTAGATCTTGTGGAAGCGGAGTGCGTCCAATGTCAAAAAGCTTATCCTTGCGAATTCGGCGAACTGCCTGCGTAGTGTGTTTGCTCGTGCCGTTTAAGAAAACGGCACGTCGTTCTTCATCTGAACCGTTTCTAGTTTCCTTCGAGTAGGAACACGCCGCCCTGGTTGGTACCGAGGAAAAATCCGTATCCTTGATCCTGTTGGCGCACCAGAATGCCTTTGATTTGAGTCGTGAGCTTTGTCTTTGGATGAGTGAAACTACCGGTGATCAAGCCGTTGGTTGTGTTCAACTTCAAGGCCAAGTGATTCGTTGAGGAAATCACAAGAGTGTTGTTTGTCGTCAGCACGACGGAGTTCGTCAGGCCGGTTGGCAGATTTCCGCCATTCAATGAAAGTAAGCCGTTGGTGAAATTCAGCACGCGCGTTCCTTTAGCTGGTTTAATGAAAACACCGCCATCGACCGACGTGAGATTAGTGAACCCGGATGGAAACAATTTCGAGGTGGTCATCGTCGGGCGGAACCAACTGAAATCGCCGCCGAGGTCATTCGTATTCGCCAGGGTAACCCAGCTCAAGATGAATCCTTTGCCCGTATAAAGTGGAGCGTAAAACGGCCAATCGCCGTTCTTTGAAACCGTCGTTCCCTGGGTAAGCACCGTGCCATCGGAGAGCGCTCCGCTGACGCGAACGTTGCCGCTGCTATCAATTGTCGCAACCGCAAATCCATCGCCGAGCGGTACGCCGTTGTTTGTCTTGCCGGGAATTACGACGGAATAAATTCCTGCAAATGGCGAAGGAACCGTTTTTGAGTAAATATTACGATCACCAAGCAGTGTCGATTTCCACGCGCTGTTCGAGACCGTGCCGCTGACTTCATCCGTGCCGTTCGTAAAATTTACTTTGAGCGTCAACGAGAGCGATGTCAGACCAAGGCGGAGAACATCAAATCGGGCGACACCGTCCGCTTCAAAGTGATTCGTAAACGTGTACGAAGATCCACCCATATAAATTTTTCCACTGGCGCCTCCTTTATCATACAGAGTCATGGTGAAGGCTCCTGAACTGATCTGTCGAACTCCGTTCGTCTCATAAAACAACCCATTGTAAACGCCTTTGTGGGGTTGGAACGGATCCGGGATAAACTTCGCCTGCAGAACCAGATTGGACTTCATCACGAAGCGCAAAATAGCGGAATTGTTGGAAATGCCGCCACTCCAGCCGGCGAAGATTTGTCCCACTCCGGGCTTGGCCGTGATCGTGTAGGCACGATTGACCTCGAGTAACAGATTTGGAAGGCCAGTAATGGTGCCCGGACCATTTGTTACCAACGTTAGCAACGATTTAACGCTGTAAAAAACAGTTCGGCTGGCTACGACGGATGAATTGCCGGAGCTGTCTATGCTTTTCGCGCGGACGAAATTGGTGCCCGGGGTTAACGTCAGGTTCGTATTCCAAATGACTGTTCCATTGGCGGCAGTGAAGGGATCGGTGTTCAACTGGCAGAGGACTTTAGTGACCGCGATGTTGTCCGCCGCTTTGCCTGCGAAATTGAAGGCGGGATTGGTCACCGTCATGAAGGAAAGCGTTGGATTGGTGATCGTCACCGTGGGTAGAACGGTTTCAGCAATCACCGTGAGGATGGCGGGAGTACTGGTGACGACGTCAACGGCGTTGCTGACAAACACTGAGTAGAGGCCGTCTTGGTTGGCGCTGATCGCCTTGAAAGCAAGCGATGAATTCGTAGCTCCTGACAAAACGGCATCATTGAACATCCACTGATAATAAAACGGCGAACTTCCTGTGGCCCGGACGGAAAAGGTAACGTTCGTCCCGAACCCGACTCTCGCATCTTGAGGTTGGCTCGTGATCAGTGGCGGACGCCGCACCGCCAGGCTCGCATTCGCACTCGTGACGATGCCGCCCGTGTTCGTGATAACAACGGAGTAGACTCCCACACTGTCTCCGTCCACATTCGGCACGTAAAGAAATTGGCTGTCCCCACCCAAGCTAATATCAATATTGGTACCGTTAAAACGCCATTGGTAACTTACCGGGAATGTTGCGTCGTCCTGAATTTCAACGGTGAAAGTAACATCCTCCCCAGGGTTTGCCGTTTGCGAGAGTGGCTGTGTTAGAATTTTCGGCGGAACCAGAACCAGAAGCTCGGCCGGTTCGCTGTAGGTTTCCTGATAAATGGTGTTGGTCTCATTCCAGATATGGACCTTGTAGATGCCAGCATCCGAGGAGACCAAAGTCTTTATTGTATAAGAACTGTTTGTCGCACTATCGATTTCGATATCGTCGTGAGACCAACGATAATTCAACGGCTTGGATCCAGTGGCGGTGACTGAAAATGTGGTTGGCTTTCCGGCGAGGATTGTCCGTGAGGTTGGTTGCACGGTGATCAGAGGAGAAAACCAGACGACGAGCGTGTTCGTGATACTGATGACCGATGCGCCACCGAGGATGTCGTTGCTGACTTTGACCGAATAGTTGCCCGCTTTGGTGGCGATGATGCTGGAATCGGTTTCTCCAACGAGGTTTGTCCCATTCAACCGCCATTGATAGGCGAGAGCGCTACCCTCGGCTTCAACCGAAAAAGTATATGAATCAGGATCGAGAACGGGATCGGTAGGCGCTAGGGGCTGAGTAATGATAGTCGGCGGAATAATGACCGTTAACTCGCTGGGATTCGTGTCCGCCTCTCCGTCCGCATTTGCCACGTGGGCAGAGTAAAATCCTTCATCCCCCGCTTGGACGTTTGTGATTGTGTAGCTGGAGGATATCGCGCCCTCAATTGGCCCGCCGTTAACGAGCCATTGGTATTCCGTTGGACTCCCTGTCACTTGCAACGTAAAGGTCATGGATTTGCCGACCAGCCGCGCGGTCGGCCCAACCGGCAATATGCTAACCGTTGGGGTCGTCGCCTGTGCGGTAAAAAACGCACAAAGCAGAGTGAACACGAGAATCGGGCACCGGTGTTGTTTGGCTAGGATACGAATGCGCGTAATATCGCAGGAAAAAAAATTTCCTCAACTGCTTTTTAAGTGAAACCCTTAGGCGGCAATCCATGAGTTTTTAGGCTCATCCCGTTGACTTGAGCGATGTGCTCTCCTTAAATATAAAGAATTCGTGCTGTTTTCTGTTCGACATCAAAAAACTCCCGCGCAGCGTGTTGTTATCACCGGAGCCGGTATGGTAACGCCTTTTGGCCCGGGGATTAAAACCAACTCCCATGCATTTCGAGCGGCAGAGACCAGTTTCCGGCCGGTGAAGTTTTTCGACGTTTCCAGGCATCGCGCCAGACTTGCAGCTGAAATAGCACTGCCAGAGGAGCTTCCCCCTACGCGGTTGAAGCGGAAACAGGAGCAACGCCTCGATCGCGCGTCCAAAATGCTGTTGCTTGCCACTCACGAAGCATGGGGACAGTCGGGTTGGGCACCATCTGAGAATCTTCCACTTGTATTCGGCACCACCAGCGGTGGAATGAGCCTGGGCGAAGCCTATTATCGTCAAACCCTCGGTGAACCGCAGAATGCAAAACTTCAGGCGTGGCGCATTCACCAATATCAGGCGCAACGACAGGCGCTCGATCTGTGCGATGCGTTTGGTTTCAGCGGCCCCATTACGTTGATTGCGAATGCCTGTGCGTCCGGTGCGAATGCGATTGGCCACGCCTGGGAGTTGATTCGCAATGGTTCCGCGGAACGCGTTCTCGCCGGTGGCTATGACGCGCTGAGCGAGCTTGTCTTTTCCGGGTTCGATTCGCTGCAGGCTCTTTCCACGACGAGTTGTCGTCCTTTTGACAACAATCGCGATGGTCTTGCCTTGGGCGAAGGTGCTGGTGTGCTTTGTCTCGAGAGTCTTGACAGCGCAAAAAAGCGTGATGCTGAAATCCTCGGGGAGATTGTCGGCTATGGAGCGTGCACCGATTGTCATCATCTCACTCAACCGCATCCGCAAGGTGACGCCGCGCTCGCCTCGATGGTGGCCGCCTGTGAGATCGCCCGCTTGGCTCCCGAACAAATCGATTACGTCAATGCACATGGTACTGGCACGCCATTGAATGATGCGGCCGAAGCGGCAGCCATTAATCGTTGGGCTGGCGACTTGGCCAAAAATATTCCGGTCAGTTCCACCAAATCCAGTATCGGCCATCTGCTTGGGGCAGCCGGTGCCGTTGAAGCGGTTATCTGTTTGATCGCCTTGCGCGAACAATGGATTCCCGCGACATCAACGTTGGAAACGGTAGATCCGATTTGTAATTTTCCCGTGGTCACGACCCCCCGTGAAGCGCGCCTCGATCATGTGCTCACCAACTCGTTTGGTTTTGGTGGAGCCAATGCTTCTTTAATCCTTGGGAGGTGGCGTGGTTAATACATCTATTTTTGTGCAGGGAATCGGCGCAGTCTCTCCGGCGGGGTGGGGGATGGATGCCTTTCGAGACGCCTTGAAGAAGAACACTTCGCTGCCGACCAAAGAGCTGTCGCGTCCCGCATCGGATCGAAAATTGCACGTGCGACAGGTTCCTGCTCCACCGACGCGTCCTTCATTTCTCGCTCATCCACGTTTGCGCCGCACCAGTCCGATTACGCAATACGCCATCGCCGCCGCTCTCGAAGCTCTCGGCCAGGATTCCGAAAAGATCACGCAGGGCGAACTCCGTCTGGGCATCGTTTTCTGCGTCATGTCTGGCTGCGTGAATTATTCGCGGCGCTTCTATGACGAGGCGCTGCGCGATCCAAGTACCGCCAGTCCGTTGGTCTTTCCGGAAACCGTTTTTAATGCGCCTTCGAGTCACCTCGCGGCGTTGCTCAAGACGAACGCCATTAATTACACGATCGTCGGTGACCCCGGAACGTTTCTTGAAGGAATCGCGCTCGCGGCAGATTGGCTTACCTCTGGAAAAGTAGACGGCTGCCTGGTGATCGGCGCCGAAGAAGTCGATTGGATTACCTCCGATGCGTATCGTCGCTTTCAGCGAAAAGTTATTTTAAGTGATGGCGCAGGCGCACTTTATCTTAAGACGAAGAGCGACAGCGTGGAGGCTGCTCAATTGACTGCCGTCACCAGTGCGCATCCGTTTTTGAAGTCGCAATCCCGGCATTGCGCGGCAGCGAAAATGCGGGCGGAGTTGCCGGGCTCAGCCGCAGGAACTCTGCTTAGCGATGGGATTCAAAATCTTCCGGTGCTGGATTCCGCGGAAAAAAATGCGTGGCGCGATTGGAATGGGGAACGTGTCTCCGTCAAAACCATCCTCGGTGAAGGACTCATGGCTGCGGCCGCCTGGCAATGCGTTGCGGCTGTCGATGCCGTGAGAACAAAACGCTCCTCCGCCGCAAACGTCAGCGTGGTCGGTTGTAATCAACAGGCCATTGGCGCGCAGTTTGTGATGTCTAATTCCATTAGTTCGTTTTAACTCCAACCGCATGAGTTCCCGAATCATCCTTGTTACTGGCGCCAACGGCGGACTCGGTCTTGCCATCGCCCGCTCGTTTATCGAGGAGTCCAAGGATAACTTTGTCTGGCTCGCAGTCCGCGCCGGAAAGGAACGCGCCGAAAAACTCGCCGCGGAATTTCCTGCCCAAGCCGATTGCGTTGCCCTGGACGTGACACAGTCTGCTTCCTGGGCCAGTGCCCTTCAGAGCATCCTGCAAAAGCACGGTCGCATCGATGTGCTCGTAAACAACGCCGGCAAACATTGCGACGGCTTGCTCGCCAATCTTTCCACGGAAGCCTGGGACGGAGTGATGTCCGCGAATCTGGATGGCGTGTTCCACGGATGCCAAGCCGTTATGACTTCGATGATTTCACAACGTGGCGGACGGATCATTAATATCTCGTCTCTCAGTGCGCTGCTCGCGCCCGCCGGGCAAACCAATTACGCGGCTGCGAAAGCCGGTGTCGTTGCGCTCACACAATCTCTGGCGAAAGAAGTCGCCCGCATCGGTATCACGGTCAACGCCATTTGCCCCGGCTACATCGAGACCGACGCCATCGCACAAATGAATCCGGACGAAAGGAAAGCCGCTGTCAGCAAAGTGCCGATGCGCCGTTTCGGCAAGCCCGAAGAAGTGGCTGCCGCTGTGCGATTCCTCGCGTCACCCAGTGCCTCCTATATCACCGGTTCCGTGCTGAAAATTGACGGCGGAATTTTTTAATTTTATGCAAGACCCCAACACTCTTAAAGCCCGTATCAAAGCCATGATGGTGGAGAACCTCATGCTTCAGGTTACCGCCGAAGAAATTGGTGATACCCAACCACTCTTTGGTCCGGAGAGCATCGGTTTGGATTCCGTGGACGCGCTGCAACTCGTCGTCGCCCTGGATAAGAATTTCGGTTTGAAAATTCCCGATCCGGCGGCCGCGAAGCTCATTCTCCAAAATGTGACCACGATTGCGGACGCCGTGCAGAAACATTGCGAAGCAACTTAAGGGCGCATGGATAAAGGTTACGACGTCATTGTTATCGGCGGTGGCCCGGGAGGGAGCAGTGCAGCGACTTTCCTCGCCAAAGCGGGACAGCGCGTGCTGGTGCTCGAGAAGGAAGTCTTTCCGCGTTTTCACATTGGCGAATCTTTACTCCCGTATAACCGCCAAATTTTTCAGGATATGGGGGTGCTGCCTGCATTGGAGGCAGCAGGGTTGATGAAGAAATACGGCGCCCAGTTTCATCTCGGGGATGGTTCGAAATCTTTGGCGCTCGTCTTTAAGAACGGAAAGTTCACCCGCGAATCAATGTCCTACCAGGTCGAGCGCGCGACCTTTGATCACGTTTTACTGAAACACGCGCGCGATTGCGGAGCGGAGATCCGTGAAGGTGTTACCGTCTCCGGATTTGATTCGGACGATGCGTCAGTTACCGTGAAACTGCGCGCCGGGGCAGGGGAAATCCAGACGGTTCAGGCGAAGTTTTTGATTGATGCGAGCGGACGTGGGAATCTAACGGGTAACCAGCAAGGCCTGCGGGAATTTCACCCGCGCCTGAAAAAGCTTTCCGTCTTTGGGCACTTTTCCGGTGTGAAACTGGACGAAGGTGAAAAGGCAGGTGACACGGTCATCGTGCGACTGGGGGACAAATGGGTTTGGCTTATTCCGTTGTCGCATCAGAAAGTCAGCGTCGGTGTCGTGATGGACAAAGAAGAGTTTGCTGGGTCGAAACGGTCGCCCGAGGAAATTTTCAGAGAGGTGTGGCAGAGCAGTCCGCCGTTGCGCGAGCGCATGGAAAAGGCCGTGCTCCTTGGGAGTATTCAAACTACGAGCGATTTTTCCTATCGGAACAAACAACTGGTCGGACCACGATTGCTGCGCGTCGGGGATGCCGCTGGTTTCATGGATCCTATTTTTTCCTCTGGAGTCTTTATCGCGATGTATTCCGGAAAGCTGGCGGCGGAAGCAATTTGCCATTCGGACAGGAATCCATCTCAAAAGGAAAAGCTGTTCAAGGAATACGAGCGGCGAACGTTCCGGGCGATGGATTTTTATTGGGAGATGGTCGAAGGCTTTTACACGACGCCGTTCATGGAACTGTTCATGAATCCCCGCGAGAAATGGAATTTACCGGCGGCCATCGTCGCGCTGCTCGCGGGTGAGTTGGAAGGCGGTTGGAAAATGGCCTGGCGCATGCGCTTGTTCTTTACGCTCGTCCGGCTCCAGAAACGCTGGCCGCTCGTTCCCCGAATTGCTTTCGACCAGAAATGAAAAAGGACGCCCGAAGGCGTCCTTGAAATACTTTTTCAGCGAAGCGTTTAGTGGCAGCCACAACCGTGACCGCAGCTTCCGTCTTCGTCTTTTTCCTTCAAATCTTCGTCGGCAGGAACACGACCCAATTCAAAGGCTTTGCCAACGTAGGTGCTGACATTTTCCGTGATTTTCTGCATTTCACGTTGCGCTTCGAGGAAATTGCGAATCGTCGCGTTCTCCAACAGGGCTTCGCGATCTTTTTCGAAATCAGCGACTTCAGCGTCACTCAGCTTCACACCCTGGTGTTGCTTGTGATGGAGAAAATCACCTTTTTCATTCAACGCATCAAATTGTGTGCGGGCTTTATCATCCGCCATAAATTTGCTGATGCGATTGCGAATGTTCTGGGCCTCTGGCTGGGCCAAAATCGCTTCGCAAAGTTCCTTTGTTTTCTGAACAATGACGCTTTCTTCGGTAGTTGTATGCATGACGTTTAAGTAATTTGTCCGTCGAAATAGAGCACACGCTTTTGGATTGCGCAAACCTTTTGGAAGGAGTCGGCAGATTCCTGATGCGGAGGCTCGTTCCAGCTGGAAAAGCGTCCTTGAATGCTGTCACTCATCCGTTTCAGCAAGAAATCGGGGGAAATTCTGAAAAACAGGTGCCTAACGAGAGGAATCTGACCAAATTCAGTAAAATGGAGGCTGTTTAACGTGAAAAAATGCCGGAGAACTATTTCTCCAAACATTTCCACGCTGAAAACGGACGGAGAACTAGAAGAAGGCTCCTTTTCCGCTGAAAAATGCTGGAGAACTAGTTCTCGCGGAGTTTTCACTCCGGAAAATGGCGGAGAACTAGTTCTACGATCATCTCCAGACTGGAAACAGTCGGAGAACTTGAGGAAGGCACCTTTTACGCTGGAAAATGCCGGAGAACTGGTTCTCAAAGACTTTCTCCTCTGGAAAATGCTGCAGAAATATTTCTCCGACCGTTTTCACGCTGCAAAATGATCGAGAAACAGAGGAGGGCTCCTTTTCAGGCGGGAGATGGCTGAAGAATTATTTCTCGAGGAGTTTCTACTCCAGAAAATGATGCAGAACTAGTTCTCACAGAGTTTCCACTTTGGAATCGGCTGGAGAAATAGAGGAAGGTGCCTTTTT
>JAQGOU010000356.1 GCA_028293445.1 Verrucomicrobiales bacterium | reverse complement strand
GGCGCCGAATCCGGCGGCAGTGACCTTGTTGCAGACCTTCGACGTCGATAACCGCCTGCTGACGCACAACGGCGCGGCGACGACGTTCGATGCGGACGGCAACCTGCTGACGATCGCCTCCGGGGTGAGCCCTTCGAGCTACAGCTACGACGCGCGGAACCGGCTGACGACCGCGGGGACACTGACGTATGCCTACGATGCGGAGAATCACCGGACGGCGGTGACCAGTGGATCCAGCACGACGCGCTACGCGATCAATCCGAACGCCACGCTGGACCAGGTGCTCGTGCGCACGGCGCCCGATGGGACAAAGACGTTTTATGTCTACGGCCTGGGCCTATTGCACGAGCAGACAGGGAGTACCCTCCGGTATTATCATCAGGACCGCCGCGGCGACACGATCGCGATGACCGATTCGAGCGGCGCGGTCACCGACCGCGCCAGTTACGGGATCTATGGCGAACTCGCGACCCGGACCGGCAGCACGGACACGCCATTCCTCTTCAACGGCAGGTGGGGCGTGCAGACGGACGGGAATGGACTCTATTACCATCGGGCCCGGTATTATCATCCGACGCTGCGGCGCTTCCTGAACCAGGACATGGTGCTGGGATCGATCTCGACCTCGGCCTCGCTGAACCGGTTCGCCTATGCGAACGGGAATCCGGTGACGGCTATCGATCCGTTCGGATTGTTCGCGCAGGATGAAGCCCCAAACAACGCAGGTGATGCGACCGGCGTCGGCGGCGTGTTAGTGGAGGCCGGTTTAGTGCGTGACAACTACAACGCTCTAGTGGCCCAACTCAGAGCTACGGGCCAGTATGATCCTGCTCGCGATGCGATCCGGGCGGCGCTGAATGCGCCGGAAAACTCAACGGCAATGTCGCGCTCGATGGCAGATCTCTACCGATGGGAACAAGCCGCGGCGGGGGTGACGAAGAGTAATGCGAATCCAACTGCCACGGCAGCGGCAATGAACAACGCGGGAGCGCTCGCGAAATACGGCGGCGGTGCGCTGATCGTTGTCGGCGTGGGAGCCAGCGTTTACACGGTGGCCACTGCGTCCGATCCATATCGAGCCGGTGCCCAGCAGAGCGCCGGGATCGTTGTTGGCTATGGCGGCGCCTCAGGTGGTGCGGCTTTGGGTGCAGCTATCGGAACGGCAATCTTCCCTGGCATAGGCACAGGCGTCGGTGCGGTGGTTGGGGCGCTTGTGGGCGGATTTGGTGGCAGCTACGCCGGTCAAAAAATGGGCGGTGGAGCTTATGATGCCATCTACGGCCCTCCTCACCTTTAACGCCCTTCTACCATGTTACTCGATCTCTTTCGCGACACAGCACGGGTCAGTGCCGGTGGGGAATCCATCGCCGTGACCTTCACCCATTGGATGCAGCGCTCAAAAAGTTTTTCGTTCAACTTGCAGAACGTGTGTGCAGTGGAAGCGGTCCAGATCGAACCCGCCTCCATGCAACTAACGTTCGTGTTGGAAGACGGCTCGCGCCGAGACATCTCGGAGGAGATGATTGGTTGGAGCGATTTTTTGGCTTTCGTGCAAAATCGCTTCGCAGGGTTTGATCGCGATGCTTACGAACGCGCCAAGGGTGACATTAGCCGTGTGTGCCTTTGCTGGACCAAACCGGACAGGATGGTTGATGCAAAGCCGGCGCCATGACCGCAGCATCGTCGTGTCCGACGATACCGTTGCGGTGACCGCAGAGGGTGACGTGCAATCCTCCTTCTGCTTCTCACTGACGGCCGTGCTGCGCGTCAAAGCCATCCGGCGCGACCTCATCACCGAAGCGGGCAGAAACGGGGTCAGATTTCGTGGTTTGTGATCAGGTGCTGGGTCACTCCGTCAAAGGGCCATGTGGAGATCTCAGCCAGGTTGAAGCATTGCGCCTGATCATGACTGAATCCGCGAGTGTGACTCCGCGTGTGGAGCGTGTGTTTGAAGTGTCGCAAGGGCGAGCGCGCGCGAAGCTCACGGTCCTAGCAGAGCGCCTTTCAAACAGTCGCCTGTTGAGTGTCGTCGTGGGCCACCGACTGTTTTGGTTCAGTGATCTGAAATTGCTTGGTCGCATCGAAACTCTGCTAAGCGCACAAGGTGTCACAAAGCCGAGTGTCGATGAACTTCGCAGTTCGCCGAGTTCCACTTGATGTTTTATTTAGCCAGTCGCTCGCGCTTCTCATTCCTCCGATCCCGTGAACAACGCCGAATTTATTAAACAGCTCAGAGCGATTGCGGCAGAAATAAAGCCGCTTATACACTACGAAACGAAGATTCCTCAGACGAATCCGAGAAATCCGAATCCTTGGCAGGTTGAAAAACGTTTCGACGGGCAAGGCCCGCCGCACTTTAACAAAGCCACTCAAACGGACGTTCCGACGCCTCACGTGCACGATCCGTCCGTGCCGGACGGGGTTCGTCCACCGACGCCAGGAGAATTGCCAAAGGGATATCCATGAAATCTAGTAACATTGTTTGGCTCTCAGAATGGTATAGTCGCCAAGCCAACGGTGACTGGGAGCACTCGTTTGGCATAAAAATCGAGACTCTCGACAATCCCGGTTGGCGGATAGTCATCGACTTGAGCGAAACGCCGCTGGCGACGCGCCCGTTCACGTCGATAAAGGAGGAAAATAGCCCTCGCGATTGGACGACCTGCCGAATCCAAGATGGAAAGTTCGAAGGATTCTGTGGGCCGGGAAACTTGGACAAAGTGCTGGGAGTTTTCCGAGCGTGGCCTGAATCATGAACTAATTCGATGACACGACTCTTCGGTTTTTGGCTGACGCTGCTGATTTTCTTCTGCGGCCCGGCGTTGGAGGGAAAGGTTCGTTTTGGCGATTTCACTATCGCCGCAGAGAATGTTGGGTCGAAGTTTGTCCTAGAGGGTTTAACAAAAGCCGAAGCACGAGAAGCTGCACAAGGAATGGGATTACCTAATGCGCAAGCCGCTGCTGTGAATATTTAGAGGCATATGATGACGACGTGCTAAGAAAGAAAGACATCCAATAACTTTGAAAAACTGTTGCCGCAGAGAGTGTGCCGCCCAAACCCGGAGACATAACGAAATTGAAAATGGGGCTTGGCGGCTCGCTCTCTTTCCAGGGAATAACGTTTAAGACAGTGGTTCTGGTAAAATCCGAAGACGGCGACTGGCATCTCCCATGAACGATCTTCCCGCCCAGAGTAATCGTAAGATGAAAGCCATTGTTTTCATCCTTTTCGTAATCTCGACCTTAGCGGCTCTGTGTGCGCTGACCGGCGCCAATGTCCTAGGTAGTTTGAATG
>JAQGOU010000314.1 GCA_028293445.1 Verrucomicrobiales bacterium | reverse complement strand
GCGGGATACTCACATAGCCGAGGAAGTCACGCAGGCGGTGTTCATCATTCTCGCACAAAAAGCGGCCCGCATCTCGGACAACGCTCATCTTACCGGCTGGCTTTTCCAAACAACACGCTTCGCGGCCATCGCCGAAATTCGGGCATCGGCCCGACGCCAACAGCAAACAGAGGACTTTCAAATGCAAGCTGAACTCCAGCAACCCGCGTCCGATCCGGTTTGGGAACAGATGGCGCCGCTGCTGGACGAAGCATTATCGACGCTCGGAGAAAAAGATCGTCAAGCCGTGCTGCTGCGTTTCTTCGAGAACAAGAGTTTGGCGGAGGTCGGAACTTATTTGAAAACGAATCAGAATACAGCGGGGCGAAGAGTGACGCGGGCGCTGGAGAAACTGCGCCAATCTTTTCTGAAACGCGGTGTGGCCACAACCACGATCGTTATCGGCACAGCTATTTCCGCCCATTCCGTTCACGCCGCTCCGATTACGCTCACCACATCCATTTCTGCTGCTGCAATGACACAAGGAACTGCAGCACTCGGTTCGACCTTACCCATTGTAAAGGGAGCATTGAAACTTATGGCATGGACAAAAATAAAATTGGCGGTCGTGGTTGGTGCGGGACTCTTACTCGCGACTGGAACAACTATTGTGACGGTAAAACAAATCCAAGAGCACAGAACTTATCCTTGGCAGACCAATCCACTCAGGATCGACGTGTTGGATCAGGTTCCTCCCCAAGTCAGGATTGTGCCAACCAAATTTCCAAAGCCGGGCAGCGAAGGACTCACGAAGGCGGATGGCAGGACTCTGGGAATAGGCTATTCGGCCGAGCAACTCATAGAATTCGTTTATTACGGCAACCCCTTTCGGACCATCATCTCCACAAAGTTACCTGAGGGAAGATATGATTTCATCTCGAACTTTCCTTCCGGTTCGAAAGAAGCCCTGCAATTGGCCGCTAAAAAGAAGTTCGGCGTCGTGGGCCGACACGAAATGCGCGAAACAGACGTTTTACTTCTCAACGTCAAGCGCTCCGGAGCTCAGGGACTTAAATTGACCGACGCCTCAACCGAAAAGAGTTCGGCCCGCACGGGAGCGGGAATCTACTTATCCCGGAACCGGCCCATTTCCTGGCTGGAAGGCTTTCTGGAAAATTATCTGGAGGTTCCAGTCATCGACCGAACAGGACTCATAGGCAACTTCGATATTGAGATCAAATGGGACGCGCCGGATTGGAAACATCGCAATCCTGACGCTTTGAAAAGAGCGCTGCTTGACCAACTCGGCCTTGAACTCGTGCCTAGCCGTGAACCAATCGACATGCTCATCGTCGAGCGCGTGAAGAATTAATAATAGTCTGTTCCCTTTCCAGTTCGGCGTCCATGTATAGGTAGATGATGAGTGACGACATGGCGTTGGTGCAGGAATACGCCGCGAGCCAATCCGAGCGAGCCTTCGAGCAACTCGTGGCACGGCACATCAACCTGGTTTATTCCGCCGCCTTGCGCCGCGTGGGCGATGCGCATCTGGCGGAAGAAATTACCCAGGCTGTCTTTATCATCCTCGCCCGCAAAGCCGGCTCGCTCAGCGCAAAAACAATCCTTTCCGGCTGGCTCTATCACACCACACGATTTGCCGCCGCTGATGCGTTGAAACAACGACGTCGCCAGCAACAACGCGAACAGGAGGCTTACATGCAATCCATCCTGGAGGAACCGCAATCCACTGAAGCATGGGAGCAGATCGCACCGGTGTTGGAAGCCGCAATGGATTCGTTAAACGAACGCGATCGTAACGCAGTCGTCCTGCGCTTTCTTGAGGGCAAAAGTCTGCACGATGTTGGCGTAGCTCTGGGCGTGGGTGAAGACGCCGCCAAGATGCGCGTGAACCGTGCGCTGGAAAAACTGCGCCATATCTTCACCAAACGCGGCGTAACCCTGAGCGCAACCATTATCGCGGGCACCGTTTCAGCGAATTCCATTCAAGCCGCGCCGGCTGCACTAACCACATCCATTTCTGCGACAGCAATCGCACAAGGAACAGCAACACTCAGTTCGACACTACCTCTCGTAAAAGGAGCATTGAAACTTATGGCATGGACAAAAATAAAACTGGCGGCTGTCATCGGCGTGGGAGTTTTACTGGCGGCTGGAACTACGACCATCACCGTCAAAAAGATCCAACAACGCGCGAATGAAGCGTGGCAACTGGCAACCATCGGTTCTGAAGTTCTTCGGAAAGCGCCTCCTCAAACGGCGATTGTTCCGACTCTGTCCAGGAAGAGGTCTAAGGAAGCGGGCACCGGCGGAATGTCCTGGATCGCTGACGGACAGGTATTGGGCATCAACGCATCGCTCGAGGAAATCATTCGTGTAGCTTACATGCCATACGGGTCGGTCAGTGCGTCCCGCGTGGTTCTCGGCACGAAATTACCAAGCGAGAAGTTTGATTTCATCTCGAACGTACCCACGCGATCAAAGGAGCTATTGCAGCAACAGATTAAAAAACAATTTGGCCTCGCGGGAAGATTTCAAATGATTGAAACCAATGTTTTTTTCCTTCAAGTCAAAAATGCCCACTCATCCGGACTAAAGCCGAGCGCGTCTGAAACGGGTTCAGTCAGCACGGGGAATGGCGAAATTACAGTCGTAAGAGAAAGCCTCGATGATTTAACCCACAGATTCGAAGGCATGGGCTTCACGACGCCCTTCGTTAATCAGACCGGTTTGACTAATGACTTTGATTTCAAAATCCGATGGAACCCAAACGGCCCGGCAGCTGACGGCCTTTATCCCGATGAGCCGAATCTTGCTGCGTTGAAACGGGCGCTAACCGAACAACTCGGCCTGGAACTCATTCCGGGAATTGCTCCGGTGAAAATGCTCATCGTCGAGCGGGTGAAGAAATAAAAAACAATTTATGCAGTTTCGTGAGGCATATCCTAGTTGCCACAAATAGTTTCCGAAAAGAAGAAACCTCACCGTGCCTCCCCCAGCCCTCTCCTCGCTCCTGCGTCGCGAAGAGAGGGAGAAGAAGCGTCCGGCGTTTCGGAAATTTATTTCACATTACGCGATAAAGCTTCCACTGGAAGAGACGTGGCTGGAGCGAAGTCTGCGCCCGACGCGTAGTGAACCAATTGATTGAGCAGGAAAATTCCAGCGGGATCCTTCGAGGCGAGCGTTTGTGAAAAATTAAAACCGCTGACCAACAGCTTTCCCTTGCCGACCGCAGCTTCGAAGAGATAGGCGCGATTGGCCAACCGCGTCGGACGATCGATGCATCGGATCAACGGTGGAATTTTCGTCGGCAACGAATCCAGCAGAACGGTCTTTGACCCTTGAATGAGCGAAAAGAACTGAAGGTCGCACCATCCTTCGGACGACATGGCGCGGAGAGCAGGATGTTTCGCATCAAAGATCGTGCCCGACGGACCACCACCGTCCCATGCCGAAAGCCGGAAGTTGGTTCGTTCGATGGGAAAAGCAGGCTCGGGTTCAAGCAGTAACACGCGTCCACCGAATTTGAGATACTCGCGAACGTCCTGATCCAGTTTGGTAGAAATGAGAAGTTCTGTTTCCGCCGGAATTGGTCCGCCCAAATGTTTCTGTGTTGAGGGATGTTCGGCTTGGAACGCATCGAA
This sequence comes from Verrucomicrobiales bacterium, assembly GCA_028293445.1. GTDB lineage: Bacteria > Verrucomicrobiota > Verrucomicrobiia > Limisphaerales > JACDHS01 > CBHWET01. Next base: position 7,060 of record JAQGOU010000314.1, on the reverse strand, counting down.
TGCGAACACGCGAATTTTTTCACCCATTGCCGTCACTGAATCTTTTGGAAAACCCCAGAAGCTCCAGGAGTTTTCCGTTTTGCCATTCGCATCAATGAGTTCGGCTTTGAGTGTCAATCGCTCTGCTTGTGTTCCAGACGGAATCTTTAATTGGATCGGCGAAAGCTTCTGCACCCCGTCGGAGCGAATCTGAAGTTTTTCCTGAACACCTTCGGCCAAAGTCGACTTTTCATTTTTCAAAGTCCAGTGAAGCGTCGCAGCGTCCGAAGGTTCATCTTCAAACCGTGAAACGACAAAATTAATTTCAGCCGTTTCACCGCCCCACCAATTGCGCCGAGGCGCATCGAGCAAAAGAACCGTTGGTGAATTAAATTTCCTGAACTCCTCCGCGCGAAGTCCTTTGGGTCGAAAAAACATATCGACCACTCCCTCGGCACAGTTCGGGTAATCCTGGAACAACCAGACCGATGTGCCTTTCAAACGCGACCGGCGGGCTGCCTCCATGTTGCTCTTCAAACACAAAGCCTGAAGTCGACAAGACGCTGCGAGCCATTCGGGGTAAACGTCGGTCACACCGTTCTGCTTGGCGAGATCGCGAGTTTTGAAAAGCCAGTAAGGCCTCAGCCCGCTTTTAAACAATTTCGACTGTGTTAAATCGTGCAGAGTAACGAAGTAGCCCATTTCATGGCCCACGACCGGTTTCGCAATGTCGGCGGAGAAATTATATTTCCCATCCTGATAACCCATCGAACCTTCTTCACCAAAAGGCACAACGAGGAAATCGAGCGAGTTCCGGTCCTTATCGCCAAAAGTGCAGCCGTCGGTATCGATGAAAAGGCGCGTTGGATCGAGGCGTTTTGCGATCTCGTGCATCTCGGGTGCCAGAGCGGTTTCACCATACATTTCGTTGCCACGGCACCAGGCGACGATCGATGGATGATTCCGGCGAAGACGAATAATGGTTTCCCATTGCGCCAGTGCGCTGCGTTTGGCTTCCGGCGTCGAGGGTAGTTCGCCGCGATAGGCGAAAGGAAACTCGGGTTGGATCATCATGCCGAGTTCATCGGCAGCGTCGAAGTATTCCTCCGGCGGAAACCAACTGTGGTGGCGGACATAATTGAAGCCATAGTCACGAGCGACCAACAAGCGGCGGCGAAATTCGTTTTTGTCTGGCAGCGCCGTGATCGTATTCGGATAAACGCAATCATCGCCATAACCGCGCAGGAAAATGGATTTGCCGTTGAGTAGAAACTTTTGCCCTTGGACTTTGAATTCGCGCATGCCGAAACGAATCGTTTTCACGTCGATTACTATGCGGCCGGAAAGCAGTTGGATTCGCGCGGTGTAAAGATGCGGTGTCTTCGGTGACCAAAGTTTCGAATTCGCAATCTTCGCGGTTAGACCTTTTTCACTTTGATCAAAGGTGAAGCTCTGGTTGATCGAGGTGATCGCGTTGCCTTTGGCGTCGGCGATTTCGGCCGCGATGGTCAGCGGCGTTATTTCGCTTCCTCCGAGTGTGACGCGAATTTCCGCTGTTTCCGTCGCAAGGTGCGGAACAACGAATACATCTTCCATCCGGGCGGCTTCGGTTGCCTCGAGCGTCACGCCCTGGTAAATCCCGCCCCAGATCACATACACAAAATCGCAAGTGTCGATGGTTCCCATCAATGAGTCGACCTCTCGCCGCCGATGCGCGTCCACTCGCGCCACGATGGTGATTGTCTCTCCCGGTTTTGCGTAAGAAGAAAGGTCGATGCGAAAGGGCGTGAGGTAAGAAAGGTGTGTTCCCGCGGATTTTCCATTGATCCAAACCTCAGCTTCGCGATGCACTCCGTTGAAAATGAGCCATGGAATCTTGCCCTTCCAATTCGCTGGAATCTTCACCTGTTTCCGATACCAGCCTGGACCGGGATAAACATGGAAAAGCCGTCCGGCTTCCGATTGTCCACCCAACATGCCCATATCGTTAGCGGCCTTTTGTTCCTGCGCGCGTGACTCTTCGTAGTTGCGCAGTTGTTCCGCCGATGCAAAACCAACGCCTTGTGCATTCCATGAGCCGGGCACTTGAATCGTTCGTTCGAAAGGAACTTTTCCTTCGAACCATTTTTCAGTCCGACCGACATCGAGCGGATCGAGTTTGAATTCCCAGTCACCGGACAAATCGAGCGAAGAACGTCTTTCATTTTCTGCCGCGTGAACCGCTGACGTCAGGAGCAACGCGAGACAACTGAAAAAGAGTGCGCGAAAGATGGCGTGTTTTAAAGATGGAGCGCGGCTATGTCGCAGACTAGCCGCAGCGGGTAGAAGGTTTCCAACGCGCGGGAAATTTAAACGTGCTGCGGCTGGTCGAGGACGACACAGCCGCGCTCCGGCATTTTTGAAACACGCTCTTATCATGTGAGGGACAACATTGATGCGTCAAACAGTGCGATTGATTCTGCCGAAAGACTACACCACTTGCGCCAAATGATGAACGTATCATGCCAAAACCATTTCCGACCCTTGCTGAAAATGCCCCTGTCCTATATGAAATAGAAACACCAAGGTCATGAACGCATTCGACCAACTCGCCACGATGCCCGAATTGCGCCGTCTCTTCGATCTCGCCTGGAACATCTTCGGTGTAAATCCCGCGCTCGTTTCGCCGGACGGACAACGTTCGATGATTTTTGACTTTGCCGCTCGTTCGCAACCTTTTTGCAACGCGCTGCATCGCATTCCCGCGGGACTGGATCTGTGCGACATGTGTGATCGCTCGAAATTTCTCGATGCCCGACGCGACGGTCAGGCGTTGCGGTATCGTTGTCATGCAGGTTTGCGGGAATTTGTGATTCCGGTGATTCGCGACGGACAGGTCGTCGCTTTGTTGCAATGCGGCCAGGTGCACGATCGTGTTCCCGCCGCAGAGGAATGGGGTGAAGCACGAAAATCACTCGTCAGTGCGGACATCGCCACCAGAACATTGGCGAAGCTTTTTCAACGTAATCGCGTCCTCACTCCCAAGCGTCAAACCGATCTGCTCGATCTGCTGGCACTCATCGCCACTCGTCTGGCTTATTCTGACGAATGGCAGGTTCGAACGTCGCCGGGACAGACACAAGCTGCGCTGGGTCGGGCGACGACTTTCATTGAAACGCATCTTGCCGAACGACTGAACCTGGATGCGATTGCCCAAGCGGCTAATCTTTCGACACGTTCGCTGATGCGGCTTTTCCGAAAGCAACTCAATGCGAGCGTCGTAGAATATATTTTGCGTCGGCGCATCGCGCGAGCGCGGCGACTGCTGCAACAATCGGATCGCACGTGCGCTGAGATCGCTTTTGAATGCGGCTTCGGGAGCGTGCAGCATTTCAATCGCATCTTCCGGCGTCTGGAAAAGATTTCTCCCACAGATTGCCGGGCCAGGGCAAAACAGAGTGTTTGTTAAACCGTAACTTCCAAAAGTGAACCGTGACGCGGATCGAGTTTGGGCTTTAAATTTTGGTTTTTTGTTTCCCTACCATCTCTGTACGAAAAATCCGGGCCGCATTAAAGCTGCGACCCGGATCGTTGTTTGAAACTAATTAGCGGATTTACCGCGCGCCTTGAATCAGCCGATTAAGGCCACTGAGGAGCTTCGCCTTCTACCCAGTTCGAAGTGCCATCGGTGCTCAACCAGGCATAGCCGTCGCCAGCACCAGAAGACCAATAATGAATGCTTCTCGCCTGCAGGCGGGAGACAATGGTGGGATCAATGGCCAGATTGCCGTCGGTGATCAACGCTTTGGTGACGCCCGCCGCATCGAGGTAAGCTTCCCGGCAAGAAAGGGCGCCATTGGCGTTGACGCCGTGGTGTCCGACTTTGAGCACCTGGCAACTGTTGATTTCGCCGGCATAGGGTCCGGCCAGGATACTTAATTCAGTCGAGCCGTAGGCATCGCCCTGCATCAGAATCGATTTGGAGCCATAGGTGATTTTAAGGACCAAAGAGGCTTCGTTCTCAGAACCCCAATCATTGCTGCCACCATCGACGGTTGAATTTTCCGGGCTGATGCAGCGCACTTTAAACGCCAGGCCGTTAAAGGTTGTGTTGATGATATAATCCCCGGCGATGAGTTTCTTGATGGCCAGACCGCGGCGGTTGCAAGCAGCCGCCAGATTAAGGTAGTGAGCCCCGTCGGCATTGATCGCGCCTTTAGGATAATAGATTTGCGTGTTGTTGATGTTGAATCCGCTGTTGAGGAATTCATCCATGCCGCCAATGTGATCCACGTGCTCATGCGTGCCGCACAGATATTTGATGCCGCCGCCAAACCCGAGGGCGTTCAGTTTGTTAATCAGGGTGGTCGAATCGCCATCGGCAACATCGACGACCATCTTGGTATTATCCGGGAGCTCAATCAGGAAACAATCAGACCGCGCATCCCCGGCGGAGATCATATGTATTTTCAGGAACCCCGTCGCGGCGTGAACAGACGGTGTGGCCACCAGCAAGCATGCCGTGGTCAACAGAAGACTAAGTGCTTTTTTCATTTTAAGGATTTTGGATTATGTGGCCGCGAAATGCCGCACGGCCGCGGTTTGTTCATGACGGGGGAATGATTTATTTATAACGGAGAAGCGACCACGCTTCTATACCCTAAAAATAGGGCGTTACGCGTTAAGGCCATTGGGGAGCTTCGCCTTCTTCCCAGTTCGAAGCGCCATCCGTCCTGAGCCAGGCATAGCCATCACCAGCGCCGGAAGACCAATAATGAATATTTCTCGCCTGCAGTCGGGAGACGATGGTGGGATAAATGGCCTGAACATTGCCGTCGGTGACAAACGCTTTATTGACGCCCGCCGCATCGAGGTAAGCTTCACTGCAAGAAATGACGCCGCCGGGGGCGCTCAGTCCGTGGTGTCCGACTTTAAGCACCTGGCAACTGCTGATTTCGCCGGCATAGGGTCCCGCCAGGATAGCTGCTTCATTAAAGCCATAGGTATCGCCCTGCATCAAAATCGATTTGGCGCCATAGGTAATTTTAAGAACCAAAGAGGCTTCATTCGGAGCACCCCAATCATCGCTGCCACCATCTACTTTGTAATTCTCCGGGCTGAGGCAACGAATTTTAAACGCCAGGCCGTTGAAGGTGGTGTTGATGATATAGTCCCCGGCTACGAGTTTCTTGATGGTCAGCCCGTGGCTGTTGCAGGCGCTCACCATGTTATTGTAGTACGAGCTGTTGGCGTTGATGGCTCCTTTAGGATAATAGATTTGCGTGTTGTTGATGTTGAAGCCGCTGTTAATGAACACACTGATCCCGCCAATGTGATCCACGTGTTCATGCGTGCCCGCCAAATATTTGATGCCGCCGCCAAACCCCAGCGCGTTCAGCTTATTAATCAGCGTCGGGGAATAGTCCTCGGGAATATCAACGACCATCTTGGTATTGTCCGGGAGCTCAATCAGGAAGCAGTCAGCTCGCCCCTCCCCGAAGGTGATCATATGTATTTTCAGGAATCCGGTGGCGGCGTGAACAGACGACGTGGCCACCAGCAAGCATGCCGTGGTCAATAGAAGACTAAGTGCTTTTTTCATATTATGGATTTATGGATTGAGTCTCGCCAAGCCGCCGCATCCGCGGTGGCTTATTTGTAACAACGGGGGGAAGGACATGATTTATGACACAGGAATGGCGGTGCGCATATACCCTCAAAATAGGGTGTTACCCAGCGATGCTCTATCCATCAGACAAAGAAACAATTCCCTGGTCGCCGAATGAAGCTAAAAAGGCCTCTGAACGCAGAAACGATTCGGGGCCGACATCGTTGTTTTCGACGCGGCCCCGAGGTTACGATTTAATTACTCGCTACGATGGCTTAATTAAGGCCATTGCGGAGCTTCGCTTTCCACCCAATTGGACGAGCCATCGGTCTCGAGGTAGCAATAGCCATCGCCGAAACCGGTAGAGAAGTAATGAATGTTTCTCGCCTGCAGTCTGGCTTTGATGGTGGCGTCAATCGCCAAATCGCCATTGCTGATCAGCGCTTTGTTACACCCAGCGGCATCCAGGTATGCTTCCCGGCAAGAAATAGCGCCATTGGCGTTCACACCATGGTGTCCGGCCTTGATAACCTGGCAAAGGTTGATTTCGCTCCCATAAGGGCCGGCAAGAATACTATCTTCAACATTTCCGTAGGCATCCCCCTGCATCAGAATCGACTTGGCACCGTAGGTGATTTTGAGGACCAATGAAGCCTCGTTTTCGGAACCCCAATCATCAGCGCCACCATCTACTTTGGAATTCTCCGGGCTGAGGCAGCGGATTTTAAACGTCTTGCCGCTATAGGTTGTGTTGACGATATAGTCGCCGGCTTTAAGCTTCGTCATCGACATGCCTTTGTTGTTCAAAGCGGTGATCAAGGCGCTGTAGTAGGGCCCTTGCGTATTGATAGTACCTTTGGGAAAGTACATCGTAGTGTTGTTGACCCATCCATTGCTCACGAACGCATTCATATCGCCAATATGATCAACGTGATCATGGGTGCCCACCAGGTATTTGACCTGGGAAATCCCCAACGCGGTAAGCCTGCTGGTCACGGCTGAGTAATAGCCATTATCGCCGATATCGACGACCATTCTGGTATTGTCAGGAAGTTCGATTATCCAACAGTCAGCCCGCGAGCCCTGCGGACGGCCTGGGTTGGAGGTGGGGACCATGTGGACTCTCAGGAATCCCGTAGACCCGGCGTAAGTTGCTGTCGTGACTACGAGCGAAGCCAATGCGGCTAATGCTAGAGCTAGTGTTTTTTTCATTTGATGGACTGGGTTATCTTGCCGCGAAATGCCGCGCGGCCGCGGTGGTTTTATTTATAGATGGGGGAATGATTTATTTATAACGGAGGAATGACCGCGCTTCTATACCCTAAAAATAGGGTATTACTCCTTGTCGTAGTTAAGTATGATACTGGTGAACCAATTCACCTGTTTGTCTCAATGAAACTAAAAACCATCACCTGGTGTACAGTTCTAACGGCACTCGCCGCCACCATTCTTTCGACACCTGCAGCCACACTTCACGAAGGAGACGCAGCTCCA
>JAQGOU010000242.1 GCA_028293445.1 Verrucomicrobiales bacterium | reverse complement strand
AGAATTCTCGGTTGCAAAAAAGATTTCACGCGCCCGGGTTTATGTGAGCGGCCTTGGCTACTACGAATTGCATCTTAACGGTAAGCGGGTCGGCGATCAGGTGCTTGATCCGGGATGGACAAGCTATTCAAAGCGCACTCTCTATTCGACCTACGATGTAACTGATCTCTTACAAAAAGGCGAAAACGCCTTGGGCGTGATGCTCGGGAACGGATGGTATAATCCGCTTCCGTTACGCATGTGGGGAAAGATTAATCCGCGCGATCATCTCACGATTGGCGAGCCGCGTCTCATTCTGCAACTCGCGATTGATTTTGAAGATGGCACTTCCCAGACCGTTGTTACCGATGAGACCTGGCGGGTGAACGATGGTCCGGTTCTGCGGAACAGTGTTTATCTTGGGGAAGTTTACGATGCGCGGAAAGAGCAGACAGGGTGGGATGGGCCTGGCTTTAATGATGCGAAGTGGCAGCAGGCTATCCTCGCGGAGAAGCAGTTGGGAGAACTGCGTGCGCAGGACGCTCCACCGATTCGCGTCACGCGCACCTTGAAAGCGGCCAAACTCACAGAACCGAAGCCGGGCGTTTACATCTTTGACGTGGGACAAAACTTCGCCGGCTGGGCGCGATTGCGAGTCAAAGGATCCGCGGGGACGAAGGTGCGATTGCGTTACGGAGAATTGCTTTATCCAGACGGAACGCTCAACGGCATGACGTCGGTGACCGGCCAGATTAAGAGCGGCGGCAAAGATTATGTTTATGACGGAGTGGGAATGCCGAAGACCGCGTTTCAACTGGACGAATGTATTTTGAGGGGCGATGGCAAAGAAGAAGTATTCACACCGCACTTTACCTTCCATGGATTTCGTTATGTTGAAGTGACTGGGTTCCCCGGAAAGCCGGAGTTGAATGCGCTCGAAGGTTTATTGCTAAATTCCGACGTGGCGCCAGCGGGTGAATTTTCCTGCTCAAATGAAATGTTCAATCGCATTCAGCAGATGGCGCTGTGGGCGGAGTTGAGCAATCTCTTCAGCGTGCAATCGGATTGTCCGCATCGCGAGAAATTCGGCTACGGCGGCGACCTCGTCGCTGACAGCGAGATGGCAATGTTCAATTTTGATATGGCGCGCTTCTACGCGAAAGCCATTAACGATTTTACGGACGCAGTACGCCCCAACGGCGGCTTTACTGAAACTGCGCCGTTCGTCGGCATTTCCGATTTTGGATTGGGCGAACAGAGTGGACCGATTGGATGGGGAACGGCTCAGCCCCTATTGCAATGGCAGCTCTATCAATACTACGGCGATAAGAGAATTCTGGAGGAACAGTACGAAAACACGAAACGCTGGATAATGCTGCTGAATTCCAAAGCGAAGGATTTTATCCTGGAGAATGGGATCAGTGATCATGAGAGCCTGGTCCCAAAGCGACCCGCACTAACGGGAACAGCATTCTATTTCTTCAACGTGAAATTGTTCGAAAAAATCGCACGTTTACTCGCGAAGGAGAAGGATGCAAACGAAGCGGCAGCGCTCGGTGAGAAAATCAAAGTGGCCTTCAATCAAACGTTTCTCAACACGAGCACCGGCCAATACGATATCGGCACGCAATGTTGCCAGGCCTTTCCGCTCTACATGGATTTGGTGCCGACCGCACAAAAACAAACAGCTCTCGATTTCCTCGTGAACGATATTACTGCGAATCAAAAGGGCCACCTGAGCACCGGGATCTTTGGAACGAAGTATATGCTACACGCTTTGGCGGATGCCGGACGTGGCGACGTTGCCTATAATATTGTGAATCAGAAAACATTTCCCGGCTGGGGCCACATGCTCGAAAACGGCGCGACGACGCTGTGGGAACATTGGGAGTTCAGCGACAATACTTACTCTCACAACCATCCGATGTTCGGTTCGGTAAGTGAATGGTTTTACAAAGTTCTGGCCGGCATCAATCCCGCAAGTGATGCGGCAGGTTTCGATAAGATTGAAATTCGGCCAAGGCCTGTCGGGGATTTGAAATGGGTAAAGGCGAATTACAACTCGGTGCGAGGGAAGATTGTAAGTAACTGGGAGAACGACGAGAAACATTTTACTCTACATGTCACCGTGCCACCGAATGTGACGGCGACGGTTCATCTTCCGACGAAGAACTCCAACGTCACGGAAAGCGGTAAGCCCGCGAAAGAGTCTGCGGGTGTAAAGTTTCTGCGGAGCGAAGGAGATACTTCAGTCTTTGCGGTTGGCTCCGGCGATTACACCTTCGTTTGCGGACACTGACTAAGTCAAAACACCTCGCACTACTTGGCCATGCACATCGGTCAGGCGGAAATCGCGGCCTTGATATTTGTAGATGAGCCGTTCGTGATCGATGCCGAGCAGATGCAGCATCGTCGCGTGTAAGTCATGCACGTGAACGCCATCCTTCACCACGTTGTAACCAAATTCGTCCGTCTCGCCGTAAACGGTTCCGGGCTTAACACCCGCACCCGCCATCCAGATTGTAAAACAACGCGGATGATGGTCGCGTCCGTAATCTGTCGCGGTGAGTTTGCCTTGCGAATAGTTCGTCCGCCCGAATTCTCCACCCCAGACAACCAGGGTATCGTCGAGCATCCCTCGTTGCTTAAGATCCTGGATCAGCGCCGCTGCCGGCTGATCCGTCTCGCGGCATTGCGTGCGCATTCCGCCCGGAATATTTCCATGATGATCCCAGCCTTGATGATAAAGTTGAATGAACTTCACGCCGCTCTCTGCAAGCCGCCGGGCCAACAGACAATTGGCGGCGAAGGTCCCGGGCTTGCGCGCGTCCGGCCCATAAAGGTCAAAGATGTGATCGGGTTCCTTTGTGACGTCCACGACTTCCGGCACCGACGTCTGCATTCGAAATGCCATCTCGTATTGCGCGATGCGGGTATTGATTTCGCTGTCACGCTGCGTTTGTTGTTCAAACTCGTGCAATTCGCGCAAACGGTCGAGCGCACGTTTGCGCCCGTCACGCGTCACGCCGTCGGGATTACTGAGATAGAGGACCGGATCTTTTCCGGAACGAAATTGCACGCCTTGATGGCGCGATGGCAAAAAGCCGCTGCCCCAAAGCCTTGAGTAAAGCGGTTGATCAACTTTACCCGGCGTGATCAGCACCACAAATGATGGAAGGTTTTGATTATCGCTGCCGAGCCCGTAGCTGAGCCATGCGCCCATGCTCGGAC
>JAQGOU010000211.1 GCA_028293445.1 Verrucomicrobiales bacterium | reverse complement strand
TGAAAACAAGAACTGTGGGGCAATGGGTGAGTATAGAACGCTCCTCGCGGAGTATTTTTACCAAAAAGCCGACGATTATTTTGTGGGTGGCAGACGAGCGAGTATTTACGATGATCCCGCTGTGACCGCCATAGCGGCCGATAATTGGATCGCGCGCTTCGGTTTCACATTTCGATCGCGCATACACATCCATCTGGACGAACGCGAAGACCCGGGAGAAATTCGGCAGTTACTTCCCTGGCTCCGCCTGGCCGTGGAGGCAGATCCATCGCATATTGACAGTTATACTCTGGCAGCGTTCGTCCTGACAAAGGGATTGCGGCAACCGCGCGAAGCGGAACGGTTTCTGCGCGAAGGTTTGCAGGCCAATCCAGGCAATTGCGTCCTGTGGTTTGAGCTGGGGCATTTGCAATTCAGGCAATTTCACAATTCCGGCCAGGCGCAATACTATTGGCGACTGGCGTTTCAAAAATTAAGCAAAGCCTCAAATTTATCAGCGGAGGATGCGGCCCTCCTTTCCAAAGTCAGGATTTATCTCGTCGCGTTGGCAAAAGAAAGCCCGCAACACACCGAGACCGTTGAACCTTCTAAAACTTTTCCGGAATATCTGCAGCTCATCAAAAATCTGACGACACGCGTCGCCGCTCTGCAAAAGAATGCGGGGATAACGAGATCGGCGCAACCGTTGCATTTCAAATTTGAAGAGGATGTTTCATCCGAGAAAAGGAGTCAGTAATGAATTTCCGTCGTGCTCATTCGTTCGTTGAAAGTTTACTTTTGCTTTTGTTGCTGGTCGGTGCTTTTTCCTTTAGCACTTCCATCGAGCGATGGTTCGCGTCATGGGAGGGAAACCGGGGGCGCGCCGGCGGCCCGTTGGGACTGCTCATGGGCGATGCGCGGAAGGTGTTTGCCAATCACTTCTTCGTGAAAGCGGACGCCTATTTTCACAGCGGCTTTTATCCCAGCATTTACGATAACCGGGAGGCGTTCCAGACGCCGCATCTGGCAGAAGACGCCGGCGCACTCGAAGGAAAGAACCACGGTAACGAAAGGGGTTTCCTGGGAAAACCGCGTGATTGGATCGACGGTTTCGGGCGACGCTTTTTTCCGTCGTATCACACCCATCTTGATCAAGGCGGCTCGACGCCTGAAACCCACGCACCTGGCGAATTGAGCGACAGTTCCGAAGTGCGCGAGATCCTGCCATGGATGCAGCTTTCGGCGGAAATGGACCCGGAGAAAATTGAAACTTACCTTGTGACGGCCTATTGGCTGCGGCAGCGCATGGGCAAAACCGCCGAAGCTGAGGCCTTCCTTCGCGACGGTCTGAAGGCAAACCCAAAGAGCTATGCCATTCTTTTCGAGTTGGGTCGGGTCGCCGAGGAAAATCACCAAGACCCTCAACGGGCTCGTAACCTTTGGACATTGGCGTTGCGCTATTGGGAAGAACAAGAATCGACCAAAGAAAACCCGGACAGTTTTTTGCTGATTCAAATCCTCACCCAATTGGCATTGCTCGAAGAACAACAGGGAAATTTCAAGCAGGCGCTGGCTCACATGCAACGATGGAAAGCTGCTTCTCATTCACCAGAACAAGTACAACAACGGATCAACGATCTCGTTCGGATACACCCGGGAGAAACCGCAAACATATCAAAGGCAAGCAAATGAAAAAAATGAGGACGGTCATAGTTATCGTAACTGCAATGCTCGCAGTTACACCGATCACCTTGGTGCAGGCTCACGATGGCGAAAAACAGAACAAAGAGGACAAACAGGCCGCCGAAACACGCTCCACCGCAAAAAGGCCGAAGCCTTACCCTCTGAATACGTGCCTCGTGTCGGATGACAAATTAGGCAAGCACGGGAAGTCTTATGTGTTCACGCATAAAGGGCAGGAAATCAAACTTTGCTGCAAAGACTGCCTGAGTGATTTCAAGAAAAACACAGAGAAGTATCTGAAGAAAATCAACGACGCGGGGAAAAAGAATTAACGAGCTATTTTACTGACTGGGCGTGTCAACGCACACTCACTACGCAACAAAATCCTTGCATAGATAGTATAACCTTGTTTCTATATCCTTGCTTGCAAGCTCCCAGGACATTCAAAAGCCTCGCGTCTATTTTTTCGCTGACGCTGTTTGTCTTTGTCCAAATGATGGCGGGATCGCCGGGGTTGCATCAACACTTCCATTCGGACGCCGGCCGGCTTGACCATCATTGCGCAGTTACTCTTGTCTCCCTGGGCCAGGTCGATACTACCTCTACCGAAGTCGGCTTGTCGGTTCCTACACTTTCAGTTACTCAAACTTCACTACCTGCCACGCCCGACGTTGTTAGCGTTGAGTATCGGCTCCAGCCCGATCGCGGTCCCCCTGCTCTCTCGTAAGTTCATCCGGCCTCTTCCGTGGAAGAAGTGTAACGATTAGTTTTATCGTTTAGGCTACTCCCACTTACCGAGGACTACTCTCAATCTGTATTCGGCTCCCCTGTTGCCTGAAGGCGTTCTCTTATGCGCTTTCGAAAGCAGGGACATATCCAATGATTACGTGCAAGGCACTGCGCTTGCGCCATGCGTTTACTCTGATCGAGTTACTCGTGGTAATAGCGATTATAGCGATTCTGGCGGGGTTACTCTTACCTGCCCTCGGAAGGGCGAAAGCCAGGGGGAAACAGGCGGCTTGTCTGTCGAACCTTCGACAGTTGGGGTTGGCAATGACGATGTATGCGCATGACAACGACGGTTGGCTGCCAGCAACGACACACGATATGCCCACGAACTTTTCGTGGGTCTATACTGTGAAACCTTACATCGCCAATGTGGACAAGGTAAGGACTTGCCTCGCTGATCCCCATGCGGAAGAGCGCCTGACCAACGCCTGTACCAGCTATATCTTGAATGAGTATACGTCGGTGAACAAGACGGACCCCTTCGGAAGATTGCTCGAATCGTTCCGAAACCTCGACCGCCTGAAAGCTCCGTCAGACACGATGACCGTCTTCGAAATTGCCACGGATAAACCGATGGGAATATCGAGTGATCATACTCATTCACGCGGCTGGGCCAGTTGGAATGCCGTCTTGTACGATATCCAACCCGACCGGCACCTGGGCTACGCAAATTACCTCTACGCGGACGGGCATGTGAAAGCACTCAAAGCATTGGATCTGGAACAGTTGATCAACATAGGAACCAACTTCGCGATGCCTCCCCAATAACAAAAGCCCGCCGATGTCCGGCGGCAATCGATAGACACTCAAACTTTGATCTCTTAACGTTATATGAAAATTCGTTCCGTACTCTCGTCCTTAAAAAAGAAAGCCCTGCTGGCTATGGTTATCGCGCTCGGAAGCGTGATGACAACTCAGGCAGTAACAACCCTCAGCAAATTCCACATCGACATTCTTGATCTGGCTTACGAAGACGGCGGGTTGCATGTGGGCGTCCATGATCACACGCACGACGTGGAATATGAGGCTAACACGGTGATTTTGGCTGTAACGAATCGCGCGCAAACCACGATCCCAACCAGCCCTGCTTTTGGTTTTCTCGGAGTCGCAGGAAACACGACCTGGATTATTCCTCCGGTGCAGGATCCGGAAATCCTATTCGGCGGCATTGCATCCGAAGAGATCGAACCCGGCATTTTTGTCGATAATACGGTGAGGGCTTCTCTTGTCAGCGTGAGCGGGCCGGGAAACCTTGCGATGTACAGCGTGGATGGGTTTGGCGTGCCTCACGCTAAGTTCAACAGTGCCGACGGCATTGATTCGAGTGACTACGCCGATGTTCCCGCCGGCGGACATACAGACTTCAGCTGGGCCTTCTCCGCCCCAGGCACCTATCACGTGAGTTTTCGTGCTACAGGAACTTTGGACGATGGAACGAATACTTTCGTAGACAGCGGCCCGGTTGCCTACACGTTCGTTGTCGCCGCGCCGGACGTAACAAAGCCGGTTGTCTCCATTATTTCACCGTTGGCCGGCAGCACTAACAACCCGGCAACCACGCCGTTAATTGGTGTAGTGACTGACGCTGTTCGCGTGACCAAAGTGTTTGTTTCTCTGAACAACGCCGGTTATGGAGAAGTTTTGTTGGCGAGCAATACGACCGTTGTTAATTGGTCAACCAATCTGACCTTAACACCCGGCACGAATACCGTCGCCGTCAAAGCCTTCGATAAAGCGGGAAACCAATCTCTGGTGATGAATCGCACGTTCTTTTATCCGGTCATAGAGACGATCACGATCAGCACCAATGGCTTTGGCGGCGTGGTTGCCACGGCAAGCTTGCTCGGCACACCAACCAACGGTGCGTCGATCTTGGTCGGACGGGGTTATAGAATCACCGCAGTTCCACCTTCTGGCCAAGTCTTCACAGGATGGACCGGGAGCGTGACTAGTTCGAGCCCGGCCCTCAACTTCCTTATGGCACCCGGCATGGTTCTCACAGCGAACTTTCTTCCGAAAGCGCTGAACGCAATCCATGCAGACATTGGGCTCGCGTATGAAAATGGCGCCTGGAACCTGCATGTCCACGACCATACGCACGATTTTGAATTCACCCCGGCGACGGCGACTTACGTAGTAGATGCACCTGCGCAAACGACGGTAACGAGTAGCTCGCCCGCTTTCACGAATATCCTTGGCGCGACGGGGAGCACGGTTTGGATTCTGCCGCAGGTGCAAGATCCAGAACTACTCTTCCTCGGCGTCGCGGCGGAGGAAGTGCCCGAAGGATTATTTGTTGATGACACGATGAGGCTATCGCTCGTCAGTGTCAGCGGCCCAGGGAAGTTTGCTATGTATAGTGTCGACGGTTTTGGAACTCCGACGGCACGGTTCAATACTCGAGATGGAATCGACACGAACGATTTCGTCACTGTCCCGGCGGGTGGCCATACCGATTATAATTTCGCCTTTTCTGCCCCGGGATTTTACACCGTTTCGCTCCGAGCAGCGGCGACCCTGAATGGCGGCACGAATACTGTCGTAGACAGCGGCCCGGTAGCCTACCGGTTCCAGGTCATTGCCAGGACAACCTTCAGCAAGTTCCACATCGACGTTCTTGACCTGGCCTTCGAAGACAACGGATTGCATGTGGGCGTCCACGATCACACACATGACGTGGAATACGAGGCTAACAGGGTGATTTTGGCGGTGACCAATCGTGCGCAAACCACCATTCCAACAAGCCCGGCTTTCAGTTTCCTCGGAACGGCGGGAAGCGCGACCTGGATTGTGCCCCAGGTTCAGGACGGGGAAATCCTCTTTGGTGGCATTGCATCTGAAGAAATCGCCCCCGGCATTTTTGTTGATGACACCGTGAGAGCCTCTCTCGTGAGCGTCAGCGGGCCCGGAAATCTTGCGATGTATAGCGTCGATGGTTTTGGAGCGCCACACGTGAAGTTCAATAGCGCCGACGGCATCGATGCGAATGACTACGCTGATGTTCCGGCAGAAGGGCATACAGATTTCAACTGGGCCTTCTCCGCTCCGGGCACCTACTACGCAAGCTTTCGTGCCACGGGAACCTTAAACGATGGGACGAATACTTTCGTGGACAGCGGCCCGGTTGCTTACACGTTCGTCGTCGCGGCGGCAGATATCACCAAACCGACCATCGTCATTACGACGCCTTTGGACAACAGCACGAATAACCCGTGGGCTACCACCCTGAGCGGTGTTGCCAAGGATAATGTGCGCGTCACGAAGGTGATGGTGTCACTCAATAATAGTGCGTTTGAGTCAATCGGTTTGAGCAGCAATGCCACGCTCGTGAATTGGTCGACAATACTCAATCTTGAACCGGGAACGAATACCGTGACCGTGAAGAGCATCGACAAAGCCGGCAATGAATCGCTCCTGGTAAAACGGATGTTCTTCCTCCAGGTCAATGAGTTGCTCACCATCACGACGAATGGAATGGGTAGTGTAGCAGGTAAGACAAACCTGGTTCTGGGCACACCGGTAGATGGAGCGTCGCTGCTCGTTGGTCGTCCTTACCAGGTGACAGCGATTCCAGGGCCGAACCAGGTTTTCTCGAATTGGACGGGCAGCGTCAGCAGCAGCAATGCGATGCTGCCGTTTATCATGCAATCCAACATGGTGTTGACGGCTAACTTCATTCCCAATCCGTTCATTCCTGCTGCGGGCACCTACAACGGCCTGTTTTATCAAACCAATGAAACGATTGGAATCACGCATCAGAGCGCCGGTTTCTTCTCAATCCTGCTGGCGACAAACTTTAACTTCAGCGGCAAGGTCGTATTGAATGGGGACACGGTCAGCTTGAGCGGGAAGTTCAACCTGGATGGCACGTTCACGAAAACCTTTTCGCGCGCCATCTTCGGCAAGAGTACGCTAACGATCACGCTCGCGCTTAACTTCGCCGACGGTGCCGATCAAGTTACCGGTACGATTGCGGCGGATGACTGGAATGCGGAATTAAAAGCCAATCGAACCACATTTGGTCCATTCAACAACGCGACCGCTTACGCAGGCACTTACACGATGTTGATTCCGGGATTCACGAATTCAGTGGAAGGACCGACCGGTTACGGCTATGGCTCAGTGACCGTCAACACCAACGGACTTATTACCATGGTGGGGACGGCAGCGGACGGGCAGCCGTTGAACCAATCCATTGCCGTTTCGAAGGACGGAGAGTGGCCTTTCTATCAACAACTCTACAACGGCAAAGACGTCGTCGGAGTAAAGACCAACGTGAACTACAAAGGTTCGATGCTGGGATGGCTCACGTTTACCAATCTCGCAACTACGAACCTCTCGCCCACCGGACCGGTGAGCTGGATCAAAACTGGTTTGAGCAATTCGCTTTATGCGAGTGGTTTCAGCAATCAGATAGATGTGATCGGGTCGGTATATCATGCGCCGCTTGTCGGCACGCGCGCCTTGGCGATCACCAACGGCACCTCAATCCTGACCAACGGCGATTTATCAATCGCGCTCACACGAAACCTGATGTGGGCAACCAATAACTTGATCACCGTCACGCCGACCAATCAGCTCGTAAAGCTGGCTATCACCCTCAAAACGGGCCTGTTGACGGGAACATTCCGGCATCCGGATAACACAAACAAGGTGACGTCGATCTTCGGAGCCGTGCTGCAAGAACAGAATTTCGGCGGGGGCCTATTCCTCGGCACGAATGAAGGTGGGCTGTTCCTCCTGCAAGGAAACTGATGCACCGGGGAGGTGGTGTTCCCAAACGCCACCTCCTTTTTGACTTTTGCGTTTGGAATAGGTTTCGAAAACGCAATCCGGCGGTCGCCGATGCAGACCTTTCGTCGGTGACCGCTTTTTTTGAAAAAGTAAGTATGAAAACAAATCTTATTCTGCTGCTCATTGCGCTCGTCGCGCCGCTCTGCGCGATAGCCCAGCCCAGTTATGCCACCATCGATCATCAGCACACTGACTTGCGCATTCTTTATAATCCAGGTTCCTCAAATTTACTCTCTCTTGTAGCGCGAGACGAAGAGAACAAAATCAACTACGACACCAATCAAGTTGTCCTGCTCGTCAAAGAATCGGCGAAATACATTCTCGACGCAGATTTTCCACCTTTTGGAAATACGGGGGACCCGCTTTGGATTCTTCCGCAGTCGCAAGACCCCACCTTGCTCTATCTCGGCTACTCGGCTGAAGGAATTGGCAATGGTATCTTTAATGGCCCACTGACAATCCAATTGAAGGCGGTGGACGGCCCTGGCCATTTCTTTTGCTGGCAAGCGAATGCCTTCGGCGACTTCAACATCAAAATGAATACTCGCGACGGTATTTCCACCAACGACAGCACACAGCCTTTGATCGGCAGCCATGAACATTTCAACTGGGGGTTTACGACAAGCGGCGTCTATTACGTGACCTTTCAGGTCTCCGGACAACGGGTTGGGGACACGACCAACATCTACAGCCCAGAAAGCACTTTCGTTTTCCACGTCCTTCCCATGAGGCCGTTTGAAGTGTGGCAGGAGACCAACTGGATCTTCCGAATGCCGCGAACCATCGTGCGACCGAACGCCGATCCAGACGGCGATGGCATCATGAATATCTTCGAATACGGGTTTGGTTTGGATCCAAAGGTGGCGCTGCGAACGAACCTTCCCGTCTGCACTTTTATTGTCACGAACAGTATCCAATACGGCGCCTTGCAATATGTGAAGGCGACAAATGCAACTGATCTTCTATTGAGCGCAGTCGCGACGAACGCCCTCGGACTTCCAAACCAATGGCCAAATCTGACGAACACTTTTAGCGCGGCAAGCAACAGTCCGGCGACCCAATTGATTATCGTGCGCGACAGCCAGCCAAAGAACGCGTCACCGCAACGTTTTTACAGGCTGAATGCAGGCTTCCAACCATAAACGAAACAGAGAAATCGATGTTCCGTGTTTGAAAAAATGAAATCTAATCCGCTAAGGTCAGGAGACGGGATGTCGCCTCCCAAAAAGGTATTTCGAAGCAACCGCTGGATCAATTTCTTCATCATCTTCTTTGCCTGTTTCAGCTTGTTTTTATTTGGGGCTGCGGCCCGGGTGGAAATAAAACGAACCGAACGGGAGAAACCGCTGGCTAGCCAAACTCAACCGACACAAGGAAGTGCTATTTCGTCCAAACGCCCGATCATTCCGTCTGATTTCGGGACCTTTATGGCGTTATTTTTCGGAGGCTCATTCAACGGTTGCATTGCGGCATGGATCTATTTTTCGAACAAGAAGTTCGAGCTCAAAAAAAGCAAGCGTGACCATGGAACGACCTTTCTTGGGTGGTAATCAAATAACTTGCGTCGCCCTCTTATTTCGTTTTCATTACAACTGTGCGAGTGAAAAGACCGATTAACCAATCGATTCAGCCACACTTTAAAAAAGCGCTTTCGCTCCTGTTGCTGTGCCTTTTCTCCTTTGTCCAAATCCTTGCGACAAGTCCTGTCCTGCACTCCGAAATTCATAAGAGCGCGGGAGACGCTTCACATGAATGTGCTGTCACTTTATTATCCCATGGCCAGGTTCATTTATTGCAGAATGCAACGGAGGTTAGTTTCGTTTCGTCGGAATCAATTGTAGAACAAATTTCAAAGGAACCCACTTTCCCTTCCGTAGATATTCGCCTTTCTCCAGGACGCGCCCCGCCTGTTTCCTGATTCTCCATCCCTTTGTTCGTTCGTTAATCCGTTTAAAAAGTAACGGACGCATGCCTCGTGTGAGGTGGTGTGTCCATTGTGGAAAAATTATGACATTTAGAAAAATAATAGGGTGGTCTTCTGCCCTTTGCTTGAGTGCGATGATGCTTCAAGCTCAGGAGACAAATGATAGTGACAAGTTCAGTAAGCAGTTAAAGCAGTTGCAGGAAAACTTCGATAAACAGCAGCGCGAGATGCGCGAGAGCTTCGAGAAGATGTTGCGTGATCAGCAGGCGCAAATCGAGACGTTGAAGAAACAGGTGGGGACGATGCCCACAAATGCGTCGACCAACGGGGCGGGGGTGGCGACAGCTGATCAACTGGACGACCTAAACCAAAAGGTTGACTCAGTCGTTGAAGCGCAGAAGAAGACACGGTTGAGCGAGTTCAATCCAGCGATCGGATTGGTTGGAGAAACCCTGTTTTCGTATCGAAGCAGGGGTTCCGAAGCGACGGGCAGCGAGCGTCCGGGCGGGTTTGATGTGAATCAACGCTCCGTAGAGCTGAACATTGCCGGAGCCGTCGATCCGTTTGCCAAGGCGTACGTGGTTGCCAATGCCTCGGCAGACTCGGCCACAGGTGAGGCCGCCTTCGGCATTGAAGAAGCCGCGCTTCAGAGCACGTCCCTCCCGTGGAATCTCGAATTGAAAGCCGGACGTTTCTTCGGCGAGTTCGGCAAACTATCCTACATTCACGATCACGAATTGCCTTTCGTGAATCGTCCTTTGGTCCTGGATAATTATATCGGCGGTGAATCCAGGACGGATGGTGCGCAGTTGAATTGGCTGTTGCCGGCGCCGCATTACGTGAGCCTTACGGCTGGTTTCGGGAATGGCTTCGGCGGGGATAGTCCGCTGCCCAATCCGGGCACTTTCCGGCATTTGGGTGGATTCAACTATTTTGGCCGTCTATCGACCTACTTTGATCTAACACCGAACGTGCAGCTGGACACCGGAGTTTCCGGCCTCATCAATCCCAGCACCGAAGATCGCGGCGGAGTTATCGCGTTGCCGAGCGGCAGCACATTGACCGAGCACGAACGACGGGTGGCTGGCCTTGACCTCAAATTGAGCTACGTGCCGCTGCAAAACAATCAGTTCCAGAGGCTGGACTGGGGGACGGAACTTCTTTACAGCAACGGGCGCAACCTATTCGACCCGGATGGTTCACTCGCATCCGCTTCTCCAGCGTTGAACGGGGACGAGTTCATGAAGAGCGTCGGCAGCTTCGGTCTGTATTCCTATGTCACTTACAAATGGAACCGTAAATGGAGCGCGGGATTCCTCTTCGATTGGATGCAGAGTCCACTGAACAATCGCGATGTCTCGATGGCCTATTCGCCTTATTTGACCTTGGCGATGACTCATTGGAACCAGCTCCGGTTGCAATACACCCATACCGACCACAATGCAGCCTCGGGCTTGCGTAATGACGATGCCATCTACCTGCAATGGGCATGGATTATCGGTTCGCACGCACACGGATGGCAACAACGCTAAGACCTGAAAGGAAAATTAATATGAAATTGAAACAAGTTCGTTTCCTGTCGTTGGCGCTGATTATTGTCAGCGCGTTCATTGCGTGGCCTGCCCACGCGGCGAAAAAGGTTCGCGTCATCACCACACTCACTGATCTCGCTGATTTCACCCGCAATATCGGCGGTGATCACGTCGAAGTGTTTAGCCTGGCCACCGGCATAGAAGACACGCATGGCGTGCCGATGAAACCGAGTTTTGTGCCAAGGATGAACAAGGCTGACCTGATGGTATTGGTAGGATTTGGCTTGGAGCACGCGTTTCTACCGGCGTTGCTTGAGGCCAGCAAAAATCCTCACATCCAATACGGGTCAGCCGGTTACGTAGATTGTTCCAAAGGAATCACTCCACTGGGAGTTCCCAAATCAACGGATCACTCTGCGGGCGATGTCCATCCTTATGGCAATCCTCACGTCGACCTGGATCCGGTTCTGGCGAAAACCATTGTTCAGAATATTTACGACGCGTTAGTAGCGACTGCGCCGGAATATCAAGCCGACTTCACTCAGAATCGCGATGCTTATCTGGCTAAACTCAATGCGAAAATAACCGAGTGGCAGGCGCTGGCCAAACCGCTGAAAGGAGTGAAGTTTGTTTCCTATCACGAGGAGTGGCTTTACTTCGCGCGGCGCTTTGGGATGCAAGCCTTCGATACGATTGAATTGAAGCCGGGCGTCGATCCGACGCCGCGTCACATCCAGCAATTGATCTCCACGATGAAGGCGGAGCATGTCCCGATCGTTGTCCGCGAACCGCAGTTCCCGGAAAAGGTTCCGAAGCTTGTCGCCGAACAGACTGGGGCGACCCTCGTAAAGTTGCCCATCATGCCTGGCGGCGTCCCGAATACTGACACTTACATTGAGATGATGGATTACATCCTTCACACACTGCACGCAGCGGCTCCAAAACAACCATAACCGTTTGATCAAGGGCCTGCCACGCCTCCTCCTTCGTGGCAGGCCCACTCTTCTCATGAACGATTCGTTTATTACGCTAGACAATCTAGCGATCGGTTACGGCAACGTGCCGGTATTCTCAAATATTTCGCTCTCGATTGCGCGGGGAAGTTTTACCGCGATCCTCGGCTCAAACGGTTCGGGTAAATCAACTCTGCTCAAAACCCTGCTTGGCATCCAACCACCGCTCGCCGGACATATTCACTTTCCTAAATCAAATGACGACTCGGCCGTGTTTGGCTACGTGCCGCAGACGATCCAGTTTGATCCCCTTTACTTGCTCACTGGTTTTGATGTTGCCCTCATGGGTGTTTATCAGCGCATCGGGCCGGGTCGATTCGTGTCCAAAGCCGAACGCACGTTTGTATACGAATGCCTGCGAGCGACCGACGCAGAAAAATTTTCCACCAAACAATTCTCTGATCTTTCAGGAGGCCAAAAACAACGAGTACTCATTGCTCGAGCCCTGGCGGTTAAATCCAATGTACTCGTCCTCGATGAACCGACCGCCGGTGTGGATGCGGCCGCAACTCATTCTTTGATGGAATTCATTTCACAAATTCACGAGGAGAGAAAGTTGACGATTCTGCTGGTAACGCACGATTTGCCACTGGTGCGCAAACATGTGCAGCAAATCATCTGGTTGCATCAGGGCAAATTGCTCACCGGAACTGTGGCCGAGTTACTCACGCCCGAGCGCATGGCAGAGATTTTTGAAATGGAAATGAATTGATATGGATACATTACGTGAAATTTTCGCGCCCGACTTTTTACTCCGTAATTCACTTTATATTAGCGTGCTCATTGGTGTTGCTTGCCCGCTGGTAGGAGTTTTTCTTGTTCTGCGCCGGTTGGTTTTCATGGGGGTTGCCCTTCCACAGATTTCCTCCACTGGCGTGGCGGTGTCCTTATCGATCCCGATGTGGTTTGGCATCCTTCAGCCTGAACACGCCGCTTCCATAGAACATGCGCTGGCATTTACCGGTTCCATCGTGTTTTCGCTAGCGGCGGTTCTCACTCTGGCTTTTCTGGAACGACGCGGCCGCGGCTCACCGGAAGGCAGGCTGGGAACGGCTTACGCTGTTGCCACCGCTATCAGTATTTTACTTTTATCGAAAAATCGTTACGCCGAAGTCGGGTGGCTCGACCTGTTAAAAGGCGAGATCATAACCGTTTCCACTTTCGACCTGACCCTGACTGCATTTGTCCTCGGACTGGTCCTCGCCGTCCTTGGATTGTTTCAGAAAGAACTGCTTCTGGTATCCTTCGACCGGGCGATGGCCATTACGCTTGGCAAAAACGTTGTTTTCTGGGACGTCCTTTTGTATTTGCTGATCGGGTTAACGGTGTCGATGGCGGTGCTTAGCGTCGGACCGCTGGTTGCATTTGGTTTTCTCTTGATACCCGCGCTGATTGCTCACTCCTTTGCACGCAATATGCGTCAATTTGCCTTTATCGCGTCAGCCATTGGTGGTGCCTCTGCAGTGATTGGATTCTGGATCGCCTATCGCTGGGATTATCCGGTGGGTCCGACGGATGTGGCTTTGCTCGGCGTCGGTTACGCGATTGGCATTTGTGCCGTGAAAACTAGAAATTTACTTGGGCACCGAAAAAAGGCGCTTGTTTCATGAGGAAAGCCTGAAAATTGCCTTAAAACGCGACAGTTCATCTACTTCCTTGACACTTGTCACATAAATATGCGACAAACAGGGCGTTCCCCATGAAAGCAACTTGCTACCCCTGCAAGCAAACAACGTCCACTGTTGTATTGGACGACCGTTTCGTTTGTTCAGGTGTTGCAAAAACTCCGAAACCAGATAGTCACATGAACAAACAAATCCTCAGTCTCATTAAATACTCCACACTCGGCGTTGCCGCGATTGCCACGACTGCTCAAGCCAGCACCGATTACGGTCCGGCTGTTTATCGTCCGATGTCCGGCTGCTCCAAATGGTACACGACCGGCAATGGTCATATTTTTGCAGTCTGCCATGATATCGAAGGATATTATGCTTCGACCATCTCTTACCTGAATAGCTGCAGTGTTTCTGCTTCGATTCATTACATCGTCAACGGCAAACAAGACACCACCAGTGATTATCCAGCCGGCGAAATCAGCCAGTCCGTTCGCGAAGCGAACTACGCCTGGCACGTTCGTTGTTGGAATACATGGTCGACCGGCACGGAACATGAAGGTTTCGCCAGCAATCCTGCCTGGTACACCACCGCGATGTATAACGCTTCCGGTTTGCTCCAACGCCATTTGATGGACGTCGCTGGTAAGCCCAAAGATCGTAACCACATCATCGGTCACGACGAAAAGAAAAATGCGGGATGGGTGAACTGGGTCAATGCCAATTACTCGATGGACCCGACTTGCAATACTCACACTGACCCCGGCGCGAACTGGAGTTGGTCGACTTTGATGGCAGTGGTGAACCCGCCGACGGGCTCCATCATTGTGGACAACACAGGTGCGACGTTCACTGGAACATGGGCTACGGGTTCTTCTTCGACTGACAAGTACGGCGCCGATTATCGTTATCACAGCACAGCCGCTGTCAGCGAACCAGCTTCGTATAATTACACCGGCAGCGGCACCCACACGGCTTATGCCTACTTCCCGGCCGGTTCCAATCGCTCTGCCACGACGCCTTATGTCGTGCATCATAGCGGTGCATCGACCACTGTTCCCGTGAACCAACAAATCAACGGTGGAACGTGGGTTTCCCTCGGTAGCTATGCTTTCGCGGCTGGCGATGACGTTCAAGTCTCCTGCTGGACCGGCACCGGTTTCCTCGTGATGGCCGACGCCGTCAAGTGGCAATAATTCCATCTCCGTAATTGCATAAACCCGGACAGGCAACTGTCCGGGTTTTTTCTTTTTCCCTCATAAGCTGCATAGGGGTTTTTCCTGTCGCACAAACATGCGACTGTTCGATCTGTCCATTTTTTGGAAAAGTAAACGCATTCCCCTGAGGTCTCCCTGACAACAGAAACACTACGAAACCCAATATGAGTAAATTATTCAAAACATCAGCGTTAGTCCTCGGAGCAATGGCAGCAACATCAGCGGTCCAAGCGAGCACAGATTACGGTCCGGCCATTTATAAGCCGATGTCCGGCTGTTCCAAATGGTATACATCCGGTAACGGCCACATTTTCTGCGTCATTCATGACATGGAAGGATATTATCTCGGATCGATGTCCTATCTGAATAACTGCAGTGTCTCGGCTTCGATTCACTACGGCGTGAACGGAAAACAAGATACGTCAAGCGATGCGCCAGCCGGCGAAATCACGCAGTCCGTGCGTGAAGCGAACTATGCCTGGCACGTTCGTTGTTGGAATACGTGGACCTGGGGCACGGAACATGAAGGTTTTGCCAGCAATCCGGCCTGGTACACCTCGGCGATGTACAACGCTTCTGCCGGTCTGCAACGCCATCTCTTGGCTGTCAATGGCAAGCCCAAAGATCGTAACCATGTCATCGGCCATGACCAGAAGCGCATCTCCGCATGGGTTAACTGGGTCAACGCCAATTACTCTATGGATCCGACCTGTAACAGCCACACCGACCCCGGTTTGAGCTGGAACTGGTCCAACTTCATGAGCCTGATCGTCGGATCAACGCCGGCGGCTACCATCGTTGACAACCCGAGTGCCACGTTCACGGGGGCATGGTCCACAGGCACTTCGTCGACGGACAAATACGGTGCTGATTATCGCTTCAAGAGCACGGCTCCTATCAGCGAACCTGCCAGCTATAACTATACTGGTAGTGGCACGCACACGGTGTATACCTATTACCCGGACGGTGCCAATCGTTCCGCAAACACTCCATTCATCGTGAAGCACAGTGGCGCTTCCACGACCGTTAGCGTGAATCAACAGGTCAACGGTGGCACATGGGTTTCCCTCGGAAGCTTCGCCTTCACGGCGGGTGATGATGTCCAGGTTTCTTGCTGGGCCGGCACGGGCTTCGTCGTCGTTGCTGATGCCATCAAGTGGCAATAATTCAGTAAGTCTTTAGAAAATCACGCCCGGACAGGCAACTGTCCGGGCTTTTCGTTTTTCAATAGCTGTTTTCGTGCAAATGCGCCCCTTCACATGTTCATATTAGTTAAAAGGGACTAGCATTTAGTGGTTTCCCGCAGGCATTTAGAGCGGGCCTTAGCCACAATGACCGATTGTAGAGATTTTTATTCCCCGTAATCTCTTCACATATCCCTGAGTTAGAGCTTTCGCGGCTGAGTCCGTCTCTTCGCGACCGAATAGCAGAATTGTTACAAACCCAGAAAGTTATGAAATACACAAAAAGTTCCGTTATTACCCTCGCCAGTGTGCTGGCAGGAAGTCTCGCGCAGGCTAGCACCGACTACGGTCCGGCTGTTTATCGTCCGCCATCGGGCTGCACTAAAGCCAACAGTTCCGGGAATGGCCACAGCTTCGCTGTTTGCCATGATATGGAAGGCTACTTCGCTTCAACGATTTCGTATCTGAATCGTTGCGACGTGTCGGTCAGTATCAATTACATGGTCAACGGCAAACAAGACACGAGCACAGATTACGCCGCTGGTTCGATTGATCAGCAGATCCGCGAATCCCTCTATGCGTGGCACGCCCGTTGTTGGAATAGCTACATGTGGGGCACGGAACACGAAGGTTTTGCCAGCAATCCGGCGTGGTTCACTGACGCGATGTACAATGCCACTGGACCTCTGCAACGTCACTTGATGGACGTAGCCGGCAAAGCGAAGGATCGCAATCACGTCATTGGTCACGATCAGAAGAGAATTTCTGCGTGGGTTACCTGGGTGCATGCCAATTACGCTTTCGATCCGAGTTGCAACTCCCATACCGACCCCGGCGCAATGTGGGATTGGACCAAGCTGATGAACATCATCAATCCGCCAGCAGGCACTTCCGTGATTGTCGATAACGGCAACGCGGGCTTCAGCGCGTCAACGGGTTGGGCAACCAGCACTGGTTCCACGGATAAGTACGGTGCCGATTATCGCTATCATTCCACTGCTGCCTTGAGCGATCAGGCTGTCTGGACGGGATCGCCGAGCGGCACTCACACGGCTTACGCCTATTATCCGCAAGGTTCCAATCGTTCGACCACCGCCCCGTTCACGGTTGTGCACGGAGGGGTTTCATCAGCCGTCAGCGTAAACCAGCAGATCAACGGTGGCACCTGGGTTTCTCTAGGCAGCTATGGATTTAATGCTGGCGAAGACATCAAACTCTCGTTCTGGACTGGAACAGGTTTCGTCGTCATCGCCGACGCAGTGAAATGGCAATAATTCAGTAAGCTTCAGAAAGATCACGAACCCGGGCAGGCAACTGTCCGGGTTTTTAGTTTTAATAACGGGCGTTACCGAGGAGCAAAACGTGCTTTACACATTCCTATTAGTTAAAAAGGACTAGCTTTTGCGGGTTTCCCTCAGGCATTCGGATCGACTGGTACCCACAATGACCGATTGTAGGAATTCTCTTACCGCGTAAGCTCTTCACTATCCCTAAGCCATAGCTTTCGCGCTGAGTCCGCCTTGTCGCGACCCAATAACAAACGTTAAAACCCGAAAAGTATGAAATACACGAAAAGTTCCGTTATCACTCTCGCCAGCGTGCTGGCAGGAGGAATCGCTCAAGCCAGTACCGATTACGGTCCGGCTATTTATCGGCCAATGTCAGGCTGCAGTAAGTGGAATAGCTCTGGGAATGGCCACAGCTTCGCCGTCTGCCATGATATGGAAGGCTACTATGCTTCGGGTATCTCTTACCTGAATCGTTGCGATATCTCGGTCAGTATCAATTACATGGTCAACGGCAAACAGGATACCAGCACTGATTATCCAGCAGGCCAGATTGATCAACAGGTCCGCGAATCCGTCTATGCCTGGCATGCCCGTTGTTGGAACAGCTACATGTTCGGCACCGAGCACGAAGGATTTCGCAACAGTCCGGCCTGGTACACGACAGAAATGTATAATGCCACTGGACCTCTCCAACGCCATTTGATGGACGTTACGGGTAAAGCGAAAGATCGCAATCACGTGATCGGCCACGATGAAAAGAGGAATGCGGCCTGGGTAAACTGGGCTAACGCCAACTATGCATTCGATCCGACGTGCAACTCTCACGACGATCCGGGACCATATTGGGATTGGGCACGCTTGATGAGCATCATCAATCCGCCAACTACTTCCGTGATTGTTGATAACAGCAACGCCGGTTTTGCAGCGTCCACGAGTTGGGCCACCAGCACTGGTTCCACCGACAAATATGGTGCCGATTATCGCTACCATTCTACTTCTGCCTTGAGCGATCAAGCGGTGTGGACTGGATCTCCGAGCGGCACGCATACTGCCTATGCCTATTATCCGCAAGGATCCAATCGTTCCACGACCGCACCTTACACGGTTGTGCACGGAGGCGTTTCATCCGCAGCCAGCGTGAACCAGCAGATCAATGGTGGCACCTGGGTTTCTCTCGGTACTTATGCGTTCAACGCCGGTGAAGCGATCAAGCTCTCGTTCTGGACTGGAACCGGTTTCGTCGTAGTTGCCGATGCTGTGAAATGGCAATAAAGAATAACTGACGAAGTTCAGTTAAAACACAAACCCGGACAGACAACAGTCCGGGTTTTTTTATGCCTGGAACTCTCTGGCAACTATTCTTCTGGCAAACGTTTGCACAACGCCCGAACTTCTTCGCGCTGGTTGCGATGACTTCCGAGGCGTTGGTTGACTGTTCCGTTCCGCACCCGACGCTCGTAAGAGACTCAATGCCATCAATGCCCAAAATAACATCAGCATGCCTGCGTTTCGGATCATGCACAAAAACGCGACCATGCCGTAACCGAATGCTTTCAGAAACGGCGCCAGCTTTTCAAAATGCGGTTCGAAATGTTTCTGATAATTTTTCCAACGGCCGATGGCTGTTTTGTAAACTGGTTTCGCCACTTCAACGTAAGTGGGCGACCGAACTACTTTGGTGCGGGCACTTTCATTGAAACGCAACACCTGCTCGTTCCAGGGTAACTCTAGAAAACCCAACGTGCGCCGCGCATTGGCTTCGAGATTTTCCACCATATCTTCGTAACGCACTTCCAATGCCCTGTTTCCAAGGGCGGGTTTTAACGCCAGCCACAAACCCATGACTGCAACATAGTTATCGACTGTTCCTTCCGGTGAAAGCCAGGGAAGGGTATCGGGAAGCACCGGCCAGGCCTGCATGAAACAACTCAGGCACACGTCACGAGGATCACGCAAAGCAACAAGAAACCTGCTCTCTGGAAAAACTCGACACATCGCGGGCATATCAAAGGTCATCGCTGGATTCTTATCCAGAAGCAACCGGTTGCCGACGGGCTCTCCCAAAAAGGATTCGATGCCTCGAAAATATTCTGTTCGAATCTGCCGCACTGTTCGCGGCGACAGGGCTTCAAGGGCGGACGTATAAGGGGTGGTTTCGGAAAGGTTCCGTGAGATTTCGAAATAAGCTTTATTCTGGAAGACTGACGTTTCGTCCGCAGAGACCACGTCGGGATGCGAATCAATGACATACTCCAGCAACGTTGTACCCGATCGTGGATAACCACAGAGCAACGCAATGTTACGGGCCGGCTGTAACTCTGACTGACCCACCCGCTCCCACGCCCGGAGTAATTTCTCCGTAATTCCCCCGCGCATTTGCTTCAGGTGCCCCTGCTTGTCGCGGAACGTCTTCATCATGGGAACCGCGTCTCCGCGCAACAATGTTTTCGCCTCGATGAACGCTTCCATGGCCTCGTCGTAGCATTCACGCGCATCCAGCACCGCTCCCAACTCATAACCGGCCGCTGCTCGCGCCTCCGTCGGGAATGAAAGATTGGAAACGATCTGCAATAAAACCAACTCAGCCTCTTCGAACCGGCGCATCTGTCGCAACGCTTTTCCCCGCGCCAACAAAGCACCTTCATGACACGGATATTCGCGCAAAGCCCGCTCACTAATTGCAACCGCCTCCTCTAGTCGACGTAAACGTCCATACATTTCCGACAGGCGAACCAAAGTCACCAACCCCACTGGCTCAAATTTTAAACCCATCTCGAAATATCGGGTCGCCGCCTCGAAATTCCGGATTTCCATCCAGTGATGGCCGACGGTTAAAATCGCATTAACTTTGGAAGGTGAAATGTGGACGGCATTTTCAAAGCAACGCTCGGCAGCAGCGAAGTCATAGCTCAAGGCGTGAACCCGGCCCAGTTCCAGCAAGACTTTGTCATTCTGCGGCTCGAGCCCTCTCGCCCGTTGCAACAGTTGCGCGGCCTGGAGATGATCATTCTTTGTAAGACAGGCCCGGGCGTCGGCCAGCAATTTGGGCACGCCACTGGCAGCGGGCTGTCGGCTCAGATTCATTGGAGTGACAAAGAGATAAACGCCTCGCGATTACGAAGCAAGCTGCTTTTGGAGAATGGTCGTTCTGAATGGAACGGCTTAACGCGTTTTGAACTGGATCACCGCTTCGTTCGTGCTGCCCCGACGGTATCCCTGAAGATCCAAGGTCACATGGGCATAGCCGATTTTTTTAAATGCCTCCGCGACCCGCAGGAAAGTCTCGTTCTCGAGCAGCTTTACAATTTCAGTGATGCCCAGTTCGATCCGGGCCAACTGCGCGCGGCTTTCCGGCTTAACGGCTGAGGTTTGGTCGACCTTTAAACCCATCTCATGATGCCGCACGCGAACATCGTAAAACCCCAGATCGCGTAATACATTCTCCGCGTTCTCAATCATCAGCAACTTCTCGGGCGTGACGTTTTCGCCGTATGGAATGCGCGAACTCAAGCAAGCCATCTGCGGTTTATCTGCGGTGGGCAAACCAAGTTGCGCAGATAATTCGCGAATTTCAGCTTTGGTCAGGCCGACATCTTTCAACGGCGCGCGCACCTGGAATTCTTTCGCAGCTTTTGCCCCCGGACGGAAATCACCGATGTCGCTGGCATTTTCGCCGTACGCGATGACGGCAAATTTTTCATTGCGCGCCAGCGGTTCGAGTTCGGTAAACAATTCGTGTTTGCAGAAATAGCAGCGGTTGTTTGGATTCGCGAGATAGCTCTCGTTATCGAATTCTTTGGTGTTCACCACGCGAACGGGAATCGAAAACTTCACGGCAATCTCGAGTGCCTCCTGCAATTCACGCCGCGGCAAGCTCGCCGAATCTGCTATCGCCGCCAGCGATTTGTTTCCAAGCACTTCGCGCGCAACGTAAGCGAGAAAAACCGAATCAACTCCCCCTGAATAGGCCACCACGCACGATCCGTACGATCGCAAGGTTTCCCGCAGTTTTTCGAGTTTCTCTCCCGAGACATTTTGCACAAGCGCAACCTGCCACCGGCGTTCGGAAAAGTCGAGACCGCGTCGCCGCACCCGTAGCGCAGACTAGATTTATCTCTGCTTTCCTGCAAACTGCCGCGATGTCACTGCCGAAATATATTCGACCGCATGAAAGCGGCGTTTACCTCGCGGTGAAAGTCCAACCCCGCGCCTCAAAAAATGAAATTGGCGAAGCGCTTGGAGACGAATTGAAAATCAAGGTCACTGCTCCACCCGTCGACGCTGCTGCCAACCAGGCAGTCGTGGAACTCCTCGCCGACAAACTCGATTGTTCACGGGGCAACATCCAAATTGTTCGAGGACAGACTTCGCGACACAAAACTCTTTTTATCTCAGGCAAAACTGCGAACGAACTCTCCAGGCTTCTGCAGGGGTAAGAAGTAATTTGTTTTTACGTTTTAAACTAAAACCGCATTTGGCATCGGCGTCCTTTTGCTTTACTGTTCGCAGCTCTAACGGATGAAAAAATTGATTATCGTCGTGGTTGTCCTGGCAGTCGGGTACGGGGCCTTTTACGAGTGGCAAAAGTATCAAGCGCAACAGCGCATCGCCAAGGCTCCCAAACGTCAGACCACCGCCACACTGGAAGAACGTGATATTGAATTTGCGGTCCAGGCGGCAGGCGATATCGGTCCCGCTGACCAGGTTTCCGTTCGCCCCGAAATCAATGGCCGCATCGACCAATTGCCTGTCGATATCGGAGATACGGTCAAGCGCGGCGACGCTCTCTTCACCCTCAACGATTCCGATCTCCAGAAAGAACGCGCGCAACGTCTCACGGAAATCGAAGGCGCAAAATTGCAGGTCAAAAAAGCCGAACGTAATTACGAGCGCTCCAAACAACTCTTCGCCAGCAAACTCGTATCACAGGAAGTGTTTGATGATGCCAAAACGGATTTCGACCTTTCCAGTAATAGCCTGGAGAAGGCGGAGAAATCTCTCGGTATTATCGAAGAGCAATTGACGAAGACAAAAATCCTGGCGCCTTTCGATTGCACCGTGTTGACACGGCCCGTTTCCATTGGGCAAGCCGTCTCGGGTTCTGGTGGTTTCAACAGCGGCACAGAGGTCATGACCATCGCAAACCTCAACGACATGATTATCTCCGCGCACATCAACCAGGCGGACGTAACGAGGTTGAAGCCAAAACAGCACGTCGACATCGAAATTGATTCGGTTCCGGGCCTTAAGATGACGGGCACCATCGAACGCATTGCGCCGCAAGCAACGATCAAAAATAATTTGAAAGGCTTCGATGCTCGCATCGCGATCAAGGACATCGATATCCGAGCCCGCCCAGGGATGACCGCGAATCTTTCGATTCCTGTCATCTCTGAGAAGAACGTTTTAGCTGCGCCAATCGCTGCGGTCTTTACCGAAAAAGGGGAACGTTTCGCCTACGTCAAGAAAGACCAAAGCTTTGAACGGCGAATCATTCAAATCGGCGTCAGCGATCTGAACTTTGTGGAAGTCACGGAAGGATTGACGGTCGGTGAGGTTGTGTCTCTCGAACCGCCGGACAGTTTCGAGGAAAAAGGAAAACCTGCCGGTGATAAAAAACCAGGCACACGCAAATCAAAACCGGTGAAAGCGGCTTCCGCGAAATAACATGCCGCTCGTCGAACTGCGCAACGTCAGCAAAATTTATCATCTCGGCGGCGAAGAAATTCGCGCGCTCGATAATATTTCGCTTGATATCGAAAGCGGCGAATTCATTTCCATCATCGGCCCGTCAGGCAGCGGCAAGTCCACGTTGATGCACATTCTCGGCTGTCTCGACCAACCGACGCATGGCACGATCAAACTCGATAACGTGATGATCCAGGACGCGTCGCGCTTGCAACTCGCGAAGATTCGAAACCAGAAGATCGGTTTCGTTTTTCAGTTCTTCAATCTCTTGCCGAAACTCAATGTCCTGCAGAACGTCGAACTTCCCATGATCTACTCGGGCATCAGCGCAAAGGAACGATATGATCGTTCCATGGCCGCTCTGAAACTCGTCGATATGGAGAATCGCAGCAAGCATCGGCCAATGCAGCTTTCTGGTGGTCAGCAACAACGCGCCGCCATCGCCCGGGCCCTCGTGAATAGTCCGCGCATTATTTTCGCTGATGAACCAACGGGTAATCTCGATTCGCGCACGGGTGAAGCCATCCTGGAACTCTTTCGAAAGCTAAGCAGCGAAGGTCGAACGATCGCTCTCGTCACACACGATCCGGAAATCGCGGCCGTCACACCGCGCCGTATTGAAATCCGCGACGGGAAAATCGCGAAGAACGTTGATCCCAGATTGGCGGGGTTGGAAAAATGAACATATTCAATGCGATCACCGTGGGGTTTAAGGAGATCTGGGCGCACAAGTTTCGTTCGTTGCTCACGATGCTTGGTATCATTCTCGGGGTCGCGAGTCTGGTCGCGATGTCGGCGCTCATTAACGGAATGGAAAACGGCATGCGCGAAGCGCTCGTGGCCATTGGCGGTGTGGAACGTATCCGCGTTGAGGAACAAGATATCCCGGCGAATCAGACGCACCTCGCGGACCAAGCTGTCGGTTGCACCGTTGCTGACGTTTATGCTTTGAAACGTGGCGCTCCGTTGTTTCGCGCCGTCACGCCTGAGATGCGTGGTCGTGACATGCTGATGACTCGTGGAACCAAAACTTTCTCGCCATGGAACTTTTCAGGAACATGGCCCAGCGTCCTTGAAATGTACGATCACGAAGTCCAACACGGTCGTATGTTCAATGAAATCGACGACGAGGAGGCCCGCAATGTTTGTGTCATCGGTTCGGGCACCCGCGACGCCTTGTTTGGATCACCCCAGGAAGTCGGACGTGAGATCAATCCGGTGGGGGAACAAATCAACGTCAAAGGCCAACTCTTCACGATCATCGGGATGTTCAAGCATTATGAAAGTGAGGCGGATGCCAAGCGACGGGAGTTGGCCAAATTAGAGGTCTCCACCCAAAAAGGCGGTGGTCCAGAACGTAGCAAAAGTGGCGGCAGCGGAAGGCGCAGTAACAATTACGTCTGGGGGTTCAAGAACTCCACGGTTTACATTCCCCTGAATACGATGTGGATTAAATTTCGGTCTGCTACTGGATCCCAAAGCTTGCCCGACCCGCGCCTATCGCAGATCAATATGATGCTTCGCAACGTCTCTGATCTCGAAGAAGCATTGCAACAGGCAAGAAACGTTCTGATGATTACTCATCGCGGCATTGAAGATTTTGCGTTTCAAACGCAGGAAGATCGGTCGGACCAGATTAACAGCGCGATTCGGAATGCGCGGCTGAGTGGTGGTTTTATTGCCGGTATCAGCCTCCTCATCGGGGGGATTGGCATCATGAATATTATGTTAG
>JAQGOU010000208.1 GCA_028293445.1 Verrucomicrobiales bacterium | reverse complement strand
CCAGACGGCGGGTCCGTAGTCGGTACTCGCCTGCAGTGAGACTGTAGCCGACCCGAGCAGAGCCGCGCAAAGCGACGCTCGGAACATCGGCCGTGAAGAATAGGTGTTCATATAGTAGTGGTGTTGGTGCGTTTGAGAGCAGTGGGAACGATCAAGAGTTTGTCAGATCGAGGACGGACGAACAGTCATAGGGATATATGACAGGGAAAACCTGCCAAGCTGTTTAGGGGACAGAAGCGGGGGAATAGAATAGCCGTCGAGGAGCAAATCCCGGTCACTGCCGCGAATTATGGAAGGACTTATCCGACCTTGATGAGTTTTTTGCAAAAAGGTGAGCCCGGACCGCATTGATCGACCAGCAATCAGAGCGCGGATCCGGGCTGTATATCCCGTTCAAACCAGACTTCAGCTTCCTGCTGTTCCGTTAGGAGCGGAGCATCAGGCCGTGTGTCGGGCCGGATCGAGATAAAAATGATGGCGAACGTGCGCCATAACTTGAGGCTCCGTCATTTTATCGGCCGTTTCGATTTCGATGGTACGCGTTTCGTTTTTGTGTTTCTCAAATCGTTTTTTCAATTCTCCCTTCGCCTCTCCAGGCCCGAAAATCACGATGGATCCAGCATCGTGAAGGTACGCAACAATCTCATCGTAGTAATGGGCAAGATGCCCCGTATAGGCGCGTTCACGCGAATCATCAGCGGGAACCTTCTGGGCATCGAACGAACCCGTGGAAGGTTCACCTGAACGTCGAAGCTGCTTTTCCACAGATGACTGGACGCGCTTGGTTTCTTCCCCCGCTTGCGACAGAACCACAATAATGGCCTCTCGATGGTCAATCCACAGACCTGCATTTGTTTTCATATTATTTACTGATTAAGTTATCCGCCGGCTTGCTTCCGTTCTTGTCTCCGGTCAGTCGCGATTACGGGAACATTGGCGGGCGACGAGAAACCCGATAATCGCACCGACACCGACGCCAATGGCAATGGCTTGATAAGGATTGTCGCGGACGGTCTTGTCTGCGGCCTTGGCTGTTTCAACCGCCTTCTCACGAACATCGCCGTAGATTTCCTTACCACGTTCCAACGCGGCGGCGAGGCGCTGGCGGGCTTCTCCGACTTTTTCTCCGGCGACATCCGCGGTCGCAGACATTAAGGAGTGCGCATCTTCGGCCAGGCGGCCCATGTCGTTACTAATGGCTTGTGTGTGTTTGTTCATAATTGTGACGTTGTTATTTATTTGTATTTTTGAACGGTAAATTTTCTGCGTCGGCAAGATGGCAGGCTTCGGGTGAGTTCACCTTCAGAACGGAATTTCTCCCGCCAAACGGGTTGGCAACGGTTTCTTTGACCAGCGGATCAGGCATCCATTGGCCGTCTACGATCAGGCAGTATTCATAAGTGCCCGGCGCCAAGGTTGTCTCCTTCCACCAACGACCACCTCCTGAGCTGTGCAAGGTTTTACTTTCCGGTTGCCAATGGTTGAAGGTTCCGGCGACACAGACCGTGGCGGCTGTTGGATGAGTAAATTCAAAACGGACGGGGATGAGTTGGGACTCGGCACCAGGAGCGTTGTGGTGATGATTGTTGTGTTTCATAATCGATAGCGGTGGGAAGATTGGTTGTTAATTTTAACGTCTGTTCCATTTCCTACCGACACAGTGCACCTGAAGAGATTGCGGGCGCTATGGGGTGTTACCCTGCGAAATCGTAATGGAGATTTAGACCAATCGGGGCATTACTGAGGAAATTCGGGCGAATAAAATGCGGAACGGCGACGAGCGACCTCACGCCCATGAACACGATGTAAACTGACCAAACGCACCGTCTGCACGAAAAAGGCAAGCTGCCCCTTCTGAAGAACAATGATTCGAACTATTTCTGTCGATCAAGAAAATCAACGAGCACATTCGCCATCACTTTCGACCCGGTGACCAGGCATTCTTCGTCGATGTCAAATTCCGGCGTGTGCGCATCTGCTGTAATTCCTTTGGCCTTATTTCCAGAACCTAAACGGTAATAAAAACCTGGCACCACCTGTTGAAAGTAGGAGAAGTCTTCTGCCCCCATGCGTGGTTCCGCCGTAATCACATTGGTATCGCCGACAACGCGGCGCATCACGGGGACGGTGTCCTCGACCAGTTTGGGATCGTTGTTCACCACCATTGTCCCCTCCTCAATTTTTATCTCAACTGTCGCTCCGTAAGTCTTGCAAATACCCTCCAGCGTTTGAGTCATCAATTCTTTCATTCGTTTACGTGTGTCTTCATTGAACGTTCGAATCGTTCCTTCCAGTTTCACTTCGCCAGCGATGACGTTTCGACGATTGCCCCCGTGGATTGTTCCGATCGTCAAAATAACTGGCTGAAAAGTATCAATGCGGCGGCTCTTGATCGTTTGCAATGCCGTCACGCATTCGGCAGCGATGACCACGGAATCCACTCCAACCTCCGGATGTGCGGCATGCGCCCATTTGCCATGAATAGTAATATCAAACATGTCTGAAGCCGCTTGTGCAGGACCAGAACGAACGCCAATTTTTCCGGCATCTATTTCCGTGGTGGTATGTAAACCAAAAATAGCCAGTGGTCTCGGATTATCCAAAACCCCTTCCTTGATCATGAGCGGCGCTCCGCCTTCTTCCCCGGCCGGTGGACCTTCTTCCGCAGGCTGAAAAATGAATTTGATGCTACCCGGTATTTCCTCGCGCATCTTGCTAAGAATTTCTGCCACCCCAAGTTGAACGGTGGTATGCCCATCGTGACCGCAGGCGTGCTTGACTCCCGGCGTCTGCGATTTATACGGAATATCGATGGTTTCATTGATCGGAAGGGCATCCATGTCGGCCCGAACGGCAACGCAGGGCCCGGGCTTCCCGCCTTTCAGCAAACCAACCACGCCATATTTCGCAACGTTGGTTTTTACTTCATCGAATCCGAAGGAGCGAAGTTTCTCGGCCACAATGCGGGACGTACGCTCTTCCCGGTTCGAGAGTTCCGGATGCATATGAAAATCCCGTCGAGTCTGGATGAGCGTAGAACGAAGATTCTCGGCTGCAGCAGAAATTTTCTGTTCGCGCGCTGTGGCAGAGGGAGAAACTTCTGCGCCTGACATCGAAAATGAAAAGAGAAGGGAACAGGCGAAAACGACATGTTTCATGCGCCCATGATTGAACGGGAATCAGGAGCGTGGCGCAACGACTTTGTCAGAGAGAAGCGCTGGTTATTGCGCCTGTTCTTCTTCGGATAATTTGCGGTAAAGCGTCGCGAGACTAACTCCCAGCAGTTGAGCCGCCTTTTCTTTATCGCCACCAGTTTGGGCCAGAATGCGGTTCAAATAGGCGACTTCCTGCTCGCGCATAAAATCCTTCAGCGGTCGCGAATTTCCAGAAGCCGGCATCGGCGCTGGTGGCGTCATGGTGCCCTGGATAGCTGCTGTGGGCGTCGATGTCGGCGCAATTTCGCGCGTCTTGTCAAAAAACTGCGTCTCAGGAACAATGATGATTTCATCACCGCCTCCAACCTTGTCTTCATACTGATGCAACGCGGGCGGGAGATCGGACACTTTGATTGTTTCGCTGTCGCAGAGCGCGCAGGCACGTTCAATCGCGTTTTCGATTTCCCGAACGTTTCCGGGCCAATCATGCGCCCCCATCACTTCCATCGCCTTGCGGGTAATCTGAAAAGGCTTGCCGGTCCTGGCGCTGATCTTGTCCTTCAAAAAGTGCAGCACTAAAAGCGGGATATCGTCGCGGCGTTCACGAACAGCAGGCAAATGGATCGGAATAACGTTTAACCGATAATACAAATCTTCCCGAAAGGTGCCATCTTTAACCCGCTTCTCCAAAGTTTCGTTGGTCGCCGCGAGCACCCGTACATTGACGAAAATGGGGACGTTGTCGCCCACCCGGCGCACTTCTTTTTCCTGCAAGACGCGAAGCAGACGACTCTGCAGCATTGCCGGCATCGTCCCAATTTCATCCAGGAAAATAGTGCCGCCATCGGCTTCCTGAAAGAGACCCTTCTTGTCATTGACTGCTCCGGTAAAAGCTCCTCGTCGATGACCAAACAATTCCGACTCCAAAAGATTTTCTGGAAGGGCACTACAATTGATTGGAATGAACGGGGCAAATTGGCGACGCGAATTGAAATGCAAGGCGCGTGCGACGAGTTCTTTTCCAGTCCCGCTTTCTCCAAGAATCAAAATCGTGCTGTCAGTATCAGCCACTCGCTCGATCATCTTGAAAACGTCTTGCATCTTGGGCGCGCTGCCGATGATCTGGTTGAATTGATACTTTTTCTTCAGCTGTTTGCGCAGGTAAACATTTTCCGAAACTGCTTCGTTATAGGAAAGCGCACGCTGGATTGTTAGCTTGAATTCGTCGACTTTGAATGGCTTCTCCAGGTAACTGAATGCCCCCTTTTTCATCGCTTCGACCGCAGTCTCGATGGTGGCGAAACCGGTGATGATGATCACTACGGCAGGCGGGTTTAGAGCACGGGCCTTGGCCAGAATTTCAAAACCGTGAGCTCGCGTCTTATCAAG
Organism: Verrucomicrobiales bacterium; assembly: GCA_028293445.1. Taxonomy (GTDB): domain Bacteria; phylum Verrucomicrobiota; class Verrucomicrobiia; order Limisphaerales; family JACDHS01; genus CBHWET01. The sequence goes on along the minus strand of JAQGOU010000208.1, from coordinate 7,105 downwards.
GTAAAGGTCGCTGATGACCACTTCAGGTTGGTGCGTCTCGAGAGCCTCCAAAGCAGCTTTATAATTGCTGAAAGGAAACACTTCATGTCCTTCGTCACGAAGAAGCTCGGTGACCATTTGGACCATGGTCACTTCATCGTCAATCAGCAGTACTTTTGCCATAGAATTACTGGCAAGCTAGACGAAGTGATTCCATGCGGCAAGCGAGGAATAAAAAAGGCGGAACGTCTTTCGGACGTTCCGCCTCGGATAACTCAAAACTTTTACTTCTTATTGATGATGTCGCTCATCTTGAAGATTGGCAGGAACATACAAATGGCGATACCACCGACGGTCACGCCCAAAAACACGATCAACAATGGCTCAATCAATGAGGTGAGACCTGATAAAGTGTTTTCAATCTCTTCATCTAAAAAGTCCGCGATGCGCTCAAGCATGGAATCAATTTTACCGGTCTGTTCACCTGCCGAAACCATGCGGATGATCATGGACGGGAAAACAGGATGTTTACCAAGTGCGGCAGATAAACTTTCCCCGCGCTCAATATCAACCGATGACACTCGAATGGCTTTTTCCATGACGACATTGCCGACGGTGTTCGCCACAATGCTGAGCACTTCCAGGATCGGCACACCAGAGCGAATCAAGGACGCCAAGGTTCTTGAAAACCGCGCCAGACAAATCTTGTGCGCCATCTGGCCGAAAATAGGAAGCTTGATGCGCTTGGAATCCCAGAACCATCGACCGGGGGGCGTTTTGATGAAGTAAAGCCAACCCCAGACTCCCACTACCGTTCCACCGAGCATTGCCAGTCCGATCGGCCCGCGCAAAGCGTTGCTGAGAGAAATGAGGAATTCCGTCGGGGCCGGGAGTTTGGCGCCGAACCCTGAATAAATCTCACCGAACACCGGAACGACTTTCACCAACAGGAAAACGGTGATACCCAGCGCGACAACCGTCACGGCCACAGGATACATCATCGCAGATTTAACCTTCTTGCGGAGCCGCGAGGTGTTTTCCAGATAGGTGGCCAAACGAGCTAGAATTTCAGCGAGCAAACCGCCGCGCTCGCCAGCGCCCACCATGCAGTAAAATAATTTATTGAAAACTTTCGGATGCTTTTGCAGCGCCTCGGAAAAACTATCGCCGGATTCCACACGCGTGCAAACGTCCTTGATAACGTCGCGCATGACTTTGTTCTGCGTCTGTTCGGCGAGCGCCTGCAGCGATTGCACCATCGCCAAACCGGCGTCGATCATCGTCGCTAATTGACGAGTGAACACCACCAGATCCTGCAACGGCACCGTTCCACCGGCCGTTTTCCCTTTCTTGCCGACGCGTTCCTGGATGGAAACGACCAATAGATTACGATTTAAAAGAGCCGCAATGGCTGCTTGTTCGGTCGAGGCGTCCATGGTGCTGGACATTTCTTTTCCGCTTTGCGCGTCCCGCGCGACGTATGAGTAAGATGGCATAGCTCGCTTGTTTCAATACTGTATCAGATTCAAAAAGGCCAATGCAAGCCAGAGGTATGCCACTCCTGAAGATTTACGAATATTTCGATAACTGCTCTTCAAGAACCATCGATTAAGGTTATCCCCTACTCTCTTGAAGAATTTCCCATTCCGTCCATTGACTTCACTCCCTTTTGATGGAATACGTTCTGCCCGCACGAGCATGCAGCAACATCACCCTAAACATTATTGCGGAGTTTTCGGCGTTTTCGGTCATCCGAACGCCGCTGAACTCACTTATTACGGCCTTTACGCCTTACAACATCGCGGCCAGGAAAGTGCCGGAATCGTCTCCTCTGACGGTTGTCAATTTCGCGAATGCAAAGGCATGGGACTCGTGCCGCAAATCTTTACCGGCAACGCCCTGCACGATCTCGTCGGCTCGGTCGCCGTCGGGCATACGCGCTACTCCACCACCGGTTCTTCTCATATTCGCAATGCCCAACCGCTCACAGGCGTTTGCCAACGCGGTCACATTGCGGTCGCTCATAATGGCAACCTGACGAACGCCGCGCAGCTCCGCGAGGAACTCGAAGGCAACGGGGTCATGTTCCAGACGACCGTGGATAGTGAAGTCATTTTATTATTGTTGGCGCAACCGACCATCGGCGGTTCGGACAACAATCTGGTGCAATCGATGCGCAAACTCGAAGGCGCATTCTCTCTCGTCATCATGACTGAACGCGAGCTGATCGGCGTTCGCGATCCGCACGGGTTCCGTCCGCTTTGTATCGGCAAACTCGGTGACGGTTACGTGCTCTCCAGCGAAACCTGCGCGCTGGATTTGATTCACGCCAAATTTGTTCGTGACGTCGAACCCGGTGAAATTGTCATTATCGATAAAAAGGGATTACGCAGCATTCAAGCGTTTCCCGAACATCAACGCCGCGCCTTTTGTATTTTTGAATACGTTTATTTTGCGCGCCCGGACAGCAATCTCGCCAATCGCAATGTTTATAAAGTGCGCGTGGAAATGGGGCGTGAACTCGCCCGTGAGTTTCCGATTGATGCCGATCTGGTCGTCCCGGTTCCAGACAGTGGCAACTGCCCTGCCCTTGGCTATTCGATGCAAACCGGCATCCCATTCGAAATGGCGTTCGTCCGCAATCACTATGTCGGCCGTAGTTTTCTACAACCGACACAGCTCATTCGCGACTTCAACGTTCGCGTAAAACTCAATCTCATTGGTGACCTGGTGAAAGACAAACGTGTCATCATCGTGGACGACTCCATCGTTCGCGGCACGACTTGCAAAGCGCGCGTAAATAATTTGAAAGAAGCGGGCGCCAAAGAAGTTCACGTGCTGGTGAGTTGTCCGCCGCACATGAATCCGTGCGTTTACGGAATCGATTTTCCCGATCGCTCCAAACTGATGGCCGCGAATTATACCCTCGAGGAAATCTGCAAATATTTGAATGCCGATTCGCTCCACTATCTGTCACAGGACGGAATGGTTCGTGCGACTGGCCTGCCTAAGAGTTCATTCTGCATGGCCTGTTATGATGGCGACTATCCAGTCGCCTATGATCCTGGCGTGGACAAACAGATCATGGAACGACGCCGTTCGCGCATCGAAGGTCTGGGCGACAGCCTGCTCAACGAACAGGCGCAAATCAAATTGCTGTAGCCAGGGCTCGCTCCGCTCACATAGCCGATAAGCCAATAGACAATAGCCAAAGGGGTCCGCCCTTTTGTGCCAGCGTCTTACCATCGCCTATCGCCTATCGCCTATCGCCTATCGCCTATCGGCTATTGGCTATTAACTATCGGCTATTGACAATGCAACAGGCCTACTTCGACGCCTGTCCATGGGCCTCGACAAACCATAGCCACTTGTCCAAGCCACGGGAAATCTCCGTGAACATGTCCGCCGTATCCGCATCGTCCAACTCGTCAGCCAGGCTGATCGTGTGACGCGCTTCTTCACCGAAACTAGACAGCGCTTTCGCCACTGCTCCAACATGAGCCAGACCATCCGCAATCGTGAGTGGATATTCATCAAGACGGGAACGCCCTGCTGCCACGCGCACCGTCCCTTCCGCGATGCCTCCCAATTGCACGACGCGTTCGGCAATCATATCCACGTATTCCTCCACGGCCTCGTCAATCTTGTCGAACAACTTATGCAACCCGATGAAGCTCGGTCCTTTTACATTCCAATGCGCCTGCTTCATTTGCAGCTGAAGGTCCACCGCATCGGCAAGACGTTGGTTCAGCAACGGAATTAATTCAGCCCGATGATCCTTGGGAATGTCGTTTTCGGTTTCATACATCTTCGGCCGTTGCGGCCGTTCCAGGGTGGAGGTTGTCATAGATTTTCCTTTTGGCGGTTAATGGGAATCGTTCAATGGTATCAAGCGACTTGCAGGGAGAAAACGTAATGAGACCGAAACCCCGAAGCGACTTGCCAACCCAGTTAAACATCCCACGCGATCAAGATCGCGCCCGAAGAGTGAAGCTGCAATGAGCGGAGAATAGGTTTATGTGCGAATGGAATCCCTGAACGCAGCAAAATAAGGGTTCAAACGTGTGAAGTGAAACGACAAAGACAAATTTGGGATCGAGCCTAAGGCGATCCTAAAAGAATCGGGTCGAGTATGCTCCTCCCGTTGAAAGAGGAATGAACTCCATGAATCAGCGAAGAAAACAACCGTTCGCGGCTGTTCTCTTCGATCTCCGACTTATCGGCTCAGATTGCCGAGGAACGGATCGGTGCGATCGGGAATGCCACCTTTGCGGACAACCTCGGCTCTGGCCGCTTCTTTTTCCTTTTTCTTCCGGGCGGCAGCAACAGCAGCGCTGACCTCACCTTTTTCGATACTGAAAAAAGTTTGGGTCAATTTGATTTTCTCCGGTGTCTTGGCGTTGTTGTTAATCGGTTTCATGGTGCGCGCAGCTTAGCAAATTGAACCTTAAAAGAACATGAAGATTTTCGATATCTAGAACGGACCTTAAACAAAGTCCGCCCGCGATTGCCTGCCCACGTATTATGTCTGGGTAAAGCAGTGAAAATACAGGAGAAAAACGGGTCTTTTTGTCCCCCAAAATTGGTTCAACAAGGAAAGCCTCAACAGGCGAAGAAACCACGATCTTGCGGGCACAGCCCGGAAAACGATTTCGCCGATTTTCAACGACCTACAACAGTCATGAAATCACCAACTCCCTGTAAACATTGAGCGCTGCAGCTTTGGAATTCCCAAGTTTGATATGCCGGACGGTCTCGTCACTTTGGCGGAGCCAATCCTGACATGCGGAAGGGCGCCGTCACTTTGACGAAGGCAATCCTGACGTGCCGGACACCTCGGTCGGTTTGACAAGGCCCTCCCGGACGTCCGGACACCCGCCGCAGCTTTGGAAACTCCAATCTTTATATGCCGGACAGCCCCGTCACTTCAACGAAGACGATCCTGACGTGCCGATCGCCCCCGTCACTTTGGAAATGCCAATCCGCATATGCCGGACGCCTCCGTCACTTTAACGGAGCCAATCTTTATATGCCGATTAACGCTGCCACTTTGGAAATGGAAATCCACACGTGCCGGATACCCCCTGCAGCTTTGGAAATCTCGTCCCTTTTCTGACGAAAGGTTGCGCCATTCCGGCCGGACACTCCGGAGTCTAAATATCCACGTTCACAATGCAAAAATCTGGACCCGCGCAGACCGACTGTTCTTTCCGTTTCCCAGAGGGAGATCCGAACCTGGAACCGACTGTTTAAAGTTCAAAGCCTTCAACCTTTAAACTCCGCGACCGGCGCCACCATCAGTTTCTTCATGGCAGGTTTCGCAATGAACATGAGAACGGTGACCACCGCCAATCCCGCCGCGCATCTCCAATAAAGGCCGTAGTACGTCATGCCGGTATAGGCAAGATCATTCACCCGTGCCTTATCGACGCTCGCCAGACTGGAGAAGTAGCCCGCGAAGTATCCGCCCAGTGAACTGGTCAGGAACCATGACCCCATGAGCATCGATGCGTAACGTTTCGGCGCAAGCGCGCTGGCGGCCGAAAGCCCCATCGGAAGAATGTTCAATTCGCCGAGCGTGAGAATCGTAATCGCCACCGCCACCCACAACGCTGAGCTTTTCACGCCGCTCAGTCCAACACCGCGCGCCAACCAGGCGAGCATGAACGCGCTCACCACGGCGAGACAAAGCGCGATAACGATCTTGGAAGGAATAGCCGGATTCTTTCCTTTGTCGGCCAGTTTGGCCCAGATCCACGCCAACACTCCGGCCAAAAGAATCACCACCAGCGAGTTGGCCCCCTGCCCAAAGTAAGACGCAGGCAATTCGTGGCCAAAAACGGACCGGTCGAAATCGCGCTCCACGAGGAGATTCACGGAACCATAAATCTGTTTCCCGATCAGCGCGTGATAACAGACAGCGGCGATGATGATGACGAGTATCCCCAGGATCGAGTTGCGTTCGCGTTTCTCTTTGAAGGAAAACGCCAATCCAATGATTCCCGCGACAATCGCCAGTCCGAGGTAGGAGATGACTTGCTTCGTCTGGCCGGGATGTTGAAACAGATAGTACATGGTCGCACCGAGAGCAAACGTTCCCATGACGATCCAAATAATATTGGGCAGGACAAAAGAGTTCTTAAAAACATTCTCTCGTTTGAAGCCGTCTGCTTCATTGTTGTAATGCTTTCGTCCCAGGAAGAACGTGATCAATCCGAGCAACATACCAGCGGCAGAGAGATAAAAGCCTCTCGTCCCTTTGTAGGACTCAAAGACCGCACCGACAAAAATCGTGGCCAGCAGGGCGCCGACATTGATCCCCATATAAAAGAGTGTGTAACCGCTGTCACGGTAGGCGTCGCCCTCTTTATATAACTTGCCGACCATCACCGACACGGTGGACTTCAAGAAGCCGGTCCCCAGTGCGACACACGAAAGCCCGACGAACAGCGGCGAAAGTCCACCTCCCAGCGCGAGAACAGCGTTCCCGATTAGAATAAAAATTCCTCCAATCACGACCGAACGTCGCAACCCAAGAACTTTGTCCGCCACGAAACCACCGAGGATGGGCGTCATGAAAGAGAACGCCGTATAAGCACCGAACGCCAGATAAGCCGCGTCATCCGCCATGTGCAACTCCTTCGTCATGTAGAGCACGATGATGGCGGAAATGCCGTAGAAGCTGAATCGTTCCCACATCTCGGTGAAGAAAAGGAAGATCAGTCCCGTTGGATATTTTTTCGACATCACGCGTCTTTCTTAAAGGAATTGCGTGCCAGACGACACCGGGTCAGAGGAATTAACTTTGAATGCAGCTTTGTTATGCGCCGACGTTAGCAAAGCTGTCGGCCATGTTCAACTTCCGGGAAAGGATCGCGGATGCAACGTTATTACTTCCTGATCAAGTCGTGGTACTCTTGCCTTTTCTCCAGGCGTAGCTCAACTTTCGCCTGTAGGCCACGCGACACTTATGAAGGACTTACCGACAAAATTATCCGAGATTGATAATTTCCACTCCCTTGGCGCCAAACTCGGCACTGCCGGTCAGCCCACACCAGCACAATTTAAAATGGTTCGAGAATGCGGATTCGTGGCGATCGTCAATCTCGCTCTCCCGACCTCGGAC
>JAQGOU010000184.1 GCA_028293445.1 Verrucomicrobiales bacterium | reverse complement strand
TGATCTCGGCTCGCGTATTCCCGGCCTGAGCGAACGCAGTCCAGCCAAACTCCGCGAAGGATTACGCAAAGCCACTCGACCCATGCTCTTCGTCTTCGACACCTTCGAGCGGGCCACTGAAGACGCCCGCGAGTTCGTCGAAAACCATTTTCTCGCCGAGATGGGCCGTGCCGATGCGATGCGCATTCTCCTCGCCGGACAACCTGCCCAGATGCCCGATCCCGCGAAAGCTGCCTGGCGCGAACACGCCCGCCGCTTTAATCTCGGCTCCATCGAGGATCCCAAGCCCTGGGTGGACTGGGCCGCGCGCACCTTCCCGCACATTCCTGCTGCTGTCGTCGCTGCCATCGCCGTCAGCGCGGGCGGCGCACCGGGAGCTATCGCGAATCAACTCACCACGTTGGGAACTTTCAATGCCAAGCAGCTCAAAGTCCTGGGCATCCAGTAACAGTGTCAATCATGCCCACACCCTTCGACCAACTCCTCAAAAACCTCCAAGCCGCCCAGGGGGACACAGCCAAACTCGCGCTCGTCACCTTTGATTTTGCGGTGGCTGGCAATCCGACATTGCGGGCGGCGGCGGAAATGGCGGCCATCCCACATTGGTTCGATGCGAAGACGCTTGCCGCGCTGCTGCCGGAGCAGGCAACTCAGGCCGAAAACCTCGTCGCCCAACTCGCGGCCCTGCCGATGATCGAACCTTACCATCGCGCTCATGGCGATCCGGCCTGGAACGTCCACGAAGCCACTCGACTCGCCCTGCGCGACCGCCTGCTCGCCAACGAGCCCGAGCGCTTCCGCCAACTCTCCCGGCGTGCCGCCGCCTCTTATGGCAGCGCCAACCCCGACGCGCCTGACTTTGCCCTCACTTGCGAACATCTTTACCACCAACTCGCCGGACAGACGGATGCCGGAGACGTGGCCTTGGACAAAGTGTCTGGCAACTGGCGCGCTGACTCTCGCGTTGAGCGGCTGCAAACTCTCGCCCGCTTACTGGAGGAACTCCTCGTCTCCCAACCGGCTCCGCCCCTGCTGCCGCGTGGCCAAGGGTTGTCATATATGAGTATTGCCGCGGCACGGGAGAACCATCAGTCCACGCCAGCCACCGTCGCCCTGCTGAAAAAGGCAGAAGTCATCTTCCGCGAACTCGTCGCCAGCGACCCCGACAATGCCGCGAGACAGCGCGATCTATCGGTTTCCTACAATGGGCTCGGCGACCTGGCGGTGGCACAAGGCCAGCTCGACGACGCCGCGCGGGCCTACGCCGACGGCCTGACGATTCGCAAGAAGCTGGCGGCGAGCAACCCCAGCAACACGCAGTGGCAGCGCGACCTGTCGGTTTCCTACGTGAAGCTTGGCAGCGTGGCGGTAGCGCAACGTCAGTTCGACGTCGCCGCGCGCGCCTACGCCGACGGCCTGACGATTCACAAGAAGCTGGCCGCGAGCGACCCCGGTAACAGCGGGAGGCAGCGCGATCTGTCGATTTCCTATGAGAGGCTCGGCGACGTGGCGGTGACGCAAGGCCAGCTCGACGAGGCCGCGCGGGCCTATGGCGAGAGACTGATGATCGCGAAGAAGCTGACCGCAGGCGACCCCAGCAACACCCAGTGGCAACGTGACCTGTCGATTTCCTACGAGAGGCTCGGCAATGTGGCGGTGGCGCAAGGCCAACTCAAGGACGCCGCGCGGGCCTACGGCGACGGACTGAAGATTCGGAAGAAGCTGACCGCGAGGGACCCCGGCAACACCCAGTGGCAGCGCGACCTATCGATTTCCTTTTTTAAGATTTCAAAGCTCCAGGCGCAGCAGCAGCAATGGCCGGAAGCGCTGGCCAACGCAGAGGCGTCCCTCAAAATCGACGAACGGCTGTCCCAGCACGATCCCTCCATCGCAACCTGGCAGCAAGATGTGAAAGCAAGCCGTGCCTGGGTTGAAAAACTTCGCCAAATGGGGAAAGGGCGAAAGGGAAGCCAAGGAGCAAATCCCCACGAATAGACTTCACGAGCCAGAACGCCCAACGGACATCCTTGAAGCCGTTGCTTCTATCCGGAAATTATTTTTGCGAATCGCTATAACCTCATCTCAGCGGCACCCGAAGCGTGATGCGGGTTCCTGCGCCCGGTTTGCTCTGCAACTGAAACTGACCACCGATTTTGCGGAGACGCTCGTTCATGTTGATCAATCCATTCCCGGACTCCGATTCTTCTCCGACGGAAAATCCTTTTCCATTGTCCTCGATCGACAAAAGCAAATTGGATTGTTCCACCTGCAAACGGATTTGGATTTGTGAGGCGCCGGAATGCTTAACCGCGTTGTTCAGCGCTTCTTTAAAAACGAGGAAGATATTGTGTCGTGCCTCGGACGACAGGTCGGCCGACGGCAGGTCGCTGGATATATCCCATTGGCAGCGAATGGACGTCGAGCTGAGAAAGCGTTGCACATATTCGCAGAGATAAAGCGTGAGGCTTTCCAACGAATCATTCTTGGGATTTACCGCCCAGACAATGCCATCAAGATTGCGCACGAGTTCGCCAGCGGCTCCGGCAACTTTGCGGGCGCGAATGGTAATTTCGCTTTCGGCGCCGTCGCTGTTCGCGGCGGCGTTGCTTAACATCAGGATTTCCGTCAAGCGTGCGCCGAGATCATCGTGCATATCCTGGGCGATGCGGGTGCGTTCTTTTTCGATGGCGTGTTGGTGTTCGAGACGAAGAAGTTTTCCCTGAAGTTTTTTCCACGTGATGTAACGCACAGATCCAGCCACCATTCCAACTGCGGTCAACGCGATCAGCCCAATGAACCAACTCGTCTGCCAGAAATGGGGGCGCAGCACGAACGTCAGGGTCGCTCCGGATTGGTTCCAACTGCCATCATTGTTGCAGCCGATAACCCGGAATGTGTAGGCGCGGGGATTTAGGTTGTTGTAGTAAGCGACACGACGGGTTCCCGCATCGACCCATTCGGAATCGACGCCTTCAAGTTTGTATTTGAACCGGTTCTTTTCCGGCACGCGAAAACTCAAGGCTGTGTAATGAAATTCCAGGTCTCCTTTTCCTGGAGGGATGATCAAGTTGTTTGCGCCACGCGATAGAGTCAGATCCTTTTTATCGGCGATCATGTTTTCCACAACGATCTGCGGTGGCGTGTCGTTCTCCGCGATCGAATTCGGATCAACCACGACCACACCGCGCGTCGTGGGGAACCAGAGTCGGCCATCCTTTCCTTTCCAACCCGCTGGCTTGGAAACCCCGTTGCATTGGGCGCTCGACATACCGTCCGTATGCCCATAGGACGCGCAACTGATCGTTTCAATCTTTCCGCGATCAAAATCATCGAGGTCCTTTTTCTTCACACGGAAAACGCCGGAGAAACAACTCATCCAGAGATATTCCCGATCATCTTCGAGAATTTCCGAAATGCTGTCGTTGAACAAACCTTGCTTCGTTGTGTAAGCCGTGAATTTGCCGTCTTTAAATCGATTTAGTCCGCCGCCATCGGTGCCAATCCATAAATTGCGTTCGCGATCTTCATAGATCGAAAGCACCGGGTTGGCCGACAAACCGTCTTTAATGGTGAAGGTGGAAAACATTCCGTTGCTCCGCCGCGTGAGTCCGTCGCTGGTTCCAATCCAGAGGTTGCCTTGTTGATCCTCGTAAATCGCGCGAATGATTTTACCCGCGAGTCCATCGGCGGTGTCGAACCGCTGGAATTTTCCATCCCGCATTAAATATAACGCCCCAGTAGTGCCGATCCAGAGTTGGCCTTGTCGATCTTCGTAAATGACACGGATGGCCGGATCTACGATTCCTTCCGCGTTGCCGTAGTGGATAAAAGTTCCGTCTTTGAAATGAAACAAGCCGCCGTTGTGATCGCCTCCCAACCAAAGGCTGCCATCGCGAGCCGGGCAGACCGACAGCAATAAGTCATAAACAGGACTGTTCGCGCCGTTGTAGATGACAACCTTGCCGTTCTTCAATCCGCTCAGACCTCCTCCCCATGTCGTCGTCCAGATAGTTCCTTCGGAACCTTCGCAGAGAGACATGGCATTATTATGAGACAGGCCCTGTTGTTTGGTGTAAGCCTCAAATGGTTTGAATCGAAGTTGACTGAGTCCTTCCTTGGTGCCCAGCCAGACGTTGCCTTCCTTGTCTTCATAGAGGCGAAACACGGCGTCGTAAGCCGCCCCTTCATGGTTGTGCTCCGGGACGAATTTTTCGCCCGTCCGGCGGAAAAGTCCTCCCATGGTTCCAACCCATAGCTCGTGTCTACTGTCTTCAAAGATCGCGGTGATGAAACCATCAGTGACCCCGTCCTGAGCTCTAAATACCTTGAATCCGTCTTTGTTCAACCTCGCCAATCCGCCACCACCCAGGCCGACCCAAAGATTATTTTCATGATCGCAGAACAGTGCGCGGACTGAGTTGGTGAGAAATCCCCATGGATCATTGTACCGTTCAAAAACTTTATCTTTGTAACGGGTCAGTCCCGAGTTGGCTCCGATCCAGACGTTGCCACTATGGTCTTCGGAAAGGGCAAGAATGATATTGTTCGACAAACCGTTGGTCTTCGTAAACCAGGTGCTTTGTCCATTTTTGAAGCAGCCCAGGCCGTTGGTGGTTCCAATCCAAAGCGAGCCATCGCTACTTTCAAGCAGGGTTTTGACCGATCTGTCTTGCGCGACCGGACTGCGGGAAAATTGTCCCTCTTTAAGAACGCTTAACCCTCCATCTTCAGTGCCAATCCAAAGTGTGTCGTCGCGGGTTTGGCAAAGTGAACGAATGATTTGCCCCTTCAACTCCGGAGTGTTTTGAGGATTGAAGACGGCAAAACGCGCTCCATCAAAACGCGCCAATCCCCGTTGAGTCCCGAGCCAGAGGTATCCATCGTGAGTCTGTAATACTGTTGAAACCGCATTGTGCGGCAGACCATCCTGAGTCTGCCAGCGGCGAGAACCATATTGGCGCATTTCGCTGCGGCGCGATGTCTTTTCCTGGGAATAGATCCGCCACGTTCCATCGGCGGGACGAAAAACTGCCGGGTCCGTCTTGCCATCCCCGTCATAATCCGCTGGGACCGGAACGTCTCCGGAAACGCCCCACGGAGTGGTCCATGATTTTCCGTTTGAACCCAGGATGTACCATGTCACGTCCGCCGGACGAAAAATTGCCACATCCGCTTTGCCGTCACCGTCATAGTCACCAGGCACAGGGATATCGCCCGGATCGCCCCACGAATTCGTCCACGATGTTCCGGTGGAACCGAAGATGCGCCACGTTGCATTGGACGGGCAGAAAAAGGCGCTATCGGCTTTCCCATCGCCATCGTAGTCAGCTGGCACCGGGATGTCTCCCGCCGCGCCTCGCTGGATAATTGAAAGATTTTCTTCGACCGAAGGGAGAGCGCAAACGAGGGACGTGAAGAGTAAAATCCACAACGACGCAACCCAGTGTCCCCGGATGTTGAGTGGATTCACGACTTGCGCATACTACAGATTGCTGTGGTCACGGTCTATTGAAGAACGGGCTTTGGCGAAACTGTGAACGCCAAAGCCCGTTGTGTCCGTTGCCCAAATGTTTCAGGCACTAATCATCATTGCTGTGGCTGCCAGCGAACGGCATCCGCCAGGACGATAAAGCCAGTCGTCGTCCAACAGGAGAGTTTCACGGAGTTGCTCCCTGCATTCAGATTGAATGTTCCCAGCGATTGCCACGAGCCGCCTCCAACCTGCTGATTCTTACTCACGGTGGTCGATCCGCTGGAGTGATTTACAATGTATTGAGCAGATGTGGAACGGTTGGATCCCTGCGTCCACCAGACGGATATTTCGTACGTTCCGGAGGTTGGAACATTAGCGGTCCATGTAGCAGCATCG
>JAQGOU010000600.1 GCA_028293445.1 Verrucomicrobiales bacterium | reverse complement strand
TTACAGATATCCCACTACATTTATGAATTGGCTGGCGACGAACGGCGCTCGATTGGCTTCGCTGACCGTGGCGGTTGGCGTGTTGCTCGGTTCCAACCAGGCACAGGCCCAGGGCAACCCTAATATTACCTGGCTACAACAACAGAACTCCGACCGGATCAATTCTGTCGTTTTTACTCCGGACGGACAGACCTTGATTTCGGGTAGTTCAGATCGGTTGATCAATTTCTGGCGCGCCTCAGATGGCGCACTGACCCAAACACTAAACAGCAACGCTCCCAAAGTGCACGAGAGCTCGGTCGAGTGGCTGGCCATCAATAGTGATGGCAGTCGACTCGCCTCGTGCTCCTATCGCACGGTCAAACTGTGGCGCTTGCCGGGAGGGACCGAACAACAGTTGAACGGACACTCCGATTGGGTTGTCGGAGTGGCCTTCTCTCCCGGCGGCACCTACCTGGCGTCCGCAAGTTTCGATGGCACGGTAAAAATTTGGCGCGGATCGGATGGAGGTCTGGTGACGACAATCAACATCGGCAGTGGTGAAGTGCGGAGTGTTTCCTTTTCACCCAATGGACAGTATCTCGCGACCGGCGGCGGGGATGGAGCGGTGCGGATCTGGAATACTTCCACGTGGGCGCTGGCGCAAACGTTGACCGGGCACACTTCGGATATTTACGTTCTCACCTTTTCTCCTGACGGCGCCAACCTGGCGTCGGGCGGTTACGATCATACGGTGCGTGTTTGGAATACGTCGACGTGGGCGAATCGTTACACGATCAGCGCGAGCGGGAATGTTTATGCCCTCGCCTTTACGCGCGACAGTCAACAAATCGGATTGAGCGATGGGGAAGCCAATCATATTGAACTGCATCGCACGTCCGATGGAGCACTGCTGCGTCGCTATGATCAGGCAGTGCAGAATGTGCAGTCGATCGCGTTTTCAGCAGGAGCGATGGGTTATGGACGGGCGGACGCAACGGTCGTTCTGGCGAACCTCACAGAACCGCCGATAGGAAATCCGCCACACACAACGAACCCACCGCCTACGACTACTCCCCCACCAACGACAACGCCGCCACCTAAAACGAATCCACCACCGGTCGTTATCATTCCATCGGGGAACATACCTTTGACTATCGTGTGGCAGCACAGCAGCGGGGCTCTGGCGGGTTGGTTGATGAATGGAACGAATCGTCTTCAGGTAATTAAAATCAATGAGGGACGCGGGATCAGCGGCGCCTGGCATTTGCTTGGACTCGGAGATTTCAATGGGGACAGCGATAAAGATTTTGTGTGGCAAAATGCCAATGGCGCAACGGCGCTGTGGTTCATGAACGATAACGCTGTGGTTGGGACGTCGCCTTTGAAGGACGGCAATAAAATTGAACCGCGCTGGCGTGTGGCGGGCGTGGGCGATTTCAATCAAGACGGGCAACGCGATGTTTTATTCCAGACCAGCAATGGGTTTCTGCGCACGTGGCTCATGAATGGGAATGAGGTTGCGGAGACGGCGCTGTTGTTCGACGGAGCGAAGTTGAGCGCGGGATGGAAGGTCGTGGGGGTGGATGATTTCAATCATGACGGCAACTCTGATCTGGTGCTGGAAAACAATATAGGAATCGTCGAACTGCAACTGATGAACGGCGTCGACAAATTGCAGCTGGTCCCGCTGTTCAATGGGCAGCCGCAGGCACGAAACTGGCGGGTGGCAGGCACGGCTGACTTCAATGGCGATGGTGAAACCGATCTGTTGCTCCAACATGCTTCCGGCTACCTCTGCGTATGGTTCATGAAAGGAACAAGCTTCTACAAAGCCGCCTATTTGAACGATGGCAAACGTGCCACGGGCGGATGGAGAGTCGTGGGAGTCACGCGTTAGTCCGAAATGAACCATTGTGTCTGGCTTAAAACTATTCATCGCATTCGTACCGCTGTTCCTCCTCGGCGAACCGCGGGCATTCTCGCAATCAGCGGTAGATGCTACCAATTTTCCGCGCGTGGGAGATTTTGCGGCGCGTTTGATTACCCCGGACCTCGTTGAGCTTTCATTTGTCCTCACAAAACCCGAGGGGCAACCGGTGCCGGCGTGGAATTTCGTGGATGGTGCCTACAAATTCCATGCGCCACCAGCGTCAGACTTTTCCATTAAGAGTGGGACCAACCGGATCGCGGTGAAGGAAATCGGTTTCAAACGTCGACCGGTTTATGCGCCGCTGAAGGAGCGCGATTTGCGCATTGGCAATTATCTCTACCTGCGCCTGACGCGTGCGCTCGCGGAGAACGAGGAAATCCAATTGGAGAGTCCGAATCCGAAGGCGTTGCCCAATGGGCGAGTGACGCTCAAAGCGGATCCAAGGCGTTGGACACCGGTCATCCACGTTAATCAGGAAGGATACTTGCCAAAGGATTCCAAAAAGGCGTTCCTCGGACATTTCCTGGGATCGATGGGAGAACTGAGTTTAACCAATTACACCAGCTTTCAGGTGGTCGAAGCCGAATCAGGCAAAGAGGTTTTTACGGGCTCGCTGACGGCGCATCCAGACCAGGGATTTAGTTACGACGTGATGCCTTACCAATTGGTTGTGGAAGCGGACTTCAGCGCGTTGCAAAAGAGCGGCGAATACCGGCTGCAAGTCAGTGGACTCGGTGTGTCATACCCGTTCCGCATCGATGAGGGCTATGCCGGTGTGCTGGCGCGAACGTTCGCGTTGGGGCTGTATCATCAACGTTGTGGCACCGATAACAAACTGCCTTTTACACGATTTACGCACGGCGTTTGCCACACCAATCTCGTGGAAGTTCCGGACAACAGTTTTGAAACGATGAATTCCGTCCTCGCGGATATGTCTTCTAACTTCGCGAGTAATCCGCGGCACACCGCACCGCAATTGAAGAGCTTCGCGGCGAGCCTGTATCCTTTTGTGAACCATGGGAAGTTCGATGGATCTGGCGGGCATCATGACGCTGGTGATTACAGCAAATACACGATCAACGTCGCGCAGCTGATTCATGTACTGGTGTTTGCAGCGGATGCTTTTCCTGGCGCTGGCGAGCTCGATAATTTAGGCCTGCCCGAAAGCGGCGATGGCAAAAGTGATTTATTGCAGGAAGCCAAGTGGGAAGCGGACTTCCTTGGCAAACTGCAGGACGGTGACGGGGGGTTTTACTTCCTCGTCTACCCCAAAGAACGGCAATACGAGCACGATGTGCTGCCGGATTTTGGCGATGCCCAAGTGGTGTTTCCCAAGACAACGGCGGCGACCGCCGCCGCCGTGGCCGCACTCGCGCAGGCCGCTTCGTCGCCACTGTTTAAGAAACAGTTTCCGAAGGAAGCAGAACTCTATCTAAACAAGGCAAAGCGAGGCTGGTCGTTCCTGGAAAAGGCGTTCGCGAAATTCGGACGCGACGGTTCCTACCAGAAGATTACGCATTACGGCGACGAGTTTTCTCACGACGACGAAATTGCCTGGGCGGCCACGGAGCTTTATCTGGCGACAGGAGAGGAGAAATTCCACAAGGAATTGCTGGAGCACTTCGATCCCTCGAAGACAGAGACTAAGCGTTGGAACTGGGTGAGGATGTTTGAATCGTACGGGTGCGCAATGCGGAGTTACGCGTTCGGCGCGATCACGAAGCGTGTGACAAAGGACAAGCTGGACGACCAATTCTTTCGGCAATGTGAAAACGAGATCATCGCCCATGCGCAAAGCCTGACGCTCTATGCCAATCAGAGCGCGTATGGGACGAGTTTTCCCAGTGAAACGAAACGATTCAGGAATGCCGGTTGGTATTTTTCCAGCGACGCCGCGTTCGATCTGGCCGTTGCGTGCGCGTTGGATTACCCGGCCATGAATGATCCGCGTCGAGAATTTCGCGCGGCGTTGTTGGAAAATTTTTCCTACGAACTGGGATGCAATCCGGTCCACGTCAGCTATGTGCCCGGCCTGGGGAGAAAAAGACCGCGCGAGATGGTGAATCAATATTCCCAAAACGATCGGCGCGCCCTGCCCCCGACCGGCCTGCTCTGGGGCAACATCCAGGAAGGCTTTGCATATATGGATATTTATAAGAAGGAGCTCAGCGAGTTGACCTTCCCGCCCGATTGGCATGAGAAGAATCCATACCCGTTTTACGACCGCTGGGGAGACAGCTTCAATACGACGACGGAGTTCGTTACCGTGAACATTGCCAAAGCCGCTGCGGCGGCATCTTTCCTGATGGGATCAGGGCCTTTGAAAACGCAACCCTGGAAGGCAATCAACGCTGAAATCAAATTCTCGGAGGGGACAAACGGCCGGCGGACAGCGGAACTGATCGCGGGTGGCATTGATTTATCCCAGGCGCATTG
>JAQGOU010000138.1 GCA_028293445.1 Verrucomicrobiales bacterium | reverse complement strand
GGGACTCGTGGAACTCGTCCTTCCGAGGGGGGCCATTTATTAACTCTTTCCAAAGCTTGACCTTTTCCCCGAACAGGGCAGATTACGCGGCTCTATTTGAAACGTTAGTTAGATTATGGAACACATTCGGAATATCGCAATTATCGCCCACGTCGACCACGGCAAAACCACGCTCGTTGACTGTCTCTTAAAACAATCCGGCACTTACCGCGCCAACCAGGCTGAAACCAACGTGGAACGTCTTATGGACTCCATGGATTTGGAAAAGGAAAAGGGGATCACCATCCGCGCCAAGAACGCTGCGTTTAAGTACAAAGATTTTCACATCAACATCGTTGATACCCCGGGACACGCTGACTTCGGCGGCGAAGTGGAACGTATTCTGAACATGATCGACGGCGTTTTGCTCGTCGTTGATTCCGTCGATGGTCCTCAGGCGCAAACGCGTTTCGTGCTCCGCAAGGCGCTCGAAGCCGGTGCCAAGCCGATCGTGGTCATCAACAAGATCGACCGCGAAAACGCGCAACCGCACAAGGTGCTCGACCAGGTGTTCGAATTGTTCATGGCGTTGCACGCGACCGATGAGCAATTGGATTTCCCTGTGGTGTATTGCAGCGCGAAGGCCGGTTACGCCAAGCTCGATATCAAGACGGAAACCACCACGATGGAACCGCTCTTCGACGCCATCATCAAACACATCCCGCCGCCGCGCGCTTCTGCCGGAACGGATTTGAAGATTCTCGTCGCCAACCTCGATTACTCCGATTATCTCGGTCGTATCGCGTTCGGAAAAATTCTCTGCGGCAAAATCAAAGTGGGCGATCCTCTGGTTTGCATGCACGGTCACGGAGCCAAGACCAAAGGCAAATGCACGATGCTGTTCCATTTCGAAGGCATGCAGCGTATTGAAATTATCGAAGCCCATGCCGGCGACATCGTTGGCGTGACCGGCTTTGAAGATGTCTTCATCGGTGAAACGATCACCAACTCAGAAACGGCTGAAGCGTTGCCGTTCGTGCCGATTGATCCGCCGACGATTGAAATGCAGTTCGCTGTCAACGACGGGCCTTTGGCCGGTCAGGACGGCAAGCTCGTCACGGCGCGTCATATCTGGGAACGGTTGACCAAAGAGATCCGGACGAATGTCGCGATCAAGGTCAAGCAGACGAGTGATCCGAAAATTTTCGACGTGGCAGGCCGCGGCGAAATGCAAATCGCCATTCTCGTGGAGCAAATGCGTCGTGAAGGTCACGAAGTATTGGTCTCCCGCCCTGAAGTGCTTTATCGCCGCGACAAAGACGGCAATCTCCTCGAGCCGATTGAAAAATTGTTCCTGGAAATTCCGAAGGACGCCATGGGCGACGTGATGCAGAATCTCGCCAATCGCCGCGCGGAAATCACGAATATGAATCACATCGCCGATACGGTGAGTATCGAGTCGTTTATTCCTACCCGTGGTTTGATCGGATTCGAAACCGATCTCGTCAACCAGACGCGTGGTATGGGTGTGATGAGCCATTTGTTCCATGAATACGGACCGGACCGCGGTGATATCGCGGCTCGTAAGAATGGTTCCCTCGTCAGCATGGACAGTGGCGATGCCACGGCTTACGCCCTCAACATGGTGCAGGAACGCGGCAAGTTGATGATCGAAGCAGGCGACCTCGTTTACGTCGGCATGATCGTCGGTGAGAACGCTCGCGAAAACGACATCCCGGTCAATCCGTGCAAAGCCAAACGCTTGACGAACATGCGTTCACAAGGTGACGGTAAAGGCATCCATCTGGATCCACCGATGAAGTTGTCGCTGGAACGTGCTTTGGAATACATCGGTTCCGACGAATACGTCGAAGCGACGCCGAAGAACCTGCGTTTGCGCAAAAAGGAACTCGACGAAAACAAACGCAAACGCGGCGCTCAGACCCGCATTATCAAGGTGACGGAAGAATTTGCGGCGTAAGTTCTGAAATTATTTCACAAAGGCCACGCTTAACCGCGTGGCCTTTTTTGTTTGCGGAATGGCTGACGTAACGATGTCATAGGCCGACCTTACGCTTCACCATTGACAGTGAATGCCGAAGACTTTTCTGTTTCGGGATCAAACGAGATTTGCCAGAACCAAAAGCCACCGTCTTCAACAGAAACCCATTCGCGCTTCCAATAGGGATGATCGTCTCTTTCGGCAGTTGCAGCAGGAAAAAAATTGCAGGACACGAGTTTCTTTCCGGCGCGAACAACACCAACGAATTGCACCCGGAATTCCTTTGAATGGAGCAGGATCTGCCGAATCTTGAGCCTCTGAACATTGTCGATGGCAACCTCTTTTTGGAGGAAACTTTCAACGGACACCAGAGTTTCTTGCGTCTGTGCTGCCGAAGGCGTCCATGCCCCGGATTTCAGGATGACTTGATTTCTCTTGGGAATATCAGCTTCCAGACCAGCGAGCGCAGCAATCTGGGAAAGCAACAGCCCAAGCAGGATCGTTAATCTCTTCATGATAAAGGTTTCCATCGTTATCAGACGGGAATACTGGAAATTTGCTCCGTCGTTTTCGTAAATACTAACTGCCTCTGAATTGAAAGTTCTCTACAGCAAAGGAATTTTGCTCGTTCCACTTTCGGGCAATTTCAATTCCAGAACTTTTCCAGCAGCCGTTTCTTGAACTTTGAAAGACTTTGCCAGCGACGCCGTTTTTCCCGGCGTCACCTCGACGAAGATTATCGCGACGCGACGGGCCACTTCTTCACCGGCTTTGAAAGTTCGGGAATGATTCGAAAACGATCCGTAGAGAATATCCTGACAGATCGAGATTCCGGGCTGGTAACCGGTGGCTTGAGTGTACGTCAAGCCGGTCCCGGAAACGGCGACAAGACCCAAACGTCCATCGACGTTGGCCCATGAACCTGCCATTGCGAGGGGCTTTTGTGGCTTTTTAAAATCAAAGACCATTCGGCCATCTCCGTGTGAAAGAGTGCGAGTGCCGCCAGTAATTTCATCATTTTCAATCCCCAGCGGCAGGCCGCGTTCCTCAGAAATCGTCACATCGGAAACAGCGATGACGCGATCCTGATAGACCAGCGTCTTTTCACCAATGGAATGGATCGTGACGGTTTGTTTCAAGCGCCCGCCATTCAGCAAAAGCGTGGCGCTCGTTTCGAAACCGTTTGGCGTTTCTCTCCAGGAATGTGCGGTCACGGTCGTCTTGGTTTCACCGCGAGGAGTGAGTTCAAACGAACCGACCAAACCGTTGACGATGGGTGCGGTGAAGTTCGGATTGCCTTCGTGACCTTCGCCGATGGGAATAATCATGCCCATGACTTTGTTGCCCCATGACATGGAGATGAATTTATCGTCCGTGCGATGAGTCGCGGTCTGGAGGCTGTCGCGCAGATGAATACCTTTTGTGAGTGCGGCGGCTTTGGGCGCAGATATTTCTTTGACGGGTGGACCAAAGATCTTGTGGGACAGGAATCCCCACGCGGCCTGCTCGCAGTTGATCGCATGGCGCGTGAATCCGAGGCGTGAACCGGGAGCGGCAAGGTCGCCGTCACACATGATTTGCCAGCTGCGCATGTATTGCAGGAAGATTCTTTCGTAGCGCGCCGCCAATGGATCCTTTTGATAGCTGGCCAACGACGCATAGAGATTGAGGAAAGGAAGACCGTGCAATTCCCAATCCATTCCTTGCGGAAAGGCGGATTCGCCCCAGGGCAAAAGAAACGTTTGAAACATTCCCCAAACATCCATGAGATGATGAGTTGCTGCCTTGGGAACAGGGCGACCCGCGAAAGTGTAGTGCATGGCCATCTCGGTGAGAAAATAGGAACTGCAACCAACATACGCCGGATGAAAAAAGCCGTGGTTTTCCAGCGTGAAATCGGAATGGATATTTGCGCCGGTAGACCATTCGCTCACGGGTCTGCCATTGACCACGGTTTTGTCCTGTTCATCTTGCGGAGCGGAAAGCGTGTTCATGACGTATTCCAACGCTTTTTCATTCCACGCGGCGGCGTGGGGATTCGCTGGAAACATATTCGCCGCAACGGAAAGGCAGGTGAGGTTCCAGCCGTTTTCTTCCGCTTTGGTATCAGACGAACTGCCAGCCGGCGGTTTAACATTTAGAAAACGATCCGCCTCCGAGCCTACGATTCGTTCGATATCCTTTTGCAACGCCGGGTCTATTTTATCCCAAATCAGCCATGAACCAAAACCAAGCGTCCCGGTCCACATCGCTGATTGCCAGCTGTTGCCCCACGGCTTGCCGTCCGGACATTTCTGCGTGCCGCTCACATGCGTGGCAACGCAGTAACGCAGGGATGCGATGCATTTGCGGGTGTATTCCTTGCGTTCGGCCTCGGTAAGAACCTCCGAATATTTCAAGAGCGCCCCAGACGTCAGTACCATTTCTGAGATAGCACGGACACCTTCGTTCATCAGGTCGCTGCGTCCGGTGCCCCACATCCCGCCGCGCGCATCGACGGTCCAGTTCGTCCAAAACTTTTCAGCGTGTCTGCATCCGTCATGCATCACGCTGGTGTAGGTTTGAAGAAGTTCGCGCTCCGAAAGTTGGCGCACCTGGTAAAGCTCTTTTGACTGAACGCAGACAGGCAGCAGCAGAATGATAAGAAGCAACTTGTAAGGAGTCATCTGCATCCGACGCATGAGATTGGAAACTTGTTCAGGGACTTTGGGCCGGTTCTGTTTTCCCTTGCAATGCGAGCGTGGTTGACGACTTTAAACTATGGGGATGAGAGTGATCACGCGCCTTATTTTATCGGTGGCCATCGGCTCGATGGGCGTGCTCACCGGATGCAACCATCAAGTGGATGCCGAAATGAATACGAAAGAATCTATGAGCAATTCCAATAAACCTTCCAGCGAAGCGCTGAAGAAACTCGATGCGATGCAGTACCGTGTCACGCAACAATGCGGGACGGAACCGCCGTTTAACAATGCCTTCTGGGATAATCACAAACCGGGTATTTACGTGGACATTGTTTCCGGTGAACCGTTGTTCAGCTCCTTGGATAAGTTCGATTCGGGAACGGGTTGGCCGAGTTTTATGCGTCCGCTGGCCGCGACGAATGTGGTGGAGAAAACGGATTCCTCACACGGTATGGCCCGCACGGAAGTGCGTTCGAAAGATGCTGATTCGCACCTGGGCCATTTATTCGACGATGGTCCAGCGCCGACGAGGCAGCGCTATTGTATTAACTCCGCGTCACTACGATTTATTCCAGTTGAGAAAATGGAAGCCGAAGGTTACGGGAAGTATTTGGAACCCTTCGTTAAAGCTGGCCTGATCAAGCCAAAGAACTAAAGGACGAAGTGGTTGTCTGAGGGGAGAAGACCCGCCTCGTGCATTGTATCCCCGAGGCGGGCTATTGGACTTATCAACGAGACAGGGAATTAGGGCTTGTTGGCGTCCACTTGCTTCTTTTCAAAGTCGGCTTGAGCGTCAGCCTTTTTCTTCTGAGCGTCCAATTGCGCCTGGGCAGCTTGCTTTTCAGCTTCGATGCGGGCCTTTTCGATTTCCTGATTGGTATCCGCTTGTTTCTTGGCGGCACCAGCGGCTTCATTTACCGCTTTCTTTTGGTTGTCCAGGGATTGTTGAGTCGCGTCCTTACGATCTTCGATCGCTTGTTTCTGTTCGTTACAGCCAACGAGGGCTGCTGCTGCGATCAATGCGAGTAATGTAGTTTTCATATGCCCTAGTTTCCCTGTTTTTGGCCGCCGCTTTCAACCGGCGAACTGCCGGTTGACCCATCGGTGCGCTTTGAAGGTAGCGCCGCAATTAAAGCTGAG
The DNA here is from genome assembly GCA_028293445.1 of Verrucomicrobiales bacterium. Taxonomy (GTDB): domain Bacteria; phylum Verrucomicrobiota; class Verrucomicrobiia; order Limisphaerales; family JACDHS01; genus CBHWET01. The sequence continues at coordinate 8,097 of JAQGOU010000138.1, read as the reverse complement.
AGGACATCAGGCGCTCTCCCAGTGAATGGCTCAGTCTCCGTCGTGGAAAAAGTGATTAGGACAGCGTTTGTGTTGAACGCTCGCTACCAATTTTCAATGATTCGATAAAACTGAATGACGTCGTTGCTGACACTGTTGCCTTGCAGGTGGAGCACGCCGTTGGTGAGGGTTAAAGCGTCTGGAAGAAGAGTCCATTGCACGAGGTTTGTGCTGCGTTGCACTTCGAAATTCAGCAGATCAGCCGAAGACAATAATCCGCCATCAGCATCACTCGCCGTCAGCAACACCGAACCATCCGGTAACAAAGTTGGAGAAGCGAGTCGTTGCGGCACGTGCACCGTGAGGAAGGCATCTTCGCTTACGGCGGTGCCGACCAGATTTGAAACCGCGACGCGATATAGACCGGAGTCACTCCGACGCAGCGATGGAAGATTCAGAACGTTGTTTGTCCCTGAAACGGGAACGACTCCGTTTTTCATCCAGTAATAACTTAGCGGCGCTGTACCAGTCGCCCCGACACTAAAGACGGCTGTGGTACCTCCGATCTTTGTCAGGCTTGATGGGTGTGTCGTAATGACCGGCGGATCCATCACTGACTGCAGCAGTGGCGCGGAGGTGCCGGGCTCGAACCCCGCATCGCCCGTGTAATTCACCGTGATCGCATGCGGAGAATCGCCAACGGAAAGATTTGTAATTGTGAAGGTAGTCACACCCGAACCATTCAATGACCCGCTCCCCAAAACGGTGTCTCCGTCATAAAAATCAATTGTGCCGGTTGGAGTATAAATACCCGTTCCGGTGATGGTTGAGGTGATGGTTACGTCCGTCCCTGTAGCGGACGGGTTCATCGATGAGCGAAGTTCAATCGTACGATCGTCATACCATACCTCGAAATACAGTGGATCCGAGACACTGGGGCTGAGATTAACGTTACCTTCATAACGAGCGATGAACTCATTGGGATTATCCGGGGGATAGAGTTTGTTGGTGACGTATAACGAGGCCATCCCGGAACCATCCAGGACGGCTGTTCCCAAATTGATATCTCCATGCTTATAAAAAGTAACAATTCCAGAGGGAACGCTCTCCGTTCCTGTGACCTTGGCGGTAAACGTCACCGGGTGCCCGTAAACGATTAGGTTTGTGGACGCAGTAAGGATTGTCGTCGTGTTCAATGTGAGTCGATAAGCATCACTGTAAAAGCGCGATGAGGTAGTCAGGTTTTTATTCGTGGTCGTGAACGTGATGATGGGTTGTGTCACCCCTGGATTCAGTAGAATTCTCCCTATAGTTTTCCAGATGTTCGGATTGGATTGCTGGAAGGCCGAAGTCCACAGATGGGACGACAGGTTGCCATTAGTATCTTTGAATGAGCCCCCTTGGATCGCTGCGTCCACCATGATTCCAGTGGAAGCGTTAGCAGCGGAACCATGTGTGACTTGGAGCAGGTATACCTTTCCGGCATTTGCCAGCGTTGGCTTGAGAGTCACTGCGCAATTGCTGACGATCCCATAACGTGAACCAATCGATGCGGCGCTGCATCCGGCGGCACTACTCTTTATAGCGACGTCGAAAAAATTCGTGTCCGCGTACGCGCTGTAATTTGATCCGCCGCCGCGACTCTCCACGATGACAATATCCTCCACTGGCGTGACGGTTGAAAATTCCGCGCTAATGCTCTTGTTCCCGTTCAGCACCATGCTGAGGGGATTTGTGGACCCGCTTGCGTCGCCTGACCAATTCAAGAAGGAACAGCCGGCGTTGGGTATCGCGGTAACCGTCACGATTGAATCCGGCGCGTAACTGGTCTGGCTGGGCGACTGGCTGATGCTGCCGCCGCCACTCACGGTTGCAGTCAACGTGTAATGGACAGAGAGCAGAGCGTTGCTGCTGGTGATCGTTCCAAGGTTGTTTGTGATCACAACCCAATAATTTCCAGCGAGAGAGGGTTGGGCATTGCTTAGTGTCAAACTGGATGAGGTACCGTTAATTACCAGGCCGCCTGCGGAGTACCATTGATAATAGAGTGGGGCATCTCCGATGGCAGCAACGGTGAACGTGACATTCGTTCCTGCGATCGCGATTTGGCTTTGCGGTTGCAACGTGATGCTTGGTGGACCGGTTACGGTCAAATTCGCGATGGAGCTGGTAATGCTTCCAGCTGAGTTGGAGATGATGACGCTGTAACCGGCTTGATCGATCTGCCCGAGATTAATGAGATTCAAACTGTTGGTCGTGGTGCCACTAATGTTTCCGGTCTCAGACATCGCGGCGTTATCTTTTTGCCACTGGTAGATCAACGGAGGAGTCCCTGCAGCCGTTACGGAAAAGGTAACCGTCCCACCAGCCGCCCTCGTTTGACTGTTCGGCTGAACAGAAAGGAACGGATCAATCACGGACAATGTTGCGGTCGAGCTGGCCTCTGATCCGAAGGAATTTGAAACGACGACTGTGTAGTCTCCAACGTTGGCAGCCAAAACAGACGAGGTCGTCAGAGTGGCCGACGCCGAGCCAGAAATGCCGGGAGTGTCGCTTAAGGGGACGTTGTTTTTCCTCCATTGATAAGTGAACGGCGTCGAACCCGCCGCGACAACGTTGAACGTAGCAGTTGTCCCGGCATTGTTTGTCCGGCTGGACGGCTGGCCTGTAATCGAAGGCGGTGTATCGAAGACACCGATACGCGTGACCGAAATGCCCTTCAACATTTGTTCGTCTTGAAGGCCTGGACGATAAAATACGCAACCTTTGTAACCACCCGCCGTGACGCAGGTCGGGTCTATTTTTAAATAGTTCACAAAGTTCGTCATGTCGGCGTAGGTCTGATTGGTTACTCCCGGAGTGTCGGCCTGGCCGATGGGAGCCAGCGGCTTGATAGCGTTCGTCCATGAGGCTCCCGAGGGATGCTTGTAAGTCGGCGGCGTTTGTCCCTGGCCACTTAATCCATTCTGGAACGAACTGAAATTACTATCCATCCATTGGATCCCCAAGGCGGGTGTCCGGTATTGATTAACGCTGGGAGAGGCATTGTTGCCCCAGGCCACCCAATAAACCTGTGGCATCACGGCGTCACACCAATAGCCGAATTCTTTGTAGGGAAAAGCGGAGTGCGAGCTGTAATTCGCAAAAGGGGAGTGGGCGAGAAATTTTGTCGGCCAATTCGTCTTGATGGCACCACACAATTGCCACGCTAAAGTGTCTTTATTGGCCAATGTCTCCCATGCCCCTTCAGCATCCAGGACAAATCCGTCGGCACCACAATTGAAAACATAGTTGGCCAACGAAGTCTCACCCGGCACATCAGCGCCGCTGGAAAGGGTATAACCGAATATCTTGAGTCCCTGCGCGTGAGCTGCAGTGACCAGACTGGGCGTGAATTGTGGACTCGCCTGTGAAGGATAATAAGCTGAACCAGAACCGGCTTTGACCACGATGAATTGCACATGAAGTGTGTTCTTCATGTAGCTCATCATGGTGGAAACACTATTCACGCCTGGCACATAAGGTCCCTTTCCCGGGTCACTGAACTGATTGACCGCGTACGAAACCACATAGATCCATTCGCCTTTGCCGAGATTGGCCGAATCCACGCCGCCATCGAACAAGGCACCGCGAACGTTGGGACTCGCAAAAGAAAACAATGCTAGAAGCCCAGCGACCCGCAGGAGTTTAAACCAGGAATCTACAAGGACGCGGAGACGCATTGAATGCATCTCTGCGGTCTGGTTGCAGACTCGTTTTAAAGGCGCGCAACCTTGGTAACTGTTGCGAGGGAACCACCAGGACAAGACCTTGAACATCGTTCTAAGATGAAACTCATTAAAAGACCCATTGTCAACGAACGCGGAAAAATTGCGGGAGAAACAATCCTTTTGCGCGCGCACTGTTCTGCGCGTCGACAAATCGCCGTTTTCTGAACCCGCTTAAAATTACCGTGAAACGCGCAAGCGAATGAACCGAGGCGATGACGTGATCGTCGTGGCGAGATCATCGACCGCGACATTGACGATTGAATTGCTCGTCGTTTCGGAGACGGTCAACGCACTGAGATTCAAAGTGGCCCCACCGGCGACGCTTCGGACAAGGGGAGACCATGAAACAAGATCCGTGCTCGCCTGTAATTCGTAGGTCAAATCCACCTTGATGGGGTCGCGCGGGAACGTAATGTGCAGACGATCTGAAATGAGGGTGGCGGTCATCGGATTGTTCGTTACTACGACGGCTGGATCGAAGCCGAAAGCGTACTTAAAGAAGTTCTTTATACCATCCGGAGTGACACTCGCAAAAGGGCCGCTGACATTTTCGTCCAACTGTTCGGCGGCGGAAAACTTTTCCGTGCGCCAGACCTCATAATTGTAATTCGAAGAAATGGTCACCGACGTCTGCTGGATCATGCCAGCTAGAATTCCGCCATTGGGAATGCCGAGGTTCACTTTGAATGTTCGGCCGACCGTGGCATTCGAGGGAACCGTCACCATGACGGTCTTAGCGCCCGCATCTCCATTGTTCCAGTTCAGTGTTCCGCCTTTCATCACGAAGTCCGTTCCAGCAATCGCGGTATCAGCCTGCGTGCTGTAATCGAGTCGCACGTCGCCGTCACTTCCGCTGTGGCGTTGCACCGGAATATTGATTGAGCTCCCCGGACGAACGGTGAAGTTCGCTGTCGTGAACTGCGCAATGCCGTAACGATTGGTGACTCCAGTATAAAGCGGTTGCAGAGGCGTCGCGCCGCCGCGAATGGGCCAACCGTTGCTCGTGGAAGCCGCTAAAACTTTTCCATCCGGCTGCCGTGCCATCGAGAAAATCCAGTTAGCACAACCATTCTCAGCATCCAGGCCATTGTCCCAATCAACATCGTTGGCGCCCGCATCGGTCAGACGAACGATGTTATTATTCGTGAGCCCGTTAACCTTAGTGAAAATTCCGCCGACTATAATCTTGCCGTCTGGTTGAGCTTCCAGGCAAACAGGATATCCAATACTGCCGCCGTTGGTCATGGTCACGTGAAAGCTGGTATCATGACTTCCATTCGGGTTTAGCCGGACGAGCGCCTGGTAATTTGAATCGCCATTAAACGCGGTGAAGAAACCACCGAGTAATATTTTTCCATCCGATTGAATGGCGACAGCGTTGCCGGCCGAATTACCACCAACGCCGCTCTGGACAAAGGTTGGGTCCGGAGTGCCGTTGGACTTCACACGGACAATACTGTTCGTGAAGGGAAAGCCTGTGCCGATGCTTCCCGCCAGCAGGATACGCACTTCATTCGCGTTGCCGCTGCTGTAATTGTCCAGGGCGATCGCCTTAATGGCAAAGCTCGAACCGTAACCGGATGGGGCAAAGACCCAGTCGAGCGAGCCGTTCGGATTCAGGCGCGCAGCCTTCCAGGCGAATTTACCGTCCACATTGAGAAAATCTCCCGAGACAACAATCTTTCCGTCGGGCTGGATCGCCACGTCCTGAATTCCATTGTTGAAAGTCGGCCCCGCAAAACTCGTATCGAGACTGCCATCCACATTCAAGCGCGCGATGTTTGTGCGCGGAATTCCATGCACCGCCGTGAAGCCGCCGACGATGATGATTTTTCCGTCGGCCTGGCGCTTTATTTTCAGGATGCCGTTGTTTGCACCCGGCGACGACTGGAACGACCAGTCGCGAGTTCCATCCGTATTCAAGCGCGTGAAATTTCCACAACGATTGTCTCGATCAAACGTCTTTATTCCCGCATTCGTGAACGTTCCACCCGTGAGAATTTTTCCATCCGGTTGCAGCGCGATGCTGTAAACAGTTTGCGCCGGCAATTCGGATTTGAATCCAAAAACGGCATTCCCCGCCGGTCGCACCGACATCGTGTATTTGTAAGGATTGATCACCACGCCATTGGTCGGATTGGAGAGCACCACGGTGAAGTTTCGATAGCCATTGCTCACGGCAAAGGGCATCACCTGAAATGTTAACGTCCGTTTGGTGCTGTCGCCGTTGCCCCATGTCAACGTGCCGAGCGACCCGATATAGTGCACACCATTCGTGGCGCCGTGCAGGCCGGTTCCATCCACGCAGGAGTAATTGACTGTAGTGATCCCAGTGAAATTGCCGAGTCGTTCCACCGTGGCGCTGATCGACCCATCGAGCGTTTCCACTCCGGCTGCGAGAGACGTAAACGAAAGCCGCGGTTGCAAAGTCACCTGAACATCGAGGTATTCGTTCGGGCTCACGCCGCCTTTGGCCAAAGGAGTAATCGTCACACCCGAATTGGTGTCCGTAAAAAACTGCCCGACGTTAACGGAGGCATCGAGAAGACTGGTGCCGGGTGTATTGCAATCCAGCAGTTCGCTCTGGAGATTCGTGTTGTAACCGTAGAGAAGATAAGCGCCGTTCGTCAGATTCGTGAAGTTGCAACGATACCCCACCCAATAATCGCGGATGTAATCGCGGCAAATCTTTAGCGCGAATTGATTTGTCCCTGCGAGGTTGACGTCCTGGTTATCGAAACGATAAATCCGATACGTTCCTGAATTCGTCACGGTCGTAATAGAAGTATCCGGAATCCAACCGAGGAGATTCTTAAACCAATGATTAAAGTGATGGCGCAGGTCGAACGCCCCGCCGTTGGCTCCCATGCCGTCGAAAATATCGCCATATTCCTGGCTGACGGCAAAGATTTCGCCGGTTTGAAAATTGGCGAGGTGATCGGCCTCGCTGCCGACCGTTGTGCCCGCGCGATTTTTCCAATAGTTCGCGTGGAGCACGCCGTAGGTGTGACCGAACTCATGCGCCAGCACGGAGAAATCATACGCGCCGTTGATAAAGAAATAGCGCCCACCTATTTCGCCCTGGCCCGCAAACTTCATCAAGGAATTCGAAAGACCGCCCATGTAAGAATTCACCAATCCGATGCGATCGTAATTGGTGAAATGAAATCCATCTGCTTCCGCTGCGGCGTAGGCGACTGCCTGCATTTCTGCGCCGAAAAATCGGTTGCTGTCGCCCCGGGCATACCAAAGTGCATTGCTCGGCATGCGATACACCGGTGTCACATCCGCCGCGCTGATGAGCAGATCGGTTTTGCCAAAAGAATTCTGTTTATAAAAATCCCGGATGCCATTCGTGTTGTTAAACACGCCCACGCAGTAGTTCGTGGTCATGGTGATGTTCGTGTTGTAGAGGTAAACTGGATCGCCAGCCAGATCCGGAAAGTCGATTCGGATCACAAGGATCTTCTTGTTGCCGAAAGTCCAATTCGTGGAGGGACGTTGATAAACATCGGAACTGCCCGGACTGGAGTCGCCAAAGGAAAGAATCGGCTGTCCGCTGGCCCACGCCATTTCATTGTCCACGGCTACACCGATGACGGAAATGGTTTCGGTCGTCAGGACCGGCATTTTATCCAAAGAACCATGCACGCGATATTCGCGTCCGTTCGAGGTGAATGTCCGCTGAATGTCTGGTTCCGCCCCGGCTTGGTCGCGCAACGGGGTCACGCAGAACACACTATACCGTCCGACCCCGACAACGTCTTCTTCCAACAGCGACGAAATTTCCTTCGGAAGATTCTTGTCGTCGCGATGCGCATTCGCCAGACGCAACGCCGCTTCCGGATCATCCTTGATCAATTGCTTGAGCGCGGCACGACGGGCGCGAGCGACCGCAACACCTTTCGAAACGAGGTCAGCGTGCCCGGCGTGGTCACGCTTCTTAAATTCCTGATGCCACTCCTCAAATTGGTCGAACGGAGAATTGGCTGTTGCGGGGGCGGACTTGGCTGCTGGTTGTGCGAACGCGGCAGAGGTAAAACAGGTGCAAATGAGAGCCAATAAGGAAATTTGTTTTTTAAACATGGGTTTGAACCGCGGTCGGAAGGACAAGACGTTCGTAAGAAGACCATTAGGCCGACTTTCTGTCACGCCTTATGTACGGCTAGGGGGTGGGTGGGGGGATTGAAAGTGGGTGAGAAAAGGAGTCGCCGATCCGGATACTGAGGTTCCCCCGAAAGAGCGGACACGTGTGGGGAAGGGTGCCATGGGTGTTTTTAGTTTAGTTGATTTTCAAAGTCCACAGGTGATTTGTAGCCGAGAGAGCTGTGGAGCCTCTTTCGGTTAT
>JAQGOU010000076.1 GCA_028293445.1 Verrucomicrobiales bacterium | reverse complement strand
GACCGACGCTTTAGCATCGATCCTCGCTGAAGCGCGCAAATACCGCTTATGCCTCACACTCTCCCATCAATATATTGACCAGCTTCCGCTGCCAGTCCGACAGGCGGTATTCGGCAATGTGGGAACCCTCGTCGCCTTTCGAATCGGGCACGCAGACGCGGAAGTGATGGAAAGTGAGTTCGGCAAGACATTCCCGCCAAGTGCTCTTACGGATCTAAATCGTTATGAGGCGGTGGTGAAATTGCTGGAGGATGGAACGAATGCAACACCGTTTCGGGCGAAGATGTTGCCGCCGTTGGAATTTCGTGTTGGCCGGACGGATAACCTTATTGCCCAGTCTCGTGAGCGGTTTGCAACTCCTCGCGCCGTTATGGAGGATAAAATGAGACGTTCGATGAGATCGGTTTAGGCCACCTTCAGGAAGGAGCCATGTGAAGTATTGGTTCGAGTCGGTCCTCAAACCATTTCCGCCAGCTTGCGCTCGCGACTCCTTTCACGTTCCCGCGCAAAGCGCCTTCTGACTGCCCACCAGAAAAAGAGCGCGTAATCGAACGCGCTGACAGCAATGAAAACGAGGGGCAACATAATTTCGGCGCAGTTTAAGACCCGCGCTCGCAGTAGCAATCCTCCAAGTTGAAAACCACCTCCCGCTAGGAATACAAGGGTAGCAACATATGCAATGCGGCCATGTTCTGCTTCAATGGAGAACCGCTGTGATAGCCGCAAAAGTTGGTCGCCAGAAAATGGCTTGGCTAAGGTCTGAATTGCTCCCATTCGGAGCGCCGGCAATTCGTCCGATTCCAAGCATCCTAACCGAGGTATCCTCAACACCGTGAGCGAAAGCAACCAATCGGCTGCGGTATTACGTCCTTACCGGAACTGCGTAACAGCCTTCAGCCATGATGGGGTTTCCCTCTGCACGTTTTAAAAGTCTGGAACAAAATCAATCAATCGCCTGGGGCAGTTCAATCCAGAAACGGCTCCCCTCACGCAGTCGTGATTCCGCTCCGCAACTCCCGCCCATCCTTTCAATTCCTTTCTTGACCAAAGCCAATCCAATGCCGGTGCCAGGGTATTGCTGGTGTGGGTGCAAGCGTTGAATACCTCGAAAATTTTCATCTGATGGTCCGGGGCGATTCCTATGCCATTGTCTTCAATCCAAAGTCGAACGGCTCCGGCTCTAGCATCCGATCGAATGAGAACCCGGGGAGAGACCGCTGCTGGGATAAATTTTAAAGCGTTCGAAATTAGGTTCAGAATAAGTTGATGGAGAACCGTCTGATTCGCTACGACGGAGAGCAATGGAAGCTGAACCTGGACCTCTGCTTTTTGCCTTTCAATTTCCCCGGAAAGATCACCGATCACTTTGGATGCGATTGCTTCGAAACTTACTTTTTGCAACGGAAGGTCCACATGAGCCAAGCGCCCGAAAGCCAGCAAATCGTTCACCAAAAGGTCCATGCGCTTCGCCCCCCGGTCAATGCGTTGCAGATAATCCACCGCCGTCGCATCCAAACTCGGAGCGTAGTCCAACAAGAGGGCTTCCGTGAACCCGGTCATGGCTCGGAGCGGAGATCGGAGGTCGTGAGCAATGCTGTAATTGAATGCTTCCATCGTTTGGCGAGTTTTGCGGCCAACGAAGGACACAAGTCATCCCATAAGCTGATCTTGCATTTATAAGGACGATATTTCGCGGAGATCCTTGTTGGGCGTGTCGGAGCAGATTTTGACAAACTTTTGCCCGTCGCTTCTTCTGAGTTGCCATGAGTCTTTCGCCGGAACTTAAGATGATTGATGCTCCGCTGCCTCCGAACATCCCTATTCTCAGAGGTTAGACCTCGTCTGTCGTTCCGCGCAAAAACGTCTGATGAAAAACCGAAGAAGATTTCGGGTTGCAGCGGAAAAGCGAGAGTCTCGTGACTTCGTCGTCCTACGATCACCGGGGGCCACTCAAGTTTGTGACCAGAACGTTATTTGCGATCTTCTTGCTTTCGATTCATCAGCACCCGCAGCCAAATCTGTGTCCCCTTTCGATCTCCCGTTTTCAATTCAAAGTCGCCGCGAATCGTTCGCATTCGTTTTTCCATGTTTTGCAATCCATTTCCAAAAAGCGATGACTGCGTGTCGGCTACTCCGCGCCCGTTGTCTTCGATAACGATCCGAAGCGCTTGCCCGTCCACCTTCAATCGGAACCAAACGTGGGTTGCCCCGGAATGTTTGACCACGTTGTTCAGCGATTCTTTCACGACGAGATAAAGATTGTGTCTCACCTCTGAAGGTAACGGATGCGACGGCAGTTCGTCGGGCACGTCGAGGGTGAATTCGATCTCCGCCGCTTCGAGATACATCTGCACATATTCGTACATGTAGAAAGCAAAGCGATCGAGGGAATCGTTGGCCGGATTAACCGCCCAGACAATGGCGTCCAACGAATCGACCAGTCCGCGCACGGTCGTGGATATTTTCTGCAACGAACTCTGCACCTCCTGCGGCGGACTGCCGGCCTGTTGCGCCCGACCGCTCAACAAGAGGACCGCGCTCAACCGGGAACCGAGATCGTCGTGCATGTCCTGGGCGATGCGGGTGCGTTCCTTTTCAATGGCGTGTTGTTGTTCGAGGCGGTCGAGTTTCCGTGCCATAAGTTTGCGGGTCACATATCGCGCCATCGCCGCAGCAACGGAAAGGCTTCCGATGATGGCGAAGGATTTGAACCACCACGTCTGCCAATAGTGCGGTTGCAATGTGAGATGTACATTTGCACCGGAGGAATTCCAGACGCCGTCGTTGTTGCAGGCGACGACATGAAAGCTGTAGTTGCCCGGCCTGATATTGTTGTAATACGCAATGCGTCGCGTTCCAGCATCCACCCAATTAGGGTCGACACCTATCAATTTGTATTTGAAACGATTCTTTTCGGATGCCCGGAAACTCAGTGCGGTGTAGTGGATCTCCAATTCGCCACGGCCGGGGGGAATGGTGAGCAGGCGGGCAAGTGAGAGAGTGGGAAAGGGGGACTCACTTTCCCGTTTTCCCACTTTCCCACTTTCGAATCGCTGTTTGTCCGCCAACACCTCCTCAATCACCACAGGCGGCGGCGTGTCGTTGGCCTTGATGTTTGGATCAGCCACGACCAAACCTTTGGTGGTGGCAAACCAGAGTCGCCCGTCGCGGCCTTTCCATGCTGCCGGCTTGGACACGTTGTTGCAGATAATACTGATCATGCCATCGTCCTTGCCGTAGGAAGTGCAGGGAATACTTTCAATTTCCTTCCGATCAAATTTATCGAACGCCCTTTTGTTGACGCGAAAAATTCCCTTGAGGCAACTCATCCAGAGATTGCCGTAATCATCCTCCAGAATTTCAAGCACCTCATCGTTAAACAACCCTTCCTTGGTTGTGTAAGCGGTAAAGTGACCATTTCGCAATCGATTCAATCCGCCGCCGCTGGTGCCAATCCAAAGGTTATTTTCCTTGTCTTCATAAAGAGCGAGAACAGGGTTGCGAGGAAACCCGTCTTTGGTTGTGAAGCTAGTGAATTTTCCATTTTTCCGCCGTGATAATCCATCACTGGTCCCAATCCAAAGATCGCCCTCTTTATCTTCAAAAATAACTTTCACAGCTTCGCCAGCCAAACCGTCTTTGGTTGTGTAGCGAGTAAATTTTCCATCCTTGAAAAGCCCGAGAGAAAGGCTCGTTCCGATCCAAAGATTTCTCTCGTGGTCTTCGTAGATGACCCGGATGCCAACTTTTTCCAAACCATCCTTATCGTCGAAATGAGTCAATCCGCCCTCTTTGAGCCGATATAATCCATCGGCATAGTCCGTGCCGAACCAGAGGCTTCCATCTTTCCCATCGCACATAGACAAAATCCGTTGGTTTGCAACGCTATTGGTAATCGTCGATGCCGTATTTCCCTGGTCTTTCCACCGAAACAATCCGCCGCCCCAGGTGCCGCACCAAAAATTTCCTGATCTGTCTTGCAGAACGCACATGACATTGTTGTAAGTCAACCCCTGCTGTTTCGTGATGGTGGTGAAACTCCGGGGTTTCAACCGGGTCAATCCTTCCTTGCTCCCGATCCAAAAACTTCCCTCGCGGTCTTCAAGAATGGCGTTCACCAAATCATAAGCCGCTCCTTCACTGGTCAACTCCGTAACGATTTTCCCATCCACCATCCGGTTCAAACCTCCATAGGTTCCAACCCAAAGTTGCCGGTTTCGATCAGCATAGACCGTATTGACAAAATCATCCGAAAGCGGGCCTGGATCTTTATTGAAATGATCCCATCCCTCCCCCTTTTTGCGATATAATCCTATCCTTGTCCCCACCCAAAGATTTCTGTCTGCATCCAAGCAAAGCGACCTGACCGCACTGCCCACTCGTCGAGCCATGTCAGGAACGGAAATGATTCCATCTTTGAGTCGGCACAATCCGCCGTCCGTCGCAATCCACAGATTACCAATGTCATCTTCGCACACCGAACGGATAACATTGTAGGACACCCCTTCGTTCCGGGTGAAATTATAAAATTTTCCGTCCCTGAATTGGCTCAGGCCACCGGTCGTGCCAATCCAAATCGAGCCGTCCTTGCCTTCATAAATTGTCCGCACATTGTCGCCCGCCAAACCGTCCACGGGGTGATAGAGCCAGGTTGCCCCGTCTTTCAACCGCAACACTCCTTTTTCGGTGCCTACCCACAGATTTCCGTTTCGGTCTTCACAAAGACAGAAAATGCTTTCCCTGGCTATTTCTGGCATTTCCAAAAGCGTAAACCGCATTCCATCAAAGCGCGCCAAACCACGCCGTGTGCCAATCCATAGATAGCCATCGTGCGTTTGCAGAATGGCCTGAACCGAATCGTGCGGCAGGCCGTTATCCCCCTGCCAGACCCGTTGGAGAAATGGTGAATCGGATCCTCCAGCGGCGGAGTACGAGTTCCACGGCAGGAATAAAAAAACGGCGATGAAAATAAAACCACCACCGCGCCGGAAAAAGCAGTCAGAGGTTTTCATGAACGACGGTATTTTAATTAAATCAGGGGTTGGTTCCAATGACGATATTCGTTGTTCCGCAATGACGGAAATAAGGACAGGGCGGATCCGAGAATCCATCGCATCGTAGCCGATGGAAGGAGGCTCATTCTATTTCGGGAGAAAGAAGTCAGACGCTGCCGACAAACGGTCGAATTGATCCCGAAGTTAAGAATCTCGCGCAACGTGTCCGCCGGCCTTGGTTAGTTCAAATCTGTTCTCCTGGACGGATTGCCATGACGGGGCGGCGGTCGCGGATGGCTATGCCCGAAGGAATTTCGGGCTTTTCTTTTACTACCGTCCGAAATTGCTGAATCTCGGCAACGTCGCCTTGAACTTTCTGGATGTATTCCTCTTCCAGACTTGCCAGATTCGGATAGCCGTGTTTCTCACAAAATCTTTTAAAGTTCCGGCTGTATTGAAGATCCAATCTCAATCGCATTTCACAAAACCAGAGACGAAAGCTTCTGCAACAGCGCTCGAGATAATTGCCAGAATCATTTACGTTGATCTTCATAGTTCTTTGACCGATTCAGTTAATGATTTAGGCGGGCTCCGGTGAAACCCCAAACTCCGAAACCCGCCTATTGTTCCAACGACAAATGTTGTTTTCTGTTCGTCGGAGATGCATCCGCGCAAACTCCAGGAAAACTCCATAACCTGAAAGTTTGCGCGGGTATTCGACTTCAAGCTGACGCAACGACCTATTGTTGCACCCATTTAACCCCGTCAGCCATGACAACAAAACCCGTGGTGGCATTGTCCGAGAGGCTCACCGTGTTATTGCCTGCATTTAGACTAAAAGTCCCGAGTAGGTTCCACACGCCGCCATTGGCTTGCTGGTTCTTGTTAATCGCCGAACCACCATTAATATTATACGGAGCGGCTGCTGAACGATTGGCACCTTGCGACCACCAGGCATAAACATTATACGTGCCGGTGTTGGGGAGATTTGCTGTCCACGTCGCAGTATTACTGCCCGTGCCAGTCGAGTGAAAGCGATAGTCAACTCCATATTTGTCCGTCGAGGTGGTGGCCGTGGACCATGTACCCACCAGGCTGAATCCCGCATCGCTGTTGTCCACTATGGCAGTCACCTTCACGGTCAAGGCAGCATTGCCGCTCGTCACGCTGCCCGCGACGTTGCTGATCGCAACGGAATAATTACCTTGATTGGTCGCTTGTGCATTGCTCTTGGTATAACTGCTTGTGGTCGCTCCGGTGATGTTCACGCCGTTGAATTTCCACTGGTAACTTAAGGTCGCAGTTCCAGTAGCCGTGACACTGAAAGTAACGCCTGCTCCTTGCGCCACCGTCTGACTCACCGGTTGTGTTGTAATCGCAGGCGGAATGTTCACAGTCAAAGCCGCATTGGCGCTGGTCACATTGCCGGCCGAGTTGGCGACGACTACAGAGTAATTGCCTGCATTCGCCGACTGCGCACTGGCGCGAGTGTAGCTGCTGACGGTCGCGCCAGAGATGTTAACCGCATTGAATCTCCACTGATAAGTCAACGTCGGAGAACCCGTTGCCACCACGGTAAAAGTCGCATTGGCTCCTTGGTTTACCGTCTGGCTGGCTGGCTGAGTAGTAATTGATGGTGGCACACTGACCGCAATAATAGGGCTTCCATATTCAACAACTGAAATATCGCCGTTTTGGCCGTGTTGAAAAGTGTGGATGCTTCCGTCTTCGAATCTGACATACCACATCCCGGTGGATGGCCGGAAGACTGCGGCATCTGTTCCACTGTCATCGATGTTGTATTTGCCGATCATGGGAATGTCACCACTCTGACCAAGCGAAAAACTATGAATGCTGCCATCTCCAAAACGGACGGACCACTGGCCTGTGGAAGGTGTGAAAATCGCATAATCATCCTTTCCATCTCCGCTGAAATCAGCCATGAGGGGAATGTC
>JAQGOU010000059.1 GCA_028293445.1 Verrucomicrobiales bacterium | reverse complement strand
CGAAGACCCCAAAGCTCTTGCCCAGGAAACCGTCAAGCGTCCAGCCTTCCGGATACTCAAAGATTTCGCCCGTTGGCTTGCACGTTTTAATGCGACAGAAATTAAAACAACGTTCCTTCCACCCACGCAACCCATCACGCGCAAACCCATACCACTCCCCGTTGATGTTGCAAATATTCAGGATTTCAATTTCCCGCCTGGTCTCCTTGCCATCCGGATCGCGGTAATCAATCCACGTCCGCTCAAAATTGCCGGCCGACCGGACCATGCTATCGAATATTTTCGGATCAATCCTGGAATGGCCACTCAAACGAAAGGAGATGACGCGCTCCCAGTTCTTCATGCGCGAGAGGACTTTTGCGGACGCCGTCGAAACAATCTTCTTGAACGTGCTGGTGATCCCGCGATTGAGTCCAGCCGCGTTGCGGCTTTTCAAATCTTCCTTCGCCACCATCATGGCGATCATTTCCGTTTCCGTGATCTCCACATCGGTGTAGGTAAAATCTTCGGCGAACTTCAAGCCATCGGCATCGGTGTATTTGGATTCATGCGTCGCCGCCGCTCGCATCTGCGCCAGGTAACGGGCAATCGTCCGTTCGCTGACCTCAAGAGCGAGGGCACACTCCTTTACTGTGATGTCCTTGTTTTTCGCAATGAGCCGTTTCAACTGCGCCATGCGGCGTCGATGATTAAAAGTGTCGCGAAATCCCGGCAGGTTATTTTCATCTCCCATAATAATAGTGTTGTCCCCTCGTGCCTCTTGATGAGCCCCGAAGAAGGGTTTCGTTTTTATGCTGACGCTCGGCGAATGGAAAGAGGAAAAGTTGGCGTGAAGCGTGAACTGACGCGGGCGTAATGCCGTAGGCACGACCGACAATGGCCACGGTTTTTAAACCGTGGTTACCAAGAATACCCATCGCATCACTTTGCCGCAGCAAGCCGTGAGCTGTGCAAAGACACTAATGACTGACCCAACGACCTCTTGGGGTTATTTAGTCGTCTATACGAAAACGGTAGAACCGTTGGGAGGCGTTGGTCGCGCTAGGATCAACCACACTCAACGTTCCGGTGTAAGGAGAGGTGCTTTGAAGCGAAAACCAGTCCGTGAGGTTTGTCGACAGTTCAACGGAACCACTGCTGCCCGAGCCTCCTGAAATAAGGAATGCAAAGGCGCCATTCGTCAGGCGGGTGGCATTGCCAACGACCGTGGGCGACACCGCGCGAACCGTGAATTCATTACCGTTTGAGCTGATGCTGCGCCAGTTCAAGTTGGAGGAGAGCGGTGGTAGTTGAAGATTGTTACCGGAGGGAAACGAACTGAACGGAGTGTTACCGTTGATAAGTGTGAATGCCGTCCCATTGGTAACGACGAAATTGTTTGTAAGCGAAGCCACGATCGTTCCGGGAAAATCTCCAGCGGTAAAGCCGACGAATGTGAACTGGGGATAATCAAAAATCGGACGGACACCGCCGAACGACAATTTGCAGGTCCCCATGGGAGGAACTGGCTGTGGAGGAGTGAAGCCCCCCGAGCAGTATAGCGCGACGGATCCCTGGCGCACATCCAGCGTTCCCGAATTTGAAAAGTTGTAATCCGCAGAATACAGGGTCGCCGTTCCTTCTACGAGAAAACACGTCCCGTAATTGTGAAAACTCCCAAACGTTGTTTCTCCCGCGCAGAACAGCGTTGTAAAATTGTGAACGGCGGTCCCGGAAAAGTCGCAGTTCGTTGCTGAAATGTAGCCAAAATTTTCAATGCTTCCGCCGTTCCCAAACGCGCAGTTCGCTACTGAAATGTAGCCAAAGTTTTCAATACTTCCGCCGTTCTCAAACGAAAACGAGTTGGTGAGCAGTTCAAGCGTGGTTCTATTCGTGAGGTGAGCACCGTCATAGACTTGAAAACTGCCTGCGTTGACCGGAAGGTCTGCGGGGAAAGTAATATTCCCGCTGAGCAACCTGGCTCCATCCAAGATGAACGTTCCCGGACCATGCCACGTATTGGTTCCCTTCAGCGCTCCAGAAAATTTCACCGGTCCATTGATGAAAATGTTTCCTTCTCCATTGATGACGGTCCCTGATGACATCTCAGTCGTTCCAGGACCGAAAACTGTTCCCTCCTTTAGCGTGGTATCCGCAGAGTCGAGCAGAAGCGTGGCATTTGTGGCTACCTGCAATGCGCCCGAATTGATGAACGCGGTATAAGTGTAGTTAGGCATGTTGGAAAAGCTCAACGTTTTCGTACCGGTCAGGACCTTTATGGTTCCCGTGTTGATGAAAACCATTGAATTCATCGTACAATTGGTATGCAGAATCATCATTCCGCGATTCTCGAAAAAAGCATCCGGAGTGGAGCCATCGAACGGATCGCCATCCCACCACTGCATGACGGCGTCATTAGTGAGTCGACCAGAACGGCCAAGTTGAACGTAGGGACCTAACGCATTTACAGGCAGGTCCGAAGCCAATCGCGCTTCACCTTGCCTGAATTGTCCTTTGGTCCAATTGAATGTTCCTGGCCCATGCCACGTATTAGTGCCGAAAACCTCTCCGTCGAAGGTAAACGAGCCATTTACATACATGTTGCCACGGCAACTAACCCGTGTGTCGAAGAAGAATTCGACAACTCCAAGCCCGTCAAAACTGGTTCCGTCCTCGAGAACACCTTGTGTGAAGTACAGTATAAGATTCGCATTGGAGTCGGCTTGGAAATGACCGGACCCGAAATAATTCAGGATGGAAAACTTGTTGGTTCCATTGGAACCCAGAATGATTCCCTGGTTTGTTAGAATCTCGCTGCTGACTACGGTTCCCGTACCGGCAAGGTTCAAAATACTATTGGAAGCGCACACGCCGTGGTAAAACTGGAAATTACAATTCGTAACGACGAGTGTTTGCTTTCCCGTTCCGCCGCCAAGCTGGAACAAATTGATCTGCGTACTCGAATTGACAACGATAGTTTGATCGCTGTTTCCGTTGAGAATGACGTCCTCCGAAGGAGTCGGTGCGTGGTCGAGGCTCCAATTAATGGAATCGGACCAGAGGCCGTTGCTGGCATTACCGGTCCAGTGGTTCTCTTCAGCAGCAACCGAAAACGCCGCAATGAATAGACCAAAACATAAGAGGAACGTGTGAATGGTTGCAGATGAAGACCTTTTCATGGGGCTGAATGACAGAACGCATTGTAGAAAAAGCATTGTGGATTGTCACGTCAGAAGGCAATAGCGACCATTTGTGCCCAAAACTTCACTGACTCCTCCGTTCAAACCAGACGAGAGGAAGTCGCACGCTCGAACGAAGAGTCTGTCGTTGGAAATGTCGTTTCAGGGTTCGGTCGTAGTTCTGTGACCGCGGGAGCGCGAGGGCCAATTCCGCAACCGTGATGTCCTTGTTTTTCGCAATGAGCCGTATCAACTGCGCAATGCGGCGACGGTGATTAAAAGTGTCCCGAAATCCCGGCAGGTTATTTTCATCTCCCATAATAATGTTGTGGTCCCCTCGCGCCCTTGATGAGCCCCGAAGAAGGGCCCGTTTTTATGCTGACGCTCCGCGAATGAAAAGAACAAAACCCGCTGGGCCAAAGAAGCCGAGAAGTTGGGATTATAAACCAAAGGAAACGACCGGCTCCCAGGAAGATTGAGTCATTTGCTAACTATTATTATTCCTGGGCTCGATAAAACCGTGCCGATGCGTTAGTTGCGGCCATATCCAGAAATTGAACCGAACCCGTGGTCGCGGGATTGGTGAATAAGGGGAGCCAACTGACTAGATCTGTGGAACCAAATATGACCACCGGGTTGGTAGTTAATATGCCATCCAATTTTAATTGGAAACCATCAGGGGACATGAACAGGTTTGTTGAACTTGTACTGAGACCAAATTGCCCGGCCCACAACGCAGCATTGGTCGCAACCGTGCCAACGCTATTTGTAATAATGACTGTATAAATCCCTGCGTTCGTCACCTGCACGCTTGTGAGGCTCAAAGACGCATTGGTTTTGTTAGACAGATTAGTGCCGTTCAGTTGCCACTGATAAACGAGTGGCGCTGTGCCGTAAGCGCCCACCGCAAAAGCAACATTGGAATTGGCCCTGACATACGCATTCGGTGACATGGATGTGATGGTTGGAGGGGTACCACCAGGAGTAAAACTTACCTCATCCACCCGACCCGTACTTTGAGCGCTGGAAAAAGCATGACGCGAGTAAGTCCAAGTCAGGGTCTGCTGTCCCACTCCCAGATAAAACGTTTTTTGCTGCCACCCGCTCGTCACACCGACACTGGCCGAATTATTTCCCTGGCTTGATGAAAACGAAAGGGTATTAAAGAAAGGAGAAGTTGAGGGCGCAAACATCCACCAAAACGTCAACGTTCCAGGACCTGTTACGGTCGTTTGTAGGGCTGAAGACTGACCGTTGGCTACCACCCCGCTTTGGGCCGCCTGAAATCCATCATGAGAGATATTTGTTTGGGCAAACCACGCCGCGCTCCCGCTGGTGGACCAAGTCAATCCAGTGCTGTTCAAGGCCGTCGGCAAATCCAGCATGGTTAGAAGGGCAGTTGAACTGGTGACCGTGCCGTAGCCATTATTGACCACTGCCCAATAATTACCCTGATTGGCGGTTTGAACGTTGGTCAAAGTCAAAAATGAATTGGTAGCATCGACAATGTTGTTGCCATTGAACTGCCATTGATAGGTGTTGGGCATCGGCCCTGCACCGATTGCTATGGAAAAAGTGACATTGGAACCGGTCATCACGGTTTGATTTGAAGGTTGCAAAATGAAGGTTGGAGGGTTGGTCAAGACGGTCAGTCTCGCATTCGAACTGACCGCCATACCCAGACTATTGCTGACGGTGAGCACATAATTCCCAGCATTGGCTGCCTGGATGTTGGTCAGATTTAGTAATGCATTGGTGGCACCATCCACGTTAATTCCATTCAATTGCCATTGGTATGAAAGCGGTGGGACACCTACCGCTCCCGCATACATATAGGTTGAGAATCCTGCGAAGAATTTTTGGGCCCAAGGCTGTTGAATCACCTGTGGCTTACCATCACCGGTAATCGCGAGACTGTGATAATCTCCACAGGCAATTGCCACAAGATTTGGAAGGCCAACCTGATAATTGAAATAGCCAAGCCCGACTGTGCCCCACGCCCAAACCGTGCCATCCCTAGTCAATGCCAACGCATGTTGATCATCGGCGGCAACGGAGACAACATTGGATAATCCGGCTGGTATTTTCATCACAATGTCCTCCTGATTCGTGGGCCACCCCACCAGAGAACCATCCCGTTTTACTGCCAGACTGAAATTCACCCCGGCGGCGATCGCGACCACATTACTCAAACCCGGCGGCATGTTTGTCTGTCCACTACTTCCCCACGCCGCCACCGTGCCGTCATTCCTGAGAGCCAGGCTATGGTAGTCGCCTACGGCCACGGACACTACATTTGAGAGTCCGGCAGGCACATTGGTTTGATGGTCAGTATTTACGCCCCACGCCGTCACGAGGCCATTGCTTTGCACGGCCAGATAGAAGTTTACGTCGCTCGCGGCGATGGCAACGACATTAGACAAGGAGGGGATATTGTTCGTGAAAGATGACCAACCCCACCAGCCTACCGTTCCATCATTTCGCAGCGCCAGACTCAATGGGCGAGAAGCCGCAATGGATACAACGTTGGTTAGCTCCCCGGGGACATTCGTTTGTCCCAAATTGTTATATCCCCAAGCTAATACAGTCCCGTCGTTCCGAAGAGCCAAACTATTATATTCGCTACCGGCGATGGCTATCACGTTGGTAGCAGTAGCTGGAACGGTTGCCTGACCATAAAGGCCGCGGCCCCATGCCACGACGCTTGATTTGGGCATGGGGTTGAATGGCGAGACAAAAATTTGATCATATCCCGCAGCGGCCAATCTGCTTCCATCAGATGACGTTGCAACCGTATCCCAAGTTATATTATTCGGCGCATTATTAGTAACCCAGGTTGTGCCGAGATTGGTGGAACTACAGATCGCTTTTGCTATTGCCATGGTAAGAGTTTTTGCGTCTCCAGAGAGAGCAATCGGCCCGGTTCCCATGTTTGCCAAATTGTTGGAACTCCACGTTGCCCCCATGTTGGTGGAAGTAATTAGTGATTTTCCGCCGACCAGCGCAATAACATCTCCGTTCGTGGAAGTCGCTAGATCTGACCAAATCAAGGCCGGAGCGTTAGTAGCTTTAGACCAGGTCGCGCCATAATTTGTTGAGAAATAAACACCTCCACCTGCCGCTACCAATCGATCGCCCAGTGATGAACAGCTAACCAAGCCATAATTTCCAGCTGAAAGTCGTTGCTGCCAGGTTGAGCCCGAATCGGTAGAGACATAAATCACCCCATTGTAGGTTCCCGCTACCAGCACGTTGCCATCCGCAGAAGAGGCGATATTTCGCCACTCTTGACCAGGAGCGCTGGTGAGTATCCATGTTACCCCAGCGTCGCTGGATCTATAAATGGGACCGTTCAAATAGCTTGCAGCCGCCACTAAACTCCCGCCATCCGATGAAGACGCTGTGCAAACCCAATGGTCAAATGGTGCGCTCGTCTGCGTCCAACTTGAGCCACCATTTGTGGATGTGAAAATGTAGCCATTGCTGTCATTAGGAACTGCTGAACTCACCGCAACCAGTTTGTTTCCGTCTGATGACAGCGCAATCGAACTCCAGGTTTGTTGAGGGGCGCTAGTCGGAAACCAGTTTTGAGCCAAACAGAGTCCAGTCGTTGTCCCATAAAGAATTTGAAGAGCCGTCAGCCCAATCACGATCTTTTTGAATTTGCCCACGCAAAAGCCACTCCGCCTGTGGCGCTCAACGATGATGCCCAACACTGCCAATCCGGCAACGACGAAGAGGAAGATTGAGGAGCGGACTGAATTTGTCATACAGCTTCAGGCTCTTTAGGCTGGATTACCGCAGTGTGGAGGTTGGTTGACAGCATTGGGGGCCTTGGTGCCAGAAGCATAACGATAGGAGATTCCCCGACAAGGAGATTCCGGCTAAGTGATTTCACAACTAAACCTGCTGCGCTCGCACCTGCAAATTGGAGTACAACGGCTCTGGAGCAAAAAAGGACGATCGAAAAGGAGGGTACAAGCTTTCTGGACCAATTTTCTATTCCAGGAAACTCCCGTACAAGCGTTGTACACCAATTTTCCGGAATCCGAAATCGGGGTACAACGCGTTGTACGCCTCAAAACTGCTCCGGAAAATCCCGGTACAAGCATTTTCCATGAAATTTGGTTCCCCGGGAAGAGGGTACAAGCCTTGTACCCTCGTTCCGGAGAACCCGGAAGTGAGGTACAACGCGTTGTACGTCATTTTTCTTTCCAAAAGTTATACTTTTTCGTTGTACCCTCTTTTCCTGGCACGCAACTTCGGTCCATAAGGCTTGTACGTGACTTCTGGGGAACCGGAAACTGGCGTACAACGCTTGTACCCTCTTTTCCCGGAAGAATTTTTCCTGGAAAATGCTTGTACCGGAATTTTCCGTGACGGAATTTGCACGTAATTCGCGTTGTACCCTGTTTTCCGACAACAGATTTCTCGCGTACAGCGCGTTGTACCTTTTTGCAGGAGTCTGATTTTCAGCAACTTGCGCCGCCGCATGAGGGCACGCGGCCTACACCGATGCTTTTCCCTTTGTAGGCCGGCTGCCCTCAGCCGGTGTCAGGCACATTTAGTCCTTCAGCCGGATGCGCAGACGACCGGGCGTCAGGGGGATGTCTTTGATTCCTTCCGTGAGCGGATTTGCCACTTCTTTGGAAACGGGCTTCTCTTGATGGACCGGCACCAACTTGATCGCGGCAAAGGGTATCCCGAGATCGTCGGAGTAATGCAATTGGGTGACTTGTTTCGAGACTACCTCGAAGTTATTGAAGAGTTCGCTCGCCGGATTTTTCAGCTGAAACACACCCGGCTCCTGCATTTGACGCGACGCGCGGATGCGATCGCCGTTGGAAGGATGCGTATGGAAGAGACTGGTCTTCTCGAGCCCCATGGTGTCTTGCAGCTGTGTGCGTTTCTCCGGAGCGAGCCCGCTGTCGTGTTTTAGCAAGAGAGATGAGAAGTCGTCGGGCAATTCGCGACTTTGCGTGAAGCCGACTTTGAGACCGTTGTAGGTCGGCTTCAATAGTGCGCCGAGCACATGCATGCGTTGGCAGGTTTCCTCGAAGGCCTGACTTCCGACGAGGCGGGTTTCATAGGTGTCCGCGTCGTATTCCATTTGGCGGAGCAAAAAGGAGCTGACGCCGTGCCCGAATAACATGAGTAAAAAAAGAATCTGTCGCGAGCACCAGACCCCTG
The DNA here is from genome assembly GCA_028293445.1 of Verrucomicrobiales bacterium. Classification (GTDB taxonomy): domain Bacteria; phylum Verrucomicrobiota; class Verrucomicrobiia; order Limisphaerales; family JACDHS01; genus CBHWET01. The sequence goes on along the minus strand of JAQGOU010000059.1, from coordinate 14,520 downwards.
CCCTGGCGCAACCAACGAGAATCATCCAGCGCCAGTCTTCCGCTTCAGCGGACATTTCTTCCAGCATCACGTCCCAGGCGTCGCGTTCATAAACCACGCGGGCAAACCAGCCATTCACACTGCGAATGACATAGCTTAAGCGCATGCCGAAACCCTGGGTGAAATGCCCGAATTCATGCGCCACCACTCCCGCCAATTGTTGCATATTCAGACCAGCGATCAGTGGGACACCGAGCGTGAGAACCATGTCGTCTCCGAAAAAGCTGAGCATGCCGCGACGAAAACTGGCCGAGGCATTCAAGTTGCAATCGAGATCAATTCGCTTCGGCATGGGCGCGCCGACGAGATCACAGATTTTGGCGATGAACGCATACACCGCGGGTTCCAACGCCGGATTGAGGGCCAGCGGTTGGGCACTGCGCGGTCGACGTGCAAAGAGCGGCTTGACCAGGAAGAACAAGAGAATCGTCCCGACGAACAGTGGGGCGATGTAGATCATTAACTTAAAAATGTAAACGCGCACCCCACCCGTGGCACTCTTGAGCAGGAACGTAAAATGGGTGGCATAAAGATAAACACCCCATCCAGCCAGGCACACCAGCCCAACGTAGATCAAGGGCAGAAGAATCATGACGATGCTGACGAGAACCAGGCCGAACTGATAAAGGAATGAAGGCTTGGTTTTGGCCACGCCGCCGAGAAACGAATTCAAAACACCTACCGCAGAAACTTTTTCGGGAGACGAATCGATCGGTTCCAGGTGCATCAGCAGTGTTTTTGCCGAGCAATGCGGGCAATCAACGGTGGTGTCAGCGGCTTCCACGGGAAATTGAATGGGATTGCCGCAGTGTTCGCAGTCACATTTTAAATAAGCAGTGTTGTTCATGGGCCAGGATTAAAGACAAATCGACAGACGTCGGTGTCGGGTCTGACGGTTACTCGAATTTAGACGAGACGTGTCGCCAAAAGAATGGCGAGTTCGAGCCGGTTGTTCAAATCCGAAGATGCGGGCGCATCTTGTCACAACCACCATGGTGGGGCTGGCGCTGCCGCGCCGCCCAAATATTCAAAAACGAGGGAACCGATGTTTTTGCCCGCGCTTGCTTCCAGTTCATTACGTCGGCATGAGATCAGGGCAGAGCGGCAGAATCTGTCTCAAAACCTGCAACTGATTTGAAGGTATGAGCGTCGATAAGATATGGCTCATGCGATAGCGCCCGATTACGGTCAAAATTTTCTACTTCCTCCGTGTGTTGAAGACTGGGTGCCAGCAAATCACCCCGCTCGTTTCATTCGCGAGTTTGTAGATCAGATCAACCTGGCGGAGTTGGGATTCGAGATGCCAACGGCAAGTAACGGAAGACCTCCTTACGCACCATCAATGCTCCTGAAGATCTGGTTGTACGGGTATTTCAACCGCATTCGTTCCACCCGCAAACTGGAAGCAGCCTGCCATGAACATCTTTCTTTGGTTTGGCTAACCGGAATGAATGCGCCTGATCACAACAGCCTGTGGCGGTTCTGGAATGAGAACAAGAAAGCCTTGCGAGCGGTATTCAAACAAACGGTGCAAGTCGCTGTTCGCACGGGCTGCGTAGGGATGGCGCTGCAAGCTTTAGACGGCACCAAAATTGAAGCTGTTGCCAGCGGTTATTCAGGTTGGAGCAAGGAACATATGGAAAAGCTCATGGCCCAACTGGACCAGGCGTTGGAAGAAACCGAATTGAAGATCCACGAGGAGAACTCGGGGAAAGGAGACATGGGCTACGGTTTGCCTGCCGGTCTTGAGGAACGCAAAGCATTGCGAGAACGGATCAAGGCCGGTCTGGAACAGCTGGCTGCTGACGGGCGTAAAAACTATCATCCGGTGGAACCAGAAGCTCGTCGGATGAAAGTGGGTTCCAGCAATCGATTTGCCTACAATGCGCAGGTGGTGGTGGATGAAAAAGAAGGGGTCATTATGGCCTGTGAGAACACCCGGCAGGAAAATGATATCGGCCAACTGGCCCCCATGATCCAGCAAGCGCGGGAAAACGTTGGAGTTGCAGCACAAGACACTACTACCCTGGCAGACACCGGCTATAGCAGCGGACAAGATTTGCAAGCAGCGCAAGCGCAAGGGACGGCTGTTCTGATACCTCTGAAAGGAGGCGACAAAGACAATCCGTATGCCCGGCAACACTTTCAGATCAATGTGAAAGATAAAACGGTGACCTGTCCACGGGGAGTGCAACTGGATTATGAAGGGAGCACGATCAAACGAGACGTCAGAATGGAACGGTATCGGTGCCACTGTAAGGACTGCCCGGTCCGCACCCACTGCACACAAGATCCAAAGGGGAGGCAAATCGAAGTGTGGCCTCATGAAGCTGCAGTTCAAGAGATGGCCAAACGTTTGGAACAATCTTCCAACCAACAAAAACTGCTGCGACGAGGTAGAATCGTCGAACTCTGTTTTGCCCATATCAAGCAACACGGTAGTTTTCGAAGGTGGACAGTGTGGGGTTTGGAAGGAGTTAAAACACAATGGGCCATGCTCTGTGCCACTTCCAACCTGCGAGTTCTATATCGTTGCTGGCTCAGTAAACAACCCAAGAGCTCGATCGGGGCGCTCAAAGCACTGGTTGCTGCTCGAAAGCGCTGCCTGATCGGTCTTTTGCAATCATTCTTGCTCGTAGGAACCAGCCTTCTCCTCAAATCAAATCCGATCCGTAATGGTAGCTTCTGTTTGGTCTGGCCCAAGTATTACTCCGCCAGCTCTCCGTTAAAACCTTTTGAGACAGATTCGGCAGCTCTGCCCCACCTTTAATGGTAACTCTTTTTGGACGAATGCTTCCAACCTGGAACTGCCCAATAGGCGAGAAAAACCAAACCCAACACCACAGGCAAAGGTCCCAGCCTTAAGAAAATATTCGGGCCGAACTCGTTTACCACAATGCCATGACGGACCTGAGCCTTTGTCGCCATTTCGTCAGGCGGCGACGCAGGAGATGAAATCGCCAACGCGAAACAACCAACCAGCAGAACGCTTTTCAAAACCAATGAACTTTTCCGGGAGCGGTCCATAATTATCCCCTTATTAATTTACTCTTCATTTAAAATTTTGCCCGGAGGCAAACGAATGTTGCGCCACAGTAAAATACCGTCCGGTCGTTAACGTATATGCTCGAGGTTCCGTGCGCGCTCCTCGGGTAAAACCGTAGCCCGACGCGCGCCACGGCCGTTTGTTAAGGATGTTGAAAGGCGTCGGACCGCGGCTGTCTCAGCCGCAGCGGATGGAATCATCCAAACAGCTGTCGTTTAACCTAACTCTTTCCGGCTTGTTCGGAGCGCTGCGCCTGGGCCAGCCGCGATCCGGTCCGCGCGCACCCGACGCCAAACCTGTTGAAAACTAATTGAATAAGGATTGAAAGCTGCGCCGTGTTTTCCTAGCCTCGCGCGAGCTCAGCTTTATTTAACAGCATATGACAAAAATGAATTTGTTTTCGACGACGGTCTGCGCAGTGGCAGCAGCCGTGTTTCTGGCCGGTTGCGGTAAATCCGAACCAGGTGCCCCGGGCGCGACAACCGGTGGAAGCAGCAGCGGCGCGAGTGGCGAGGTAATCAAGGTAGGCGAATTTGCTTCCCTGACCGGCAAAGAAGCCACGTTCGGCCAGTCGTCACATGAGGGAACTGCAATGGCGATTGAAGAGATCAACGCCGCTGGCGGTCTTCTTGGCCGAAAGCTGGAACTCGTGACTGAAGATACCCAATCCAAAGCGGGCGAACCCGCGACGGTGGTAAACAAATTGGTTTCTCGCGACAATGTCGTGGCGGTCCTCGGCGAAGTCGCTTCGAGCCGTTCCCTGGAAGCGGCGCCGATCTGTCAGCAGAGCAAGATTCCAATGATCTCCCCTTCTTCGACCAATCCCAAGGTGACCGAGAGCGGCGATTTTATCTTCCGCGTTTGTTTCATCGATCCGTTTCAAGGAACCGTGATGGCGAACTTCGCCTCGAAAACCTTGAACGCCAAAAAGGTTGCCGTCTTCACTGACGTGAAGAGCGACTACAGCAAAGGCCTCGCGAAATTCTTCAAGGAACAATTCACGAAGAACGGCGGCACGATTGCCGGGGAACTCGATTACAACGGTGGCGATAAAGATTTCAAAGGCCAACTCACCGCAATCAAGTCGGAAAATCCGGATGCGGTTTTTGTCCCGGGATATTACACCGACGTGGCGTTGATCTGCATCCAGGCGAAGCAACTGGGATTGAACGTTCCTTTTATGGGCGGCGATGGCTGGGAATCGGAAGACCTCGTGAAGATCGGGCAGGGCGCCGTCGAAAATCATTATTTCTCGACCCATTACCATCCGGATGTGGGATCCGAAACGAGCAAGAAATTCGTGGCCAATTATAAGAAGCATTATAATGGCAAGACTCCCGATGCTCTCGCGGCATGCGGCTTTGATTCTGCCGCGGTGTTGGCCGATGCCATTAAACGTGCAGGAAGCACCGATGGACAAAAAGTCCGCGACGCTCTCGCTGCGACCAAAGACTTCGACGGCGTCACCGGCAAGATCACGATCAACGAGAAGCGCGACGCGACCAAGTCAGCCGTTATTCTTCAGATTAAAGATGGGAAATATAAATACCTGACCACCGTGAATCCGTAAGGCGCACTCGTGGAATGGTTTTTTCAGCAGCTCATTAACGGACTGGCGCTCGGTGCCATTTACGCCCTCATCGCTCTCGGTTACACGATGGTTTATGGGGTTCTGCGTTTCATCAACTTCGCACATAGTGATGTGCTGATGCTCGGTGCATTCGCGGCGTATTTTGTCACGCCGGCAATCTGGAAGATCTTTCCAGCGCAATCGATCACCGGCGCATTATTAATCACATTGGTGACAGCGCTCCTTTGCGCGGGCATGGGAATCCTCATTGAGCTGCTCGCCTATCGTCCGCTGCGCAAACGTCCGAAGCTGACGGTATTGATCACTGCAATTGGCGTTTCGTTGTTCATTGAATTTACCTGCCAGCATAAGGCTGTTTTCGGCAGCAAGACCCGTCCGTTTCCGCAGTTGTTGCCGATGCATGATTTCCATATCGGCAACCTTCTCGTGAACAGCAATGACATCGTCGTCCTCGGCGTCACGGTCGTGCTGCTCGTCGCTCTTTGGTTCATCGTCCAAAAGACAAAGATTGGCACGGCCATGCGTGCGGTCTCATTTAATATGCAGGCGGCGTCGCTTATGGGGATTAATGTGAATCGAATTGTCTCCTTCACCTTCGGCCTTGGCTCTGCACTCGCTGGGATCGCCGGGATTCTTTATTCGATGAAAGCGCCCGGGATCGAACCACTCATGGGTATCCAACCCGGCCTGCGGGCATTCATCGCGGCGGTGCTCGGTGGCATCGGCAATCTTCCCGGAGCCGCTCTCGGTGGGATAGTTATCGGAATTGTGGAAACCTACGCCGGTGGAATCGCGGGCGTATCGAATTACCGGGATGGAATTGCTTTCGCGATGCTCATTGGCATTTTGATTTTCCGTCCAGCTGGTTTGCTCGGCAAAACGACAATCGAAAAAGTATGATGCATTCCGGCGCCAAACGTTCGCTCATCATTGCCATTGTCGCCGCCGTGCTGCTGACACCGCTGCTCGAGTGGATCGCACACACTCACTCGACCAAGTATTTCAATACGTATTATCTCGGCATCGGAATCGATATCGCTATCAACGTGATTCTGGCGGTCAGTCTGAATTTGATTAACGGGCATACCGGGCAGTTTTCATTGGGACACGCTGGCTTCATGGCGGTCGGTGGTTACACGGCTGCCAAATTAACGCTCGCCCTCCAGTCGCACACCTTGCTCTGGATAAATCCAATTCTCTTTGGCGGCTCTCTTCTGCTCGGTGGACTCATGGCGGCGCTGGTCGGGTTCGCGGTGGGTGTTCCTTCGTTACGGTTGCGTGGGGATTATCTCGCCATTGTTACGCTCGGGTTTGGTGAAATCATTCGTGTGGTGTTTCAAACCACAGAATTCTTCGGTGCGGCGACTGGTCTGCCCGGCATTCCTAATTGGACGAATTTCGGCTGGGGCTGGTCGCTTGCTGCCATAACAGTCTTCGTTGTCGCCTGCATTGTGAACTCCACCTACGGCCGCGGCTTCATTGCCGTCCATGATGATGAAGTGGCCGCAAGTGCCATGGGCATCAATCCGGTGCGTTACAAAGTCACCGCATTTGTTACGGGCGCGTTTTTCGCCGGCATTGCGGGCGGACTTTTCGCGCATCACAAACGATTCCTCTCGCCGACCAGCTTCGATTTCATGAAGAGCATCGATATTGTCGTCATGGTTATTCTCGGCGGGATGGGACGAACGCCCGGTGTTATTGCGGCGGCCGTCATTTTAACCGTCATGCCCGAAGTGCTGCGCGGCTTTGCGGAATATAGAATGATTATTTATTCCCTGCTGATCATCGGCCTCATGATGTTGCGCCCGCAGGGATTGTTCGCGATTGGCAAACGAACCGTGAAAACATGAGTCAAGCGCTGCTCAGCCTGAACAACGTGACGATTCGCTTCGGCGGGCTGACTGCCGTTTCCAAGCTGGATTTCCATTTAGGCCAGCGGGAGCTGATCGGTTTGATCGGGCCCAATGGCGCGGGCAAGACGACGGTTTTCAATCTGATCACGGGAGTTTATCAGCCCACAGAAGGCGCGATTCAATTCGATGGACAGCCAACCTCCGGACTGAAGCCACATCAGCTTACCGCTCGCGGTATCGCGCGCACGTTCCAGAACATCCGCCTGTTCCCGAGCATGACCGTGTTCGACAACGTCCGCACGGCGCTGCAACTACATTGTCGGCAACACATCCTGAACACGCTCTGGCGCGGGAAGTCTTTTCGCGCCACCGAACAGTCGGTTGAGAAGCAAGTCATCGAGTTACTGGAGATTTTCAATCTTACTCGCGTCCGCAACGAAGATGCGACGAGCCTCCCTTACGGCGATCAACGGCGGTTGGAAATCGTCCGGGCGCTGGCGACGAAACCGAAGCTCCTTTGCCTCGATGAGCCTGCGGCCGGGATGAATCCCACGGAGAAAGTTGAGCTGATGAAACTCATTCGTTTCGTCCAGGAAAAGTTTCAGATCACAATCCTGCTCGTGGAACACGACATGAAAGTAGTGATGGGAATTTGCCAGCGTATCGCGGTGTTGGATTACGGGATAAAAATCGCCGAAGGCTCGCCGCAAGACATTCAAAAAAATCCAAAAGTGATCGAAGCCTATCTCGGTGACGATCACGCCGCCCAAGCCTGACGATGCTCGAAATCAAAAATCTCAGTGTGAGCTACGGCGCCATTTCCGCGCTGCATGGAATCTCTTTGGAAGTAAAGAAGGGCGACATCGTGACGCTCATTGGCGGAAACGGTGCTGGTAAAACGACGACGCTGCGAACAATTTCTGGACTCGTCCGCCCTCGCTCAGGCGAAATCATCTATGAGGGTCAGAATATCACCAGGACTCCTCCGCACAAAATTGTCGCCGCGGGTCTCGCCCACGTTCCTGAGGGACGAATGGTTTTTGCGAACCTGACTGTGGCTGAAAACCTGGCGATGGGCGCTTATCTTCGCACCGATAAAGAAGAAATCGCGCGCGAGCTGGATTACGTCTACAGCATCTTCCCGCGACTCAAAGAACGCATCAAACAACAAGCCGGAACAATGTCCGGCGGCGAACAACAGATGCTGGCCATCGGACGCGCCTTGATGAGCAAACCGAAATTCCTGATGTTGGATGAGCCTTCGCTCGGTATTGCTCCCCTGCTCGTCAAAACTATTTTCGAAAAGATCGTGGAGATTAATCGCAAACACGGCATCACCATTTTGTTGGTTGAACAGAACGCCAACCTCGCGTTGGAGATTTCGAAATACGGTTACGTCCTTGAAACTGGGAAGATCATTCTGCAGAACGATTCCAAGTCGTTGCGGCAGGATCCGAAAGTGAAGAGCGCTTATCTCGGCGGATAATATCCGGCAATTCAGGTTGCACGACTTTCAACGTGTGCGACTTTCCCCGCGCTCATGAAGGAGGTTTTGTTTTTTATCCGTGTTTCATTTTGTGTCGTTGCCTGTTTTGTCGCCCAAAATATTTTTGCTTCGAATGCCGACCCAGCCGTTTCCGCTGCTGAAATCATTCAAAAGGCTGTCACCCGGGCAAAGGTCGCCGAAACAGAAGTGAAGCCAGAGTATGCTCTCGTTCAAACCACGACCACGGAAGAGCGCGACTCGCAGGGACAAGTCAAAGACCGGAATCAGAAAGCCGAAGAAGTTCGTTTCTCTTGCGGTCGCATGGTGAAAGCCGGCGAGCCCGCGGAGAAAAAGCGCGATTCGGCGAAACTGAGTTTAAAAAACTCGTCACGCTCCGATTTCATCAATCTCCTCACACCGGAATTAATCGGAAAATATATTTTCTCTTTTGTGACCCGCACCAATGTGAATGGCCGCGACGCTTTCGAACTCTCGTTTCGACCATGCAGCAAGAATCTTCCGGGGAAAGAACTCACCGATAAAATTATGAATCAGGCAAAGGGACGCCTTTGGATCGACGCCGAGGAATTCGAGCTCGTCCGCGCGCAGGTCCGGGTGGATTCCGAAGTACCGGTAGCGGGATTTCTGGGCGCCTTGAAACGTGCCGCGTTTAGCATGGAACGAGTCCGTCTGGAAACCGGGTTGTGGCTCGAGCGCTTTTACAAGACAGACTATGAATCGCGCAAACTGCTGGAATGCAAACGGGTGATTACTGAGTCTGAGTTTTCCAATTTTCGTCGAGTGAACCGTGGCTAAATGAGGCTACTCAGTCTTTCCAGTTCTCCAGCAACTCGTTCATTTCAGCCAAAGGGCTTTCGTGGTTCTGTGTAATGGCTAGTTGCCGAGCCCTCTCGAAGGAAGTCTTCGCGGCCGCTTTGTCACCAAGCGCGAGATCGCATTTACCAATCAGAATCTGCACAACCATCCAATCTGGTTTCTTCGCCAGCGCCTGTTCAAACTCCTGTTTGGCTTCCGCAAATTGTTCCAAATCAAAATAGGCCTTACCCAGGCTGAATCGCGCCAGTTCGTTGTTCGGATACTGCTCCAGCAGCTTGCGGTAACGTTCGATGTTATCGTTCATTGATTTAAAGTTTAATCCACTTTTTCGTCTGCGCTGATTTTTCAATGGCATCCAGCACCCGTTGATTCGCCAGACCATCCTCGAATGTGGGCTGGACTGATTTGCCAGTTGCCACCGCGTTAACAAAATCAGCGATTGTATTCACGAACGTATGTTCGTACCCCACGATGTGCCCCGGTGGCCACCAGTTCTTTGCGTAAGGATGCGTATCGCGATCGGTCACAATGATATCCGTGAAACCACGTCGATGTTGCGGTAAGTCGGTGCTGAAGAATTTCAAGCGATTCATATCTTCAAAGTCGAAGAACAACGAGCCCTTCTCGCCATTGATTTCAAAGGTGATGTTATTCTTTCGTCCACACGCAAAGCGCGTCGCTTCCAGATTGGCAATGGCCCCGTTTTCGAAGCGACCGATCCAACTCACCGCATCATCCACCGTGACTTTTCCTTTTTTTCCCGAGGCAACCGCTTTCGGAGGAACGCTCCCCTGCTCCATCAGCGGCCGTTCTTTCACGAATGTTTCCATCAGACCGCAGACTTCTTTCAATTCACCGACGAGATAACGTCCCAGGTCAACAATGTGTGCATTGATATCTCCGTGAGTACCTGAACCGGCAATCTCCTTTTGCAAACGCCAGGTGAGTGGAAAATTCGGATTGGCCAGCCATTCCTGTGCGTAACGGGCGCGAAAATGATAAAGTCGATTTCCCAACTCGCCGTTCTCAATCATTTGTTTCGCAAGCGCCACCGCGGGAATACGCCGGTAATTGTGACAAACCATGTTCACCACTTTGGCCTTCTTTACTGCGGCCACCATTGCCTTCGCTTCGGAAACATTTCGTGCCAATGGTTTTTCGCAGAGAACAGCTTTGCCGGCTTTCGCCGCGGCGATCGCCATTTCGGCGTGCGTATCGTTCGCAGTGCAAATATCCACAATGTCGATATCTGGATCGGCGAGCATTTTGCGCCAATCGGTTTCGGTACGCTGCCAACCGAGCAACTCACGCGCCCGTTCCACACCGACAGGATCGCGGCCACAAATCGTAGAGAGTTCAACCCGCGCGGGAAGGTCTGGAAAAAAGCGATTCACCTGTCGCCACGCATTGGAATGGGCTTTGCCCATGAACTTGTAACCGATCAATCCAACACGCAGGGTTTTCATCCAAGCCGAAAGTAAAGAATCGGCTCGTAATTAAAACAAAAATTGCGCTTCGTCCCTAATGTCGACTAACAATCCACGCGGAGATGTTTGCCCCTCATTTATTTGGCAACTTGGCGGTAACAATAATTCCGTAGCTATTTTCGTCACCCGAGGCGCTTTCCTTCAAAGCGAACACCCCGGTGCCATCCGCAATTTGACAGCGGGCAGCGAAGGTGTTCGTGCGAATCTCTACCATCTCATTGGTTACGCCTCCGATTGAATTCGTCAGCGCCTCCACAGACCGACACGACATCATCAGGTCGATTTTACTGCCGTGCACCCGCGGCAGAAATTCTGAATCGAATCCCACTTGCTGTTGTTTGCCGTCGATTAAAACGTTCTCTGTTTGAGAGAGGCGGGCCCAAATTTCGTGGGCGGTACTGACGCGAGGTGACGAGAGGATCCGTTTGCCCGTGGCAAATTGTTTACGGAGTATTTCCAATTCTTGATTGTTCGCAATCCAGACTCGCAGACCGCTGGAGTTCGTGAAGGTCGGCAGTCTGGCCCGAAACAGCCCGAGATCCTCAATCCCCATCCCTTTAACATTGATAATAGCGCCGCCCAGGTCCACGGCGCGCGCGACACCAAACACGGCTTGTCGCGTGCGCCAGGCCCAACCCCAGGACATCGGAACATGATCCAGCAAATGAGGCTTCGGCGCAGGCAATGCCTGTATTCCATGAAGATCTATCACCGGTGGCAGGACAGGCGGCCTCGAAAGAACCACGATGCCTGCGACCACCACGCCAATGACCAGAATGACGGAGAAAAATATTCGTCCTGGGATGCTTCGTTTCACGCGCGATGAATAGACCTGCCGGTATGATCTAGTCATTCACGTTGCGGCGGAACCTCAGGAGTCTTGATCATGTGACGGTTGCCGCTAAACCGTTTACTCTCGTGCATGGCAGCGTTCGTGTCCGTCAGGTGCTTGACCACATCTTTAGCAGGATCTAAAACAGCACGTTCCACACAATAGAACGAAATACGCCAAGGCACGTTCGTCGGTGAAAGCGGTACAAGAAATGTGAAACCCTCACGAGCTTTCACCTCTTCGCGCCAACCAAGCAACAGCGTTTGTCCTTTGAGGATAGGCTTTCTCATCGCAACCTTTAATTTATTACTCGTCCACGTTTCGCCGTGGCGGAACTCAAGTGCGACGGCCCCGACCGCGATATCTGATCCAGTGTAATTGGTAAACCATAATCGTGCGTGTGGGCCGTCACTTAGATTCGTGAAGCAGAGAAATCCTGCAGCAGGCACGTTCTCCTTTTCCTCTGCGTGCATACTGCCCAAGGTAGAATACCCAAGCAAAACGAAGAGAATTGCAATCTTCCTTAAAGCGGAGATTTTGTTCAATAACATCCCACGTGCTGAACACCCGACGCTGGATAAAGTTTCGGCAGCCTTGAAGAAGGAGCCGTGACGTGGGGACCAGAAAGTTACAATTTCAAGCGGAACAGAAACGTCAGGTAGAACTGTTCGTATTTCACCTGCGAACAGTTTTCCCGGCACTCGGGTCGAGGACTGCCTATCTCAAATCGCAAATCGTTCTTCTTCTTGAAGTCGTAAACAGAACCTTCGAGCAGATTGCCCAGGCAGAACTTCGCGCGGTTCAGTCGTTCACAATTAGAATCTTTTCGTAAGGAAAGCCCTTGCGAAGAATAAACAGATACAGGAGTCACGTTATCGGACGACATCTTCTGGACATATCCCATCGAGGGGACCGGAATAGGATTGGCAGAACGGGTGTCATCGAACGATGGGATCATCGACTTCTCCCGTTGCTCGATTTCTCGAACCTCACGGTCGACCGCCACATCCGCGCTGCCTCGGATCGCATAGCACAACATCATGGGCTTTTCCCGCACCTTGTCTGTGACCCCGTCTTTTGCCGACACTGCGATACCCTGAAGCAGCATGCAGAGACACAGAAAGCGGAACAAAGTTTTCATGCGATACTCTTATCCTAAGCATTGGACGGGCCAATGTGAGTTGAGAAGACACCCCATCGATTCGACCCTAAAAACCGGATCAGGCGATTTAAAGCGCAAGAAAGGCAGGCCAACTGCCTCAAATGAGGACACCCCACGGAAAACATCCGAAATAGTGGATTGGCGATGGTCAAGAGATTGATTTCCTTACGGTTCGCGGCTTACCAAGCTGGAGTGATCCGATGCGCTATTTATTTCTCCTTTGTGCTGCCGTGGGTCACCGGCGAATACGTTGATGAATGCGTCCAATACATCGGCGAGCATTAGATCCTTCGTTGTCGACGAATCGGCGACGGCCATGTGCCTGGTCTCATTACCTGACGCATGGACGACTATCGCCGGGCTCGCGGTTTTCTCCGCTGCGTGGCGGGAGTCCGAAGGGCGCGTTACACAACCGGTCACTAGAACGAACAACGCTGGCACAAGAAAGCTTTGGGTCCGGATCACTACGCGATGTTAGTTCAGCAGTGTAAATCCGAAAGAGGCGCGACACTGGAGGAAGCACAAGGGAATTTGGCGGCGGACCACAGGGGGAACAACGCAATTAAGTTCAGCGTTTCTCTCTTTTTAACATTAAGAACGCTCTTCCCTGCAGCTACTCTACGTCAGTGATTTACTCACTCCGGCGGCGTATACGAGAAATCTTCCTCGTTCATCGGCACGTTTACCTGAATATTACTTAGCTCCATGATTTGGATTCCCGGCTGTCCACCCGACATAAATTCCAGGACATAGCGATGGATCAAATTATCGGGACCGATATAGAGACGCTGATCGAATGGAGACTCCTCACCTTTCTCAATGTTCCCCTGTTTGTAATGGTGATAGAGAACGCGGTAAGTGACTCCATCAATCTGCTGTTCGCCTTCGCTTTTCAACTGCTCCATATCTTTGACGAAAATATATTGGCGAATGGCGTGCTCAGGACCAAAAAACGCCTGCAGCGGCATCCCATCCCAGAGACGAAGATTCGATCCGTCTGGTTCGACAATGTTGGTCGTAATCTTTCCGCCCCCGGCAATTAATCCCGAAGCATATTGAGCTTCCAGTTTTGGATCAAAGGACTCGGGCGTCACGTAAGGATTACGAATATTGAATTGGCTGGAGGTGTACGAGTACCGCGTTTTCCCATCCGACGCGACGAGATTTGGAAATGCCGGTCGCGCAATTGACGTAAAGATGATTCGCGCCAGGTTCGGTTTCATCATCCGCACGGTTCCAGTCACCATTTGCCTGGGGTTAATTGAATCGACGCTGTAACGAAAATCCGCCGTCATTGTTTTCACCGCCATGGTCGCCTCCGTCACCTGGTCAATGATCTCTTTGGCGGAGGGTCCGTTGGTCAGGCTAACCTGCGGCTTGTCACCCGCGGCATTTGTCAGGATCAACGCTGGCTGCGGCGTCGACGACTCGGCGTTAGTGCCGTACCAGACGACGGTTGTCACTGCTCCACCTGCGGCCAGTAGAATCGCGGCTGTGACTCCCGCCGCGGACTTTAATTTCGCCCAGACCATAATCTTGGAAGTCGCCTTGATCATGATCAGCGTCGAACCACTCACTGCCGCTCCCTTGACCACGCCAGCCACAACTGTTGGCCCCAAAGCCATCGGCGCAGCTTGCACGGAGTTGACGGAAACGGCTCCGGTGATCAGTGCCGTGCTCAAGGCAATTCCGCGTTTGGCGAAAATGATGCGCAGCTTTTCCAGGCCGCGCGCCACTCGCTTTTGTGCGGCGGCTTCCTGCATTCCCAAGGCCGTTCCAACTTCCTGCATTGTTTTGTTTTGAAAAAATCGCAGTACGATGGCGTCGCGATCTTTCTCTTTCAATTCGGACATCGCTTCATCGAGGAGTGGTGCGACTTGATCCCAGGGTGAATTGTCGCCTGCGCCTTGGAGAGTTGTTTGCATATGCGCCTCATGTTCGCGCCGTTGTCGACGGATGTTTTGTTTAAAGACCGCAGCAGCCGCGAAACAGGCCGTGCGATAAAGCCAACCCGGAAGAATCGTGGAAGGACCAAGAGAACCCGCTTTGCGCGAGAGGATGATGAAGACTGTCTGCGTAATCTCCTCAGCGAGGTGGGAATCGCCGCATTGCCGCAACGCCGCCGAATAAACCAGGTTTACGTGACGGCTCACCAGTGTCGCAAAAGCGCTGTCCGATCCATCG
>JAQGOU010000043.1 GCA_028293445.1 Verrucomicrobiales bacterium | reverse complement strand
CGAAATCAATCGTCGGATTCACATCAGCATAAGTATTGGTGTAACCGCTTGCGGCATACGTGGTCAAACGCATCCAGGGATTCGTTGTGCCCGTCTTGAACGCCCACGTGGCATGCAGCACTTGCGCACTGGTGTTCACGTCCACGTCCGGATACGGATTCGTGGAGGTCAGGATTTCCGTGAAGTTCGGGAACACGGTGTCCATGAAACCAGAGCTGGTTCCAGAATAGATCGGAGGACGAACCAAAACGTAACCATTACCAGCTTCCACATCGGTGCCTTCAAAGTCATCGATCGGCGTAGTGGTGGACATTGAGGTGCCAAGAGTCAGAACCGGCGCCAAATTCAGGTCGGTGATCGTGACGTTAAAGGTCTTCGTCGAGGACAACACAGGAGAGCCGTTGTCGGTCGCACGGACAGTCACCGGAACTGTAGCCGGGCCATCGGATGAACCCGGAGTCCAGGTGATCACACCGGAGCCTGAGTTAATCGTCATGCCAGCCGGTGCGCCTGGATCGAGGCTGTAGGTCTTGGTGTTCGCAGGAACATCAGAATCCGTGGCCGAGGCTGTCACCGTCACGAGGCTGCCTTCGTTCACAGTTTGGTCAGAGATTGTGGCCAAAACAGGAGCGACGTTAACTTCGGTAACTGATACCGTGATCGTTTCGAAGTCGTTGGAGGCAGGTGAACCATTGTCGGTCACGCGAACCGTGATCGGATAGCTACCAGGTCCTTGAGCTTCAGTCGGAGTCCAGCTGAACGCACCACCGGTGGTGATCGTAGCGCCAGCAGGAGCGCCAGCGTCAAGGCTGAACGTCTTCGTCTGACCGGCATCCACGTCGGTCGCCGTAGCGGTGAAAGCGAGGGCAATGCCTTCTTTCACAGTCTTCGCACCAATCAGAGCGAGTGACGGAGGATTGTTACCTGTGCCGGTAACCGTGACTTTGATGGTTTCGAAGTCTTGGGCGCCGCCTTGATCCGTCACGCGAACGGTGACAGGCCACAGGCCGACCTGACCCGAGGTTGGGGTCCAGGTGACCTTACCAGTACGACGTTCAATCGCCATTCCAGCCGGGGCTCCAGCATCGAGGCTGAAAGCGAGCGTGTTCTGGGCAACGACAGCGATATCGTCGATCCAGACGGTATAAGCACCTGTGCCACCTGCACCCTGGAGAATGATTTCTTCCAAGACACCTTTAGCACCGGTTTGGAGAATCTTGCCGTCGCCGGTGAATCCAGCCTGCGGTTCAAACGGGAGGTTCAAGCTCAACGTTGTCCAGTTGGTAGCGGGAATCAAATGACTAGCAATCGGATTTCCACTGACCACATTGGTCACGCCAGCCCAATCAATCGTTCCAGTCGATCCACCATCGGCGCCGTAAGCGGCCGCGGTGCCTGTTTCACGAACACCAACACCAATCTTGATGGCTTTGCTGGAGTAGATTTTGAAACGTACGATTTGATCGAGAGCGATCGTCGGATTCGGCCAGGTCGGCGTGGTGAAGCTGTTCAAGCGCACCCAGTAGTTGGCCGGCGCGGTCGATTTGAATGTCCAACCAACTTTGACAGCATGTGTTCCGCCGCCGCCAGCAGGCATGCCGGCTGTGCGTACCATGGAGTAGTTCGTCGCAGTCGTATCGATAAACGCGATGGTCGTGGCAGAGTTCGCCGGCTTATTGAACATTTGTTCCATCGTGCCATCAGCAGTGCCTTCGAATGTCGCAAACGTTGTGGTGGTCACAACTTTGTTTGGATCGCTTGCAGCTGCGGTAAAGGCCAATGCTGTATTTGCAGCAACACTCTTGTCACCAATCGCCGTCAGGACTGGAGGCGCGTTCGGCGTCGTCACAGTGGCTACGTTGGAGAAAGCAGAGTTACCGTTGGCGTTGTAGGTGCGGACACGATACCAATAGGCATGCTGTGCAGCCAACCCACTGTCTGAATAGGTGGCGTCACTGGCAGCATTGGTAGCAATCTGCGTGAAGGTGATGTTATCGGGGGAGCGCTCAATCTTGAAACCAACTTCGCTGTTCGCGGTGTCAGTCCAAGTAAGGTTCACTTTATCCCACGTGGTGGCGCCGCTGCCTGCGGAAACCGCCGTCAAACCGGTCGGAGCCTGAGGAGCAGTCGTGTCGCTGGCCGTGCCAGAAACAGCGCCGTTACCAGCGGTGTTGTAGGAATAAACGCGGTAATAATATTTGACGTTACCAGCCAGGCCAGTGTTGTTATAGGTCGTGGCATTGATGCCAGCCGTCGCAACCTGCGCAAACGTGGTTCCATCCGTCGAACGATAGATTTTAAATCCATCTTCGTTTCCGGCGGCGCAAGCCCAGGCCAGATTGATCTGGGCACTGGAAACTGCCGTCGCCGTCAGGCCAGTGGCGCCTGCTGGGATGGTGTCTTTCGTCGTGTTATTGGCAACATTGGAGTAACCGGAGTTGCCAGCGCCGTTATAAGCGCGGACACGGAAGTAATACTTCGTGCCGGAAGCCAACCCAGTAGAGGTCAACGTTGTTCCATTCGCACCCGTAGTTCCAATTTGTCCGAAACCACTTGTTGGCGCAGTGGAACGTTCCACTTTGTAACCGGTTTCACTGGAGGAGTTATCTTTCCAGGTCACCTTGAGGGAGCTGGAGGAAACGACTGTTACCGCGCAAGCGCTCGGAGCGGAAGGGGTAGCTGCGGTTCCGTTGATGCCATTCATCAAACGGGTCCAGTTCCAATAGCCACCGGGATCGCTATGGCTGTTACAGGTCGCGGAAAATGCGTAATTGGCATTCGCCCAGGTTACCCAAGCGCCAATTCTCTTTTGATCATGGCCGATGACGTGGTTACGGTCCTTCGGCTTGCCGTTCTTGTTCATCAGGTGCGTTTGCAGCCCAATGGTGGCGTTATACATCGCGTCGGTATACCACGCAGGATTGCTGGCGAAACCTTCATGTTCAGTTCCCCACATGTAATGATTCCAACAACGGACGTGCCACGCGTAGTATGCTTCGCGCACACTCTGCATGATTTCGCCGGCAGCGTGATCGCTGCTATTGTCTTTTTTGCCGTTCACGCCGTAATGGATACTGGCGGACGTGCTGCAATGAGACAGATAGGACATACTGCCGAGGTAATAGCCTTCCATGTCATGAATGACGCAGAAGCTATGACCGTAACCGGATGTACTGTAGTTACATGCTGGGTATTGCCAGACTGCCGGACCGTAATCGGTGCTCGCTTGCATTGCCATTGGAGCAGCAATACCAGCGAGGACCGCGATATTGGCAAGACGGCTCCGTAGAGTACCGCTCACCAGGGATGGGGTTTTGGTTTTCATATTAGGTTATGGACATGCGGACAGGTTCGTTTGCGGAAATGGATAAAAATGAGCAGGGTTTACCCCTACCATTCATCAACTAGATGGACGTGGATTATGGCCTGCTATGGAGATGGCAGGCCGAAGTTGGATGGATGGATGGAGTGTTGGGTTGCACTTGGTTTTGGTTTTTTTTGGAGTTGGAGTTGTTGTTGTTTAACGGGATTGGAGCGACCTTTACTTCGGACTCGGAGTTTTCTTACGAAACACGAAAAAGCTTAAGAACAGCGCGACACCACCCAGGACCACGAGCCAGATCAGCCAACTGTTCTGGTTTGTTCCTGTCGTCGCAGCAGCAACTGGAGCGGTTGTAGCAGCGACAGCGGGTTGAGTAGCGTTACCCTTAATTTCAGGCTTGGAAATGTTTGCCCGGGCAATTTCCGGATTATGGTCGAGGTTTTCAACCAAAGGATCTTTATCGCCTCTTTCAGGATGCAATCTGATTTCCTCTTCCTGTTTGGCGCGAGCAACAGCTTTGATCTGGGCCAATTCTTCTTTCATCGGCCCGAGGTTCAAGTTGGTCACCTGGGTCATCTCGATGCCGTATTGGCTATATCCCTCTGTAATCCAGTCGTAGATATCGACCGCATGCTGGGCGTTCAAATCACGCTCCGGGATGCCGCAATACTTGGCGATGGCATAGGTATAAGCCTCCATGTCGCCATCTTTTGCGTAAGCCGGCTTCGGCGTTTCGTCGTAAATTTTCTTCAACAGCGCTGCGGCACCGCGCATGTTCTGGTAAGGATCATCTTTCAGGACTTGCGGATCTTTACCGATCAATTTGGCGGCTTCGATCAAGCTGTGGCCAAAAAATTCATTATCCCACAAGGACATGATGCCGTAAGGACGTGGCATGCCGTTTTCAGGAGAAACGGTTTCGCCGGGTGGCCACTTCATGTGTTCCCAACGGGTCTCAGCGAACGCCAGACCCTCGAGCAGTTTCGGTGGCACGCCGAATTCCGTAGCCGCCTTCTCAAACATTGGCGGATAATTCTGATCCTTCATCTTCTGCGTGAACTGCTCAATCAAGGCTTCACGCTCGAGATCTTCGGTCGTTTTTGGCGGATCTTCAGCGCGAACTGTTGTCGCAGCCATTAAAACAGCAGCAACAGAGGCACAAACGATGACTTTGACGGATTTCGAAACGGCGACGGAGAAATTGGAAAATACGGACATATGATCAGATATCGCTTGGGGAGAATCCTGGCGTAATGACGGTTGCGATTCAGACTTCATGGGAACGGATGATGTTCTACAGGTTTCACTCATGTTTTGTCAATAGCTTTCGACTACCGATACGACATTCAGTTGAAATACGAGACCTGATTACTGTTTTTCGACGTTCCTTCGAGTGGATAAAAAAAGAAAGGCCGCCCGGTTTCCCGAGCGGCCCTTGTTGGAGTTCAACGTCAGTCAGAACTAGATAGTTGCTGGCACCGCTCCGGGCGCCGACGTTGTCCCCCTTGCCCACATGCTAAAGCATGAACTCCAGCATTAATGCGTCACAATGCGCACGGCTTCCGAGCGTGCACCTTCACCGCCGTTGTTCACGGCCGAGACGACGATATCGATCGTCGCATTCGTCGGCAGATTCTCGATCGTGAAATCGATATCCGCCGGTGAACCGACCGCTCGGTATTCTGCATCCACGCCGAGCACACGAATCCACACGCGATAATATTCCGCACGCGGAGCCGCCTCCCATTTCAACGCCGCCGCCGTCGGGCCAATCAGCATTGCCTTTAGCCCTTCGACGCCGTCCGGTGTTTCGTCCGCCCCCGGCATATTTAAGCCGAATGCCTTCCAACGCGGATCAAGCGGCGCGAGCTTCAGTCCGAGTTCATCCACCAGGCTCCGCACCGTTGTTGCGAGCATATCCATCGCACCTTCACGAGTGTCGCGCAGAACACCCAGCGCAGAGTCCTGCGTATTCACCGCGATTATCGCTTGGTTGAGGGCCTCGTATAAGGTTCCCGCAGCCGCCGCGGTGATTCCCAGTGCAGGAACTTCCAACGTCGGATTCGCGGCCATATATACTTGGATGGCGCGCACCATCGGTTTCACCTCTTCCGGCGCGATTGGAGCCTCGAGTGAATCGTTGAAACCAAGGATCTCCCAGACGTTGGAGAACTGCGCACCAAACCGTGGCTTGAGCGTGTCACGAGTGACCTTGATCAGTTCGCAGCCCTGTTTAGCGAGGGTGCGCACTGTTTCACGACGCGCACTTAAGAGCAAACGGCCGCTCTGAAACGCATCGTTGCCGGTCAGCAACGCCAACAGGTCCACCTCAACTTTCAGTTTTGGAATATGCACAATGTGCAGATCTGTCTCCAAGAGGTTGAGGCCGCCGATAACTTCCGCACCCAGGTTAGTGAGTGCGCCGATTGATTTTATGATTTTTTGTTTCATATGTTTTACTTTCTTTGTTGTCGTCCGTTTTGGCGCTAGATCTTCATTGATCACTGGCCTCGACATCCGACTTCCGTTTTAACTGCGCGCAAAGACATCGACGGTTTATGTGAACAAACGAAAGTCTGCTCACCTGCGATTTGGGCTGCTTTTTGTTTTATTGTTAAAGCATCCCGCGTCTTCGCGTGTTCGACTCTTTTTCAATCATCGAACGCCACCACTCTATCAGGAGCAAAGGGACGTTTACGGTCCCTTAGCTTTTAGGGTGAAAATAATTTGAAGATTCTTTATCCACTGGAAATCAGATACTTACGGAGAAAATACACGAAGTTTTCTGAAAATACTTTTCCGGAGCCGCAGAAATTCTGCAGTTCGGGGATCAAAACTTCGGATTTGCGCGAATTGGAAGGGGCGTTTAACACGAATTGCGCAGATTTCACGAATTCGATACGCCGTATTCGTCCGGCATTCACAACTTGGAACTTTAAACTTCAAACTTTGAACTTAGTCTCTTCGCAATAGCATGACCCATCCGGTTCATCTCATCCTCTCGTCCGGAACACGCGTGGTCACTCGCAACGGCGTGAACAAGATCGGCGGTGGACAAGAGATTGTTGCCGGCTCAGTGGCCGTGATTGTTTCCTCACCTGACGACGCACAACACGCTTACAAAATCCGTTTCAACGACGGCGCTGAAGCGATGGTCCGACGCAACGAATTCTCAATTCTCAAAGAATTCAAAAACCTCCCCAATGCACAAGAGACTGGAAATCCTATCTCCTTCTCCCCGGGGGAGAAGGCCGGGATGAGGGCGAGCGTTCAATCCATCC
>JAQGOU010000040.1 GCA_028293445.1 Verrucomicrobiales bacterium | reverse complement strand
AATTCCCAGTTCATTCCTAATCCCAGCAACTCATGAAATAGCTTCTCAGGCGTCATCCCCAAAAATTAATTCTCTCTCGCTTCCCAATTCCACTGAAAACAGCGAAGAACCATTCTGAGGCAAGCGGACAACGGCAACTGAAGAAGTCGTCTTTTTCCACCCCGCCCAGATCTCCTCTCCCTCCGTTCTTCTCTTAAAATCCGCGAAAATCTGTTCAATTCACGTCGAACATTTCCCCTGTGCAATTCCGCGCTCCGCGGTGCCCGTTCCGTGTTGGTATTTGGTGTCGAAATACTTCGTCTTTCGCGGCTCCGTTCACCGTTTTTGCCGTCTGAACTTTAATCATTAAAGTCGTCTCTCCCTTTTCCACGCTCCGCGTTCCGGCCTCCGCGTTAAGCATTGCGCTTCAACCGTTTCCATCTCGGCAACACGACTCGGTCGACCCTCTCGGACAGTTCCGCGCTCGGGAACTAGTCTCGGAGCACCCTCCCGAACAGTTCCGAAGACCTCCTGAGACTCCGGTAACCCTCCCGGACAGTTCGGAAGGCTTGCCTGAGACTCAGGAGAGCCTTCCGAACAGTTCAAAATGCTTCCGGAGCACATGAGACCCTCCCGAACCGTTCGGAATCCGACGCCGAGACTCAGAGGAGCCTCCCGAACTGTCCGGAGGCTCGACCAAGACTCCGGGCAGGCTCCCGAACTGTTCGAGAGGGTCACCTGAGACTCGGACCAGTAATCGAACTGTTCGGAAGGGGTCGCAAAGTCCACTTTCCGAGTTCATTTTCGTCAGGGAAGGGGACCTAAATCTCAGTCCGAAGTTTTAGATTCCAACGGCCAAGTGTGAGACGTAAAAGTGGTGACATTTTCCGCAAGGGAGAGGTCGCGAGAAGGATGGCGGATTGATCAATCTCCAAAGCATCGAAGGAACGGAGCAGGAAGAGTTAACCAGGGTTGGCAGCGCTGAGAAAAAGAGCTTTAGCGTATGGGGAAGGGGGGCAACGTAAACGTTGAACTCCAACAAACCGGTCAGGGAAACCGGGCGGCTCTTTTTTCGTGGGCGCGCTTTCGTTCTGGAGAGACCTTGCTGACGTGAAGTTCGCCCGCGTGGATTTTCAGAGCGCGCCAAATCGTCGATGCCGCCGCGCGTATTCTTCCAGTGCTTCGTGCAACTGTGGCTTGCGAAAATCTGGCCAGAGCGTCGGAGTCACGACAAGTTCCGCGTAGGAAATCTGCCAGAGCAGGAAATTGCTGACGCGCATTTCGCCGCTCGTGCGGATTAACAAATCGGGGTCGGGATAGTGACGCGTATAAAGATGCTCTGAAACCACCCGTTCATTGATTTCCGCCGCTTCGAGCTTTCCTGATTTAACCTTGCCGGCGATTTCTCGAACGGCTTCCACGATCTCGGTGCGACCGCCATAGCTCAACGCCAGAATCAGTGTCAGGCCATTATTCTTTGCGAGGGCGGCCTGGGTCTTTTTCAACTGCTCCTGGCAAAACTCGGGCAGGCGATAGATCTGGCCGATGACTTCGAGCTTAACGTTGTTTCGATTCAGTTCGCCGATTTCGTTTTTCAGGAATCGTGCGAGATACTTCATCAATGTGTCGACCTCGTCTTTCGGACGATTCCAGTTTTCAACGGAGAACGCGTAAAGAGTGAGATACTTGATACCCAGTTCGCCAGACGCGCGAACGATAGTGCGCACGGACTCCACGCCGTTTCGATGACCTTCCACCCGAGGCAGTCCGCGTTCTTTAGCCCAACGTCCGTTGCCATCCATGATGACAGCGACGTGGGTTGGGACGACGGCTTTGGCTTGTGGGCTGAGGTTGGCAGTAGCGCTCATTAGGTTTTTAGGAAAATATTTCGCGAATCTTTGTTTTCACTTCCTGCAACTTCGTATTACGAATTTTCGCCGCGCTGTAGAGAACCACAGATTGTTCAACCGTGAATAAACGATTGGGACGAATGAAGCTTTCCACTGCCAAACGGCCCTGTTCAAAATCCGGGATATTTAACGGAATCGAAAAGCCATCGGAACGCGGTTGGCTTGTAATTTGACAAAGGATTAGATCGTCGCCCGGCAAATTGGCAACGACCAACGCAGGTCGGCGCTTGCCCGTTTGCAAATTGGTTTGTGGAAATGGAAGGACGACAACTTCGCCAACTAAAGGCTTGCCCATGCAGCGTCCTCCTCGGGTCGGTCCCAATCTTTGGCAAGAGCGGATTCGCTGAGGAGCAATCCGTTGAAATGTTCTTCCTCGTTTTTGAAACGTACGAAACGCGCGAAATCATAGACCTCGCGTTGCAGCGCTTCCGGCAACTTAGCCACTTCTTGTTCGATGAGTTCTCGCGTGCTCATTCCTGTTTATCGCATGAGAAAGTTTTTCTGGCAAACGCCTAACGTTTTATCTTCAGACCAATATTCGTACGATTCGTTCGATTTTGCGGAACGAGAAAGGAATAATCCGTTTCATAGCCCTCTTTCGAAACCTGGATCCCATAATTTTGAAAAACCTCCCAAAGGCGAACCCTTCCCTGCAGGCTCGTAATGTAGGTGTTTCTGTTAAATGACATGTGGACGACGGAAACTCTTGCTCCCTCGATTGGCTTTTTTGTTTCAGCGTCGTAGACGAAAACCGTTTCGCGGGTCCAAGCGAATACGGCAAATCCAATTGTACCGAGAAACAGCAGAATCAGAAAAAGCTTTCCGAGTCGCTGTTTCATCGGGGATGTATTTCTTTACAGAAAAATCGTCTGCTCGCGCGCCGGTCCAACAGAGGCGATCGTCAGTTTCGCTCCGGTCAGGTCGGCAATCGCTTTCAGGTACGCTTTCGTTTTTGCCGGGAAATCTTTGAACTTGGTGATCTTGTCGGTAGGCGTTTTCCAACCCGCAAACTCCGCGTAAACCGGGACGCATTTGGCGAGCACTTCGACGTCATTCGGAATGTGGTCGTATTGTTTCGTTCCCACTCGATAGGCGATGCAGACCTTGATGTTTTCGACCGTGTCGAGACCATCAATGTTCGTGACGGCGAGTTCGTCGATGCCATTCACCATGGTGGCGTGACGCGTCGCAACGGCGTCGAACCATCCACATCGACGAGCGCGTCCGGTGGTGGATCCGAATTCGCGGCCCATGCCGTGCAAGAGATCGGAAATTTCGGCGTTCTCAGTCGGCAACGGTCCTTCGCCCACACGTGTCGTATAAGCCTTCAGCACACCGACAACACGATCCATCTTGTTCGGTGGCACGCCGGAACCAGTGCAGGCTCCGCCAGAAGTCGTGTTCGACGACGTGACGTAAGGATAGGTGCCGTGATCGATGTCGAGGAACGTGCCTTGCGCACCCTCATAAAGAATTCCGGCTTTGCGTTCGGTGGCGTGATGCAGATACACCACGGTGTTCGTGATGAACGGCTTCAACCGGTCGCCGGCGGCACGGTAGGCATCGTGCACTTGTTTGAAAGAGAGCGGCTTCGCGCCAAACGCTTTCAAAATTTCATTATTCTCTTTGATGCGGATCTTAAGCTTCTCGGCGAAACGTTCTGGATTGATCAAATCAATCAGGCGCAGGCCAACGCGAGAAACTTTATCGCCGTAGGCCGGACCAATGCCGCGCTTGGTAGTGCCGATTTTGTTTTTGCCCTTGAGCACTTCGCGTTGGGCATCGAGTTCGCGGTGATATGGCAACACGAGATGCGCCGTTTCGGAAATCAACAGATTCTTTGGCGTGACTTCGATGTTCAGTTTGAGCAAGCCATCGATTTCGCCAACGAGGCTGACCGGGTCAATGACGACACCGTTGCCGATGACGCATACCTTCTTCTTGCGCAAGATTCCGGAAGGAATCAGGTGAAGGACATATTTCTTGGGGCCAAGGAAAACGGTGTGACCCGCATTATTGCCGCCCTGGGTGCGGACGACGATGTCCGCGTCCTCAGTCAGGACGTCGATAATTTTGCCTTTGCCTTCATCGCCCCATTGGGCGCCGACGAGAATGGTATTCGCCATAAAAGTATTTGTATTGCGACAATAAAAATCCCCGAAGGTAAATTCGGGGGCGTCGCGCTCGGTATTTACGCGCGGAAATTAAAGAGATGAACGACGGGTGTCAACGGTGGATTGGGAAAGAGAGTGGTTTGCAGACTGGTTGATGATTCCTCACCGTCTTGGATGGAACGGAATAAAGGTGGAAAAAGCACGGAATTCAAAGGCTTAACACCCGACAAATTTACAGACCACCAGACACTTTCTCCGCCTTGCGAGAAACCCAACCCTTTACGCGTAAGGGCAACTTACAAATGACAAAAAGCACATCTTGGGACTCAACTCTTTCGAGAGGCGCACAGTTTGTTTGTAGTCGTAATTCTTCACAATGATCCGCTCAATCTCCTAGTTAAGAACCAGCAAATCATTCATGCCTACCATGAATCTTTTTTCTCGATAATCACGCAAAGCTCAATAGTATAACGTTTAACCCAATGCTCTTGCTGAAAAACTCTCGTCGGCGCGGAACCACGGAAATGGTTTGTGGCTTCACGTTAATTGAGCTTCTCGTTGTTATCGCCATCATCGCCATTTTAGCTGCGATGCTTTTACCTGCTTTGAGCAAGGCCAAGGAACGGGCGAACCGCATTTCCTGCATTAACAACCTGAAACAAATTGGTTTGGGCTGTCAATTTTATGCCGATGAATATCAAGGGCACCTGACGCGCGATACCCGCAGCCCGTATGTTCCTAACGTTCGTGCAGACAGCGATGACGATTTAAGCTGGTTGTATTCCAAATATGTCGCAGGTTTGAAGAATTTTGTTTGTCCCAGCACGAAGAACGTCATCCGTGATAATGTGTTCCTTTCCGACGGCATCACTGGTGAAAAATATCTGAAAGATCTCTCGTTGAATGCCCAAGGAAAGGGGCAGGGGAACGGAATCAGCTACGAAGTCTTGGGGAAAATTGGTAGCGGCCCGAAAAAAACTGAGAGAGAAATCAACGAGTATGTTTTAACTTCGACCACCATTCCCGGATTAACCGGAATCAAGCCCGGCGCTTCCAAATTTTGGCTTTTGTTCGATGCCGATGACGGCCGCTTCAATGGCGTCAAGGTCGGCACGAATAACTTCCCGGACATCTATGATAATCATGGGCCGGAGGGAACCGATGTTTTGTACTGCGACGGCCATTCGGGATGGGTCAAAGCGCAAAACTATCTGATGGAATGGAATATTTCCCAGGACGCAAGTCGCACATCGCCTTAAACCTTTGCAGACACTCCACTCACCCTTATATGAAAATAAAACTCCTGTTTCTGCTTACCTGTTCTCTTGCCATTGCAGCCCAACTGCGCGCGACAAGTTACCGATTGGATCCGTTATGGGTGCAGTCGCCGGGTGGTGCTTTGACCTGGCTGGATGTGAATAACTTTCAGCGCGGGATGGCCTACAATCCTAAAACAGATCACTTACTGATTGTAGATCGCAATTTGAACCAGATTCATATTGTGGACTCTCAAAACGGAAATGATTTGGGCCAATTGGTAGATCGTGGCTTCGCAGCGGTCGGGACCAGCGGATTCGCGATCAATATGATTGGCGTGGACGACGATGGAGCGATCTATGTGGGGAATCTTTCCAACTCCACGTCCACTCCACGGTTTGTTTTATACCGGTGGGAAAGTGAAAGCTCGACGAATATTCCGGTGTTCGGCGGAACCTTCGACTTCGACAATCAAACGCCGACCATCTCCGGCGCGGATCCAGGCCTGGGAAATGTTCAACGCTGGGGCGATACACTGGATGTCCGGGGCTCAGGCACGAACGTCCAAGTGCTGCTCGGGAGCCGTGGCAATATTGGCGCATTGTTGCGTCCAACGGACGCGGCCCTGACTAATTTTACCTCATGCGTGATTTCCGTCGATGTCGCGAACGCTGGATCGCTCGGTTATACCGTGAAGTTAGTTTCCAGTAATTCATTCTGGGCCACGGCGGGGCTTACCGGCCAATTAACGCCGACCGGTTCTCCATTGCGGCTCTTTTCATTAAATGCGCCAGCAGGCGCGACGAACGGAACCGCTACCACGCTTCATACTTACACGGCGCCTCCGATCACCGCCGGCATGTCGGTCGTGACTGTTGACCCAACCCAAAATCTCATGGCTGGCCTGTCGATCGCCACGCCTGATACGTTGAACCTTTTCAGCATTGAAGATGTGCAAAACAATCCTGTTCTTTTCGATAGCGAAACCATTGCGACTGATAATGCGAATCTTCAATGGGCGGGGAACGTTCAATTCGTTTCCAACAAAGTGTACGTCCTGGATGCCAACAATGGTATTAGCGCCTTCACGATCAATTCCGAGGCACCTTTTGGCCCGCAGATACTCAGCCAACCCGCCGACGTGACCTCGCCAACGAATTCCACGGTCACTTTCAGCGTAGCCCTAAAAGCGTCCACGGGCCTGACCTATCAATGGTATAAAAACTCGAGCAATCTTGTTTTAAATGCCACGAACTCAACGCTGACTTTGACGAACATTCAGGCATCCGATGCAGGCAGTTATCGTATCGCCGTCTCCAACAGTGTCAGTGGCATCACCAGTTCCAACGCTCTTCTTGTTATCCCGGGCAGTTCGCAGGAATCCGGTTGGACGTTGTTTGAACCTTTTGATCACGCAACTGGGGCATTGACTGGAACTTCCGTAGGTGCGGGGCAAACCTGGGAAATAAATGGGACCGGAGATGACGCCCAAGTGACTCCTGGCCAATTGACGATTACCGGATTAGTGGCGCCCACCGCGAACTGCCTCACGAATGGAGGATCCGGCAAGGGCGCGAGACTTCCTTTAGCGACCAACATCACCACTGGAACCATCTATTATTCATTCGCGATGCGGGTCGATTCCACCAATGGCTTAACCGCCTCGGGTGGGTTCATTGTCGCGCTGGTGAACAATACCAATTCGGCCTACGGAACCCGGATGAACATCAAAACAGCAGCCGGCGGTTACCTCCTGGGCGTTGCTCGCTCTGGCACCGGCTACGTGAATGATCCGACGATTTATACCGCAGGCCAAACCTTGTTCATCGTTGGCAGTTATACTTATAATGCCGGTGCCAATGATGACGTTGTTAGACTCTGGATCAATCCCTCTTCGTCGACATTTGGTGCGGGCACAGCCCCGACCGCAACCGTTTCCGATGCTTCCTCCGGCAACGATATGACAGTGATCGACCAGTTCACATTCCGTCAGGCAAGCGGGACGGCAGCAGCGGTGACTTTCGACGAACTGCGCCTTGGGACGACATGGGCTTCCGTTACACCGGCGGTCTCCACCGAGCCAGCCACTTTGCCAACGTTGAAGATCGTGAATAACGGAAATTCTACCGCGACAGTGACGTGGCCTGCGGCTTACACCACCTATATTCTTCAGTCTACACCCACGCTGGAATCTCCAAGCTGGGGGCCAGTGTCTTCATCCGTCAACGGCACGAATAACACCGCCACGGTGAGTACGACCGCGACAAGCTTTTTGCGCTTGCGGAAATAACCTCTTCTTTGGCCTGTGTTGGGCGGGCGCCGCTCGCCCAACGCAGTGAACGATGATAAGTTTCAAGGTTGGGAATATTTGAGTCGACTCGTAACTCGAAATTCGAACACTTACCGGTATGTCATCGCTAAAACAATTCAAGGCCACGGAGAAAAACGCCGCACATCTGCAGGCGGTGGTGCAGGACCTGAACACGTTGGTCAAAGACATCGATCGTTGTGAGAAAACGATCAACGATTTAAAGACGGATCTGGAAACGCTGAATGTTCGACACAAAGATCGTAAGACCACTCGCGAAGACATCGCGTACCTCGAGGATCTGCTAAAATGCGCCAATAAGAAACTGACCTGGGAAAAGCATATCGCCAGTTTGCAAAAGCGAACGCCGGCTCTCCTGGAGGAAGTCGTTAAAGTGGTGAACGATCCAAATGCGGCGCCTGATCCCGAGGTGCGCGCGAACGTACTTCAATCCCTTCACGCCGTGCAGGGAGCCATGGAACGGCTGCAAAACGTCAAAAGTTAACCAATGGACCGCACCGAAAGTAGCCGGTTCCATGGATAAGCTTCTGAATTAAAGAAACCAACCCTTCGTCTGCGTTGTTACAAATCAAATGACAACCAACTTCCGTGCTGCATCTCTTTCCGCGATGGTGGCGCTGCTTTTTCTGGCCGGTTGCGCGACAGGGCAGGGCAGAAAGACATCCGCGCCGTCCTTCGATCGCATCATTGCCGCTGGGACGAAAGAGCATCCGCGCCAGAGCGAAGGGGACATTATCGTTTTGAAAGACGGTACGCTGCTCGCGGCGTGGTCTGATTTTGCCGGTCGTGCGGACCATTCACAGGGACAGATTTCTGCGTCGATATCAGGAGACGGGGGCATTTCCTGGAACGCGCCTTTTGTGCTGCAGGAAAACAAATCAAAAATGAATGTGATGTCGGTCAGCTTCCTTCGTTTACGGTCGGGCGAAATTCTCTTTTTCTATTTAGCGAAGAATTCCCTGTCCGACTTGAAAGTCCTGGTGCGGCGGTCTTCGGATGAAGCGAAAACCTGGACTGAGCCCGTCATCGTTACGCCACGGAACGGATATCATATCATGAACAATGCGCGGGTGATTCAACTCAGGTCAGGTCGCATTCTTTGCCCGGTTTCCTTCTGTGAAGATATCGGCCAACCCTCGGCGCATTTACGGAACCTCGTCTTTTATTCCGACGACCAGGGGAAAACGTGGGATCCAAGTCACGGCTTTATTGATGTTCCCCAACGCGGCGCGATGGAGCCCGGCCTGGTGCAACTCAAAAATGGTGATGTCCTGCAAATCATCCGCACTCAATTCGGGCAAATCTGGTCCTGCAAATCTCATGACGACGGAGAGTCGTGGAGCTCCGCTGCGCCTTATGGAATTGTGAGTCCAGAATCGCCCGCGACCATTAAACGTCTGCCCGATAAACACGATCTGCTCCTTATTTATAATCCGAGCACGAATGCGAGCATCAGCAAGATGTCGGCCCGCACGCCATTGGCCGCTGCTATCTCACGGGACGAAGGAAAGACCTGGTCGACACCTCGGCTCATTGAAACTGACCCTAACTTCAGCTACGCCTATACCAGCGTGACGTTCGACGAACATCGCGCTTTGTTGACCTACTATTATGCGCCCTATGGAACGGGACAGCTTTCGCTGAAATTCAAAAGCATTCCGCTGGACTGGTTCCGCGAGGAAGAAGTCGCGTCTAAAACTGGGAACTAAAAACGCCAGCAACGCTATCGGCCGTTTTGGTGAAGAGCGAACGGTTTTCCAGATCGACCAGGCTGAGCGCTTTGGATTGTTTCTTGTCCGCTTCGAAAAGTTTAATCTGCTGTTGCGCGAACGCGCGATCCAACACATTGAAGTTGGCTTCGTCATTGATGCGGAAAGATCGATTATCGAAATTCGCTGAGCCAGCAATGACGAGCACGTCGTCGATGACGATCTCCTTCACGTGATACATCGCCGGGCCGTATTGATAAAACTTCGCCCCTGCGGCCATGAGCTCTCCCCAGGTCGTCCGCGATGCGGCTTTGACCAGTTTGGCGTCCGTCTTGCCCGGGACAATGATCTCCACGTTCACGCCTCGTTCCAAAGCGTGGAGCAAAGTCGTCATCAATAACTCATCCGGAACAAAATAGGCGTGGGCAATGCGGATGTTTTTCTTCGACGCTGCCAAGGCATATAAAATCGCGAGCCGAATCGATTCCTGGTTTTCTTTCGGACCCGATTTGTAGCATTGCACGGGTAAGTTGCCGGCGGGTTCAAGTCGCGGAAAATAATCGGGCCCATGCAACACCTCGCCCGTTGTTTGACGCCAATTTTCAGCAAATACGCCCTGAAGTTCCCCAACGGCTGGCCCTTGGTTTTTGAAATGAGTATCGCGCCACTGATTTTCTGTTTCGGCATTTCCGAGCCAGGAGTCGTGCAGACAGGAGCCGCCGATAAAACCGAGGCGACCGTCCACGACCATGACTTTGCGATGCGTGCGATGATTGATCTGGAAGTTTACCGAATACCATTTATCACGATTGAACTTAACGATCCGCACGCCTGCGTCTTGAAGTTCGGTGATGTCCTTCTGCTTCAGCTTGATGCTGCCCATGCCGTCGACGACCACATGAACCTTTACGCCCGCGTGCGCACGTTCTAAAAGGGCGTCTTTAAATTCATCGCAAATTTTTCCACGGCTCCAGATGTAGGTTTCGAGCGTGATGGTCGTTGTGGCCGACCGGATCGCATCGAGCATCGA
Organism: Verrucomicrobiales bacterium; assembly: GCA_028293445.1. Classification (GTDB taxonomy): domain Bacteria; phylum Verrucomicrobiota; class Verrucomicrobiia; order Limisphaerales; family JACDHS01; genus CBHWET01. The sequence goes on along the minus strand of JAQGOU010000040.1, from coordinate 6,833 downwards.
GGCGAAGATTTGATCTCCGTTGACCAATGTCTCAACCTTGTTGCTCTCAACAAACGGAGTGTCGAGCAATGCGTCAGCGCTCCGTCGGAACGCGTCATCCGTCACCGAATAGCTAACAACGAGTTCTTTGCGAATCGGTTTGCGGGTGAAAAAATCAAAAAAGAACCACAACCCGACGAGGAGTCCGGCAAGAAATAGGAATCCGATTAATGCTTTCCGTTTTGGATGCCTCATAGGCATTTGCAGTGTGTCATCAGGACTAATTGGAGCAAAATCGATCAACCCTGCGAATCAGGCAAATGGCGTGGGAGCTTTCAGGATTGATGCTGACTCGATTAAACTGGCTGCGAATCTTTGGAATGAGATTGAACTAAAGAAAGGGTTGGCGATAATTAGGCCGCCAATTCATGAACGACTGGAACATTCAATCGCGCTCCCACGGTTGCCAAGGTTGCGAAAAGCCTTTCTCCGACAAACAGCATTACCACACCCTTTTGACCGAGGATAAGAGCGAACTGCGGCGCCTGGACATTTGCAATGATTGTTGGCTGACGCAATATCAGGGCGGCAACGAGAAAAAAGGGTTTCTCTCTTATTGGCAGGGGGTTTATGAAACGCCCCCGGCGAAACCGCCTGAGGCAATTCAAAAAGAAAACGCCGAGACCTTGCTGCGGAAGTTGATCGAACAAAACGATCCAGCGCATGGGGCAGCTTGTTATATTTTGGCGGTCATGCTCGAACGCAAGCGCATCCTCAAAGTTAAAGAGCAGATCAAGACTGAAGGAAAGCGCATCTTTATTTACGAACAGCCCAAGACGGGTGACCTGTTCACTATTACCGATCCGAATCTGCAGTTGAATCAACTCGATGCCGTCCAGCGTGATGTCGCCGATCTTCTTGAACACGGGTTGAATCCTCCGGCACCAACAGAAGCCGCTCCGGCACCAGTCGCGGACGCAGCCGTTGGGGAAAATTCAGAACCGCCTTCAGCCGAATCCCCGTCCGAGCCTAAAAGTTTGGATGTTGCGTAAACTAAAACTGCTGATAAGTTTTTATCGGCCTTAACAACGCGCAAAGGTAAAACATTTGCGCCTTCTTGCGGCCTACCTGTGGCTGATATCGCAATTCTTCAATCTCGTTTGGGTTACACGTTTCGCGACGTGGCTCTCCTGCAACTGGCTTTAACTCATCCGTCCATTGCGCATGAACAAGGCAGTCCTTTGGTGCAACATAATCAACGGCTGGAGTTCCTTGGCGATTCCGTCCTGGGCCTCGTGCTGACGCGCGAGCTTTACGAAAAATTTCCGCATGTCGGTGAAGGTGCACTGACGAAAGCGCGCGCCCAGATGGTCAATCGCAAAACCCTGGCAGAGCAGGGGCGACTGCTGTCCCTCGGCGAACATTTGGTTTTGAGCCGTGGCGAAGATGCTAACGGCGGCCGTGAGCGTGACTCAGCCGTGGCTGATGCTTTCGAAGCAGTGCTCGGTGCCGTGTTCCTTGATGGCGGTTACGATGTGGCGCAGCGAATCATCCTGGGCTGTTTTCGGGATGGCTTTGGCGAGCTCACCGAAATTCCGAATCTCGAAAATCCTAAAGGCGAGTTGCAGGAGGTGTTGCAATCGAAATCAGCGGATGCGCCCCTGTATGAACTCGTCTCTTCGAGCGGTCCGGATCACGATCGTGTTTTTGAATGTATCGTCACGCATGGCGGTGTGGAGTTAGGTCGTGGTATTGGCAAAAGCAAAAAAGCCGCCGAAAGCGAAGCGGCCCTTTCGGCGTTGAACAGTTTGCGCGCGAAAAAGCCGGACGAAGCCGTGGAGACAACGGCGGAAGAGCCACCAAAAAGTTAAAGTGCAACTTGCACGACCCTCGATCTTTTTGTGAGTCAGTGCGATTTTGGTTTTCTCCGTTGACTCAGGTTTCAAAAGCATTAAATTGCTCGTCGGTAGCCGATGTGGCGAAATGGCAGACGCAGTTGACTCAAAATCAACCGATGAAAGTCATGGGGGTTCAAGTCCCTCCATCGGCACCACTTTCCTAAACGCGAAAACAGCGAATAAACAAAGCCAGTCGCTCGTTATCCGCTGTTTTCTGTCCGATGTGCAAAAATAGATGTTTTCCCTTTTTTGCCTTATTTTGCCCTCTGGCCGTTTACAAACTTTTACAAACGGTTACGGGTAAAACCGAATCTCAATCGGGACAGGGGATAAAATAACTTCGTCGTATAAATCAGCAAACCCGTTGACGAAAGTTTGCATCTCGACCGTTGTGCTGTCGATTGACGTAATTGACAAACCGCACATGGTTGTGCCGTTTCGGATCGGCGAAGACTGATACCACACCGTGCCGGTGGTCTCATACGGCAGGGTTCCTCGGTAGATTCCCTGTCCGTGATACCTCCAGGTGATTGCGCCGCCGAGTCCGGTTTCCTGAACAGTTGCGACAGGAGAGCTTCCGAGCACGTCGTAAACTACGGTTCCGTTTGACCAAGTAATAGGGTCTGAATCTGTGGCAACGAACTCAACCCCAAGATCGGTGAACCCGACGTTGGAGAAATCATCGCCCTCTGCGCCGCTAAATATAATGTATGAGTCGCCAATAGTAAGTGAAGCATTCACCAGCGTCACATTGGCTTGGTAAACCATCGCCACGTATTTCTTGACCCCGTTTATGTTCGTTGCGTTGAGCTGGCCGTAGACGGTCGCGTCGTTGGTCACTGAGAGGCTTTTGACGCTCGCTATATTTGAAACCGTAAGATTTCCACCCCTTTCGTCTCCGATTGCATTCCCAACGATGAGGTTTCCAAAGTTATCAACGGTCACTCCGGGAGTGCTGTCAATGTTCTGAGTCTGGAAGACGTTCGTGTAGTCCCCTGGGTCATTCGTTGATCTTACGGTTAAGAATCCGTGATGAGTAACGTTCGTTAGGTCTGTTATTGGCCCGCTGCCACCAACCGCCGAAAGCGTCACCACACCAGCGCCATTCGTCGAAGCCGTGACTGTCGTTCCATCCGGTTTGATGACGCGCTGAACGAGGTTCGACGCTGCCGTAGTGCTATACGAGGCTTCGACAGCAGATAAAGACACCACGCCCGCGCCGTTGGTTGACGCTGTGACGGTGGTTCCGTCCGGTTTAATAACCCTCTGCGCCAAATTCGTTGCCTCCAGGACTCGGAACGACACGGACTGATTCAAGAGGTTGCTATTCTCTTTGAAAAAGTTCGTCGGCCAAACAATCTCCCCGCCCAAGTTCAGCGTAAGAGACACCTTGGAAGGCGTGGGGTTGTTCGTTGGTGATGCGTTCGCGATAGCGACGCCCAATAAAAGAAGTATAATAATTTTCTTCATCACTAATCGCGAAACGTCAGTCATCGATTGGATCAGAATATCCAGGGACGCCGTTTTCAGCCGTCAATGCACGCCACGGCTTCGTTGCGTCTGCCGCTGCCGCTACGCTGTCCCAAACTTGAAACTGACCGTCCTTCCAGCGCGTATTATTGTCGTTTGGATTCAGGCCAAGGAAAATCGTCAGTAACGTCTCGATCTTTTCAAAGTTGGCTTGCGCCACAGCGGCCCGATCAGCCGCGTCTGTCAAATCGCCTAAGATGTTCATATAAATATTGCTGAGATGGCTTTTTGTTCGGAAAAAATAATGAACCAGTCCGAGATTATTTTGGTTCTCACAGTTAGGTAGAACGTCGCCTCGCCGCCAAGCAGGGCGATCATTTCCGCGTTCGTCATCGAATATGCAGAAACACCATCGGCCAGTTCCACCGTTGCTATGAGAGCGTCAAAGTTGTCGTAAAAATCTAGAACGGTTTTACGAACGAGCAAACGTTGCTGGTAATAATCACGCCCGGCATCCGTAAGCGTGAATGTGATGGCGATTGCGGCACCAGTTGAAAACGTCACTTCATCCAGCAGGCCGTTGATCTTTAGGTTTGTTACTGGTGTCTGAGCGTAAATACGGCCGGAAATTGCCACGTCGCTGGATTCAACGTCCGCAAGTTCCAAAACGGTTGGCGGTTTCACTGGTTGCAGTTTGAAACGTGCCGTGTTGTTCGGCACAAACTGCGGATGCTGCAAGGGCAAAATCTCAGATCGGCGAATCAGGTAAACAGCGGAGTCAACCGCGTGCGTCTGGCGCGGCGTTGCGAACCGCGCCCGAGCGACAAGAATCTGATACGTGTTTTCAGCGATGACCGTAAGGCTAACAACCGAGAAAACTTCGTCCCCGATGAACGCCAATAAATCATTCGAGAGAGCGTCAAACAAAGTTTGCTCGCCGAGTTCCAAGTCAACGCCGTCCAACTCAACAATCAAACCCGTTTCTTCGTCTATAGATGGTCCAACATCGGTGTATTCAGTTTTCAGCAGGCCGTGAACAGAAAAGCTCCGTTGCGAGTCGAGTTGAGCGTAACTGTCAAGCCATTCGCTATTGACTTTTCGGCCCAAGAAAATGTTGAACCCGATTGTCGAGGTTTCAGCTCGCGCCGCCAGAATCGCCAAAGAAAGTTTCCCTTCAGGGCACAAGGCGAGCGGCAATTCAATTACGCGGAATGTCGAAATCGGAAGCGGTTTGATTTCTTCTGATTCTTCATCCTCTTCCCCAATTTCCCTGCTGAAGCTTCCGTTCCCAGGAGCGGGATACAAATAACTCGTGTCCGCCAAAAAGTTGATTTGAAACTCCGGCTCGGATGGATCTGGCTGCGAACGATCCTTTACGCGCCAAACAATTCCACCGACGTTGCGGGACGGGTAATCGAACTTGAACAGTGCTCCAGGAACCATGTCTTCAAAAAGCGTTCCTGTTTTACGGAGCTTCACTGAACCGCTTCGAATCGGCAAACCGACAACCTGACCCAGACAGGCTGCAATTTGAGTTGCTGACTCCGCTTGAGTTATCCAGGAACGATCAACTTGCAGCGGGTCTGCCGAGTCGTTCATCTCCCGCGCTCCAAGATCGCGCCACGTCTTTACGTCAGGCTGTAGCCCAATTCTGTCGCTTGTGAATTGAACGCTCGTTTCCGTTTTTATCGTGCTCCAGTCATCAGACGAGAACGATGGACGGGAAACCATTTGCGTTCCGTCAATGATCGTGAGTTCTCCGGCGTCCTCCGGTGGCCGCGCAAGCTGTATGGAAAACTTTCCAGAGCCATCCTGTAAAAAGTATCCGTCAAAATACTCACAGGCTTGCAGCAACCATTGCTTGGAGTCCTTACGATCCGTCAGGAGTGGAGAAAATCCGAACCCCTCTTGCTGGAGCCTCTGTGCCACGGCCTGCATCTTCGCCATATCGAAAAACGAATCAGGCAACCCCAACCCGGCGCGTGGATGCTGAAGCAAATCGACAATGAAACAAATCGGGTTAACGTCTCCGTTGATGTTGCTGGTTCCATCATGGCCCGGTCCAGAAAGGTCGATCCATGCGGGCTTGGGCCAGCGGCCTAAAACAATTTCAATGTTCTGAACGCTTTTTTGGTTGAACCCAAGGAAGAGCTGCTTGAACACCGCATAGCAAACACCTCTGTAGGCCGTGTGATTTTTACCACTCAGCTTTAATGTGGTGTTAAATGTTTGCGTCTCGGTTCCCCAATACAGCGTCATCACTCCAAAATTAGGAATCGTGATGTCAATGGAGTCCTCTGCACCGCGAGTGATTTGAGGCGTGTCGTATGGCTCTTTTTTACCCCAAACTAAAACGCCGTTAAAAATGACGGAATAGATGCCGTCAACAACACCATGCGAAAGAGCGCAAGCGATGTCCGTAAAGAAATTATACCCGCTTACATTCGTGTCACCTTTTCCAACTTCATTGTAAACAGCCGCCGCACGATCCGCGAAGATATCGGAAATCCATTTCACGCCCAGGCGATTCTTCCCGCAAAAATAGGGGAGCGGAATCGCCATTTGATTTGTAGCGCCACGGTTCTTATTAATCCCGAGTGGGTTAATTGGCGGCGGTGGAAGGTTATTGCTTGATCCTCCGAAGCTCACACAACCTCCTTTTGAATTGGCCGGTAGATAGCAATCCGATTTGCAAAGCTCGGGTCTTCAATGTGCGAAAGCTGGACGCCATACCGCTTCACGCAATGGACGAAATTCTTTCCGCTGACAAATATTCCGCAATGCCATGCCGGTTTTTCCGATTCGCCAATTCGGAAGCAAATCATGTCCCCCGTCTGGAAGCTGGAGACATCAGCAAGATTTTCAAAGTGTTCGCTCGCATCAAGCCATTCGATAATCTTTGACGTTGCCGCGTGGTTTCCGCCGTCAATGGTGTAGTTCGGAAAGTCGTAGCGCTCGTATAAGCCGCACTCCAGATAGATTTCCGCATTCGAGTTCACGCAATCGGCACCAGCGCCTTTGATTCTCCCGTGTGCGATGAACGGCGTTCCGATCCACGATTTAACCACGCTGAAAAGCAATTTCCTGCGCTCCTCGTTATCAAAAAAGGGTTTCATTATTTCTTACCTCCAGACGCGACATCATTTTGCGTGCTCGATATGGTTGGGTTTTGAATCGGAACAAACAGGAAAGCGAAATAGTTCAAGTAGTTGTCGAACTTTGAAATGCAAGTTGCCGCCGTTCCGTCACATCCAGGAATCAACTGCACCTGATCCCCGACGATGGTTTTTTCCAGGGCTGCGTTGAGAGTCAGCGTTAACCTTTGAGTGCCTTCGTCCCAGCTTGAAGCCAAGATGACTCGAAGCTCGTAATTCAGCCCAACACCGACTTCAAGAAACCCCTGTGCAAAGTAGTCGTCGGCTTTGCGACTTGCATTAGGCGTGGTAAGAGTGGTAACAATAGTTGGAGACTCAACACCGGTAAACT
>JAQGOU010000035.1 GCA_028293445.1 Verrucomicrobiales bacterium | reverse complement strand
GTCACCTTGGGCACCAAGGAAGATTCCCAGGAATTCGATTCTTACACCGGTGGCGCAACAGAGAAGAAGTTCATGTTGCACTACAACTTCCCCAACTATTCCGTTGGTGAAACCGGTCGTATCAGCGGTCCAGGTCGTCGTGAAATTGGTCACGGAGCTTTGGCTGAACGTTCCATTGAACCGCTTCTGCCGCTCGACACGTATCCCTACGCTGTCCGCGTCACTTGCGAAGTCATGGAATCGAATGGTTCGACCTCGATGGCTTCTGTTTGTTCCTGCTCCCTCGCGTTGATGGACGCCGGTGTTCCGATCGCTCGCCCCGTGGCTGGCATCAGCATTGGTATCTGCACCGAGGTGGACGACAACTACAAGATCACGGATTACAAACTCCTCAGCGACATCATCGGCTGGGAAGATGCCTATGCCGACATGGATTGCAAAATCGCCGGCACGGAAAAAGGCATCACCGGTTTCCAACTCGATTTGAAGCTTCGCGGTTTGCCGTTGAAGATCATGACCGAAGCTTTGGAAAAAGCTCGCGTCGCTCGTTTGTTCATCCTCGCTGAAATGGCGAAGACTCTCACGACCCAGCGTCCGGAGCTCAGCAAATACGCTCCGCAGATTGTTCAGATCCGCATCAACCCAGAGAAGATCGGCGCGCTGATCGGACCTGGTGGCAAGAACATCAAACGCATCGTCGAAGAATCCGGTTGCGAAATTAACATCGAAGACGATGGCACAGTGAACATTTACTCCGTCTCTGGCGAAGGCATGAAGATTGCCCGTCAGCACATCGAAGGAATGACCGCTGAAGCCGAACCCGGCAAGACGTATCGTGCGAAAGTTGTCAGCACGAAAGAATTCGGCGCATTTGTCGAATTCCTCCCCGGAAAAGAAGGTCTCGTTCACATCAGTGAACTGGCCAACTTCCGCGTCAAGCAAACCGAAGACATCGTCAAGATTGGCGATGAAATCTGGGTGAAGTGCATGGGCATCGACGAAAAAGGCCGCGTCCGTCTCTCGCGTAAAGCCGCGATGGAAGATCGCGACAAGGAAATGGCACCGAAAGATGGAGCCCCGGCTCCTGCTGCGGCCGCTGCACCTGCCCCGAAAGCTTAAGCTTTCTTAGAATTACACGAGGCGAGTCAGATTATCTGGCTCGCCTTTTTTATTTCCCGAAGAGTTCTTCGATCGATTCGCGCAACGCAGAGACCATCTTCTGCATCTGCGCCCCCGTGGTGCAATAGGGAGGCATTAGGACGATGACGCTGCCGACAGGGCGGGTGAGCACGCCACGCCTGGCCATGGCTTCACAGACGCGAATGCCGGCGCGTTCCGCTAAGGTAAATCTCTCGCGTGTCTGCCAATCCTTCACCAATTCGATTCCCGCGATCAATCCGACTTGCCGGATATCTCCGAAATTCTTCAACGGCCAGAGTGTTTGCAGTTCTTTGCTGAAAACAGTTTCCAATCGCTCACGATCGTTGGTTGATTTTTGGCTCTGTAGGATTTCCAGGCTCGCAAGGGCGGCTGCGGCTCCCAACTGATTGCCGGTGAAACTGTGTCCGTGGAAAAATGTTTTGAATTCGTCGTATTCGCCGAGGAACGCGTCGAAAAATTTTTGCGTGGTGAGCGTTGCCGCCATCGGGAGATAGCCGCCAGTTAATCCCTTGGCGAGGGCGATCAAATCGGGTTGGACGTTTTCGTTGTGGCTGGCAAAGGGGGTGCCTCCGCCCGTTCGTCCGAAGCCGGTCATCACTTCGTCGGCGATTAACAATGTGCCGTGTCCACGGGCAATTTCGGAAGTCTTTTGCAACCAACCTTTCGGCTGCGGGATCATCCCGGCAGCACCTTGCATCAGTGGTTCAAAAACAAAACCCGCGTAGGATTCGCCGCGCTTTTTCTGATCCGAGAATTTCTTTTCCACCGTGCTGACGCATTCCCAATTGCACTTGCGGTAATCGCGGGCGTCGGCTCGTTCAGGTTTAGCGCGATTGTGTGGGCATCGATAACAATACGGCGAGGGTGTCTTGTCCGTCTTGAACAGCAAACCTGAATAAGCTTTGTGAAATAAATCGATGTGCCCCAACGAAACGGCACCAATGGTATCGCCGTGATAAGCACCGTCCAGCGAGAGGAACTTCGGTCGTTGTTTTCCAGTGCGGCGCGAGAACTGGTAAGCCAGTTTCAAAGCCACCTCCATCGCGGTGGAACCGTCATCCGAGAAAAAAACTTTGTTTAAACGCGGAGCGCGGAACGCTGAACGCGGAAACTTTGGGTTCGCGGCGTCGACAAGATTCTTGGCTAACAATGAAGCGGGTTCATTTGCAAAACCGAGCGCCGAGGAGTGAGAGATTTTCTTTAGCTGGCGTTGGATCGCTGCATTAATCTTCGGATGTTTGTGTCCGTGCAGGTTGGTCCAGATGGATGAATTGGCGTCGAGATACTCCCTGCCGTTCACATCGCGCAAAACGGCGCCTTTGCCTTCCACAATGACAATTGGTTCTTGCTTGAGCCAATCCTTCATTTGCGTGAACGGATGCCAAACGTGCTTGTGATCCAGTTGTGCCAGTTTGTGCATTACGATTCGTGGAAGGTGTCCGCCAATTTCTGAACGTCCTCGCTTGTATGCGTTGCGGTGAGCGTAACGCGCAAGCGTGCTTGCCCGCGTGCCACCGTCGGAAATCGAATTGCGGGCACGAATATTTGCTTCCGGCGTAGCGCTGCTGCTGCTTCGACAGCCTTTGTTTCATCGCCGATGATCCAAGGAACAATGGCCTGCGGTTTTTGGGTTTTGATTTTAAGTGTCGAACTCAGTTGCGTGATTCGTTGGAAAAGCAGATCGCGGGCTTTCTCGCCATCGCACGATTTGACGAAGTGAATCGCGGCCGTTGCGGCCGCCGCTGACGCGGGTGAAGGTGCCGTTG
>JAQGOU010000034.1 GCA_028293445.1 Verrucomicrobiales bacterium | reverse complement strand
CAGAGGGGGTATCTACATCGGCGGGGGTAGGGTCAAAATAGTTTCACTTTTTTTCGAGACGCCTTTTTACCTGTTGATGAACTACTTACGTAGAAAACTCCGTCTTTAATCCCAAATGGACGCAAATAATCTCCCTCGGGCTCCTGAAATCCAGTGTCCGTCCGCCACAACCGATTCCCGCCTCTCAAAAAACCGATTTTGATCCCAAAACCTCCCTTCCGACTTCCGGAACCCCGGTTTTGAGTGGAAAGCTGCCGTTCCGATTTCCGGAAAAACGTTTTTTGGCCAAAAAACCTTTTTCCGGAATTTGAAAAAGCGCTTTTGGACGCCGAACCGTTCTTCCGGAGACCGGAAATTCGCCTTTGAACCCAAAACCGGTCTTCCGGAACCCGGAGCAGCGGTTTTGGATAGAAAAACCTTCGCCCAGGTTCCAGAAAATGGCTTTGGGGGGAGGACGAATGGATTTGCCCCGCAACTCTGCTACGAGTCGGGACAGCCATTGATTTCTATATACAATTTGTCGGTCCAGAGATAGTTATCGACCGCGCTTAATACATATATGGCCAATGATCCAAAAACTGCCGGAAGAATTCATCCAGTGCTGCTGTTGTTGATCAGCGGCATCTTTCTACTCATAGGAATCGTATTCCTCGGCGGCGTTTTCAAAATGTCCTACGGATGGTGGCGAACACGTGCGGAGGTGACGACTGAGGCCCGACTCGTTTCAGTTGATCTTCAAGCAACGACCGGCAAGGCCGCAGCGACATCTACCATCGCGAGTTACAAATACACTGTAAATGGCCAGGTATTTACCGGTCAAAAAATCGCTCTGTTCAAGGGAACGAAAGAGTTTCACACTCCGCTATCGTCTTCGCTGCGCTCAGGAACACCGATCCGGGTGTTCATTGATCCTCAAGATCCCTCGTTTGCGGTCATCGATCGGGAATTCGTCTGGGGGCCAATCAGTGTGGGTGTTTTATTGGTGCTCGTGTTCGGCGGGGGTGGCGTAATGTGCTTGTACCATTTAATCCGGCGTCCCAAGGCGTAACGAACCAGATTCACCTCCGCCAAGACCGTTCCTTTGCGTTGGCCGTCAATCCGCGGTTGTCCCCAGCCCCAATCAATGCGATTTTTTAAACTTTCTACAAATGCATATTGAAGTACCCTGTTGATTCAGTAAAACATAACGAAATTTTTATTTGGGCGAGGCCGAAACAGGCTGAGCAACGAATGAAATAAGCACAGCGACAGTGAAGAAAAATCAGCAGCAAATACAGCCGGGCCTGCCTCCAAAGCAGGGACTTTACGACCCTCAATTTGAGCACGACGCTTGTGGCGTTGGCTTTCTCGTCAATATCAAGGGTAAGAAGTCTCACAAGATCATTAAGGACGCTCTCACGATCCTCCTGAATCTCGATCATCGCGGCGCCTGCGGTTGCGAAGCCAATACCGGTGACGGCGCGGGTATCCTGATCCAGATGCCCGACAAGTTTCTGCGCAAGGTCTGCGACGAAGCCAAACTGAAATTGCCGAAGGTCGGCGAATATGGCGTCGGCATGGTTTTCCTGCCGCAGGACAAAGATGATCGCAAAGTGTGCGAAAAGATTTTCGAACGCATTGTCGCGGAAGAAGGACAATGCGTGCTCGGTTGGCGCACGATTCCCACGAACAATGCGTCACTCGGTGAAGGTGCAAAAGCGGTTGAACCGGTGATGCGGCAGATTTTTATCGGGCGCAGCCCGGCGCTGACCGATTCGATGGCGTTTGAACGCAAGCTTTACGTCATTCGTAAACGCGCCGAGAACACGATTCGTTATTCCACCGACGTCAAGGGCGGCAAGTTCTTCTTTGTCCCGAGTCTTTCCTACAAGACGATGGTTTACAAAGGCCTGCTCATGCCGGTGCAGGTGGATCAATATTATCCTGACTTGCTGGACGCGGATATGCAGACGGCGCTGGCGCTGGTTCATTCGCGCTTCAGCACGAACACGTTCCCGACGTGGGAACGTTCGCATCCGTATCGTTACATCTCGCACAACGGCGAAATCAATACGCTACGCGGCAACATCAACTGGATGCACGCGCGCCAGGCGTTGTTGGAATCGGAATTGTTCGGCGACGATATCAAGAAGCTCCTGCCGGTCATCAATACGGACGGCAGCGACTCCGCGATGTTCGACAACGTGCTGGAACTGCTCGTGCTGAGCGGTCGCTCTTTGCCGCACGCGATGATGATGATGATTCCCGAGCCGTGGACGAATCACGAGTCGATGAGCGAGGAGAAGAAAGCCTTTTACGAATATCATTCCTGCTTGATGGAACCGTGGGACGGACCCGCGTGCATCGCGTTCACGGACGGTGTCCGCATTGGCGCGTGTCTCGATCGTAATGGTCTGCGTCCTTCGCGCTATTACGTTACGAAAGACAACACCGTCATCATGGCATCGGAAGTCGGCGTCCTGGATGTCGAACCGGATCGCATCATCCAGAAGGGTCGCCTGCAACCCGGTCGCATGTTCCTCATCGATACCGAGGAAGGCCGCATCATTGCGGATGAAGAAATCAAAACGAAGATCGCGACCGAACAACCTTACCGCGAATGGCTGGATAAGAATCTGATCGAACTCGCGAATGTGCCGAGCCCGGCCAAGACTCCTGATTTAACGCACGAGACGGTTATCCAACGGCAACAGACGTTTGGCTACACCTTTGAAGATTTGCGCATCCTCATGGTCCCGATGGCCCGCGATGGCGCGGAAGCAATTGGTTCCATGGGCACCGATACGCCGCTCGCGGTTTTGTCGAATCGCCCGCAGTTGCTGTTTAATTATTTCAAACAGCTTTTCGCGCAGGTGACCAATCCGCCGATCGATTGTATTCGCGAAGAACTTATTACCTCGACGGAAACGGCGATTGGTTCCGAACAGAATTTGCTCAATCCGACGCCGGAGCATTGCCGGTTGATCGAACTGAAATATCCCGTGCTCACGAACGAAGAGTTTGCGAAGTTGAAGCACATTGAGTTGCCTGGCTTTAAATCGATTACATTGCCCACCCTGTTCCGCGCTGCCGATGGCGCGGCCGGTTTGGAAAAGGCGATGGACGAATTGTGCGCGAAGGCTGCCGAGGCTGCCAGAGATAGCGTCAATGTTCTGATTCTCTCCGATCGCGGCGTGAATAAGGAATGGGCGCCGATTCCGTCACTGCTCGCGGTGGCCGGCGTGCATCATCATCTGATTCGCGAAGGGACACGCTCCCGCGTCGGCATGGTTCTCGAATCCGGCGAACCGCGCGAAGTACATCATTTCTCGTTGCTCATTGGTTACGGCTGCGGTGCGATCAATCCGTATCTGGCGTTCGAAACTCTCGACGACATGATTCGACAGGGATTGCTGACAAACATCGATCACAAGACCGCATGTAAGAATTTCGTCAAAGCCTCCGTCAAAGGCGTGGTGAAGGTGATCTCGAAGATGGGCATCTCCACGATTCAAAGTTATTGGGGTGCGCAAATCTTTGAGGCGATTGGTCTGCAGAAATCGTTTATTGATAGATATTTCACCTGGACGGCTTCTCGCGTCGAAGGCGTCGGACTCGATGCTATCGCCAGGGAAAGTTTAGAACGGCATCAACATGCGTTTCCCGATCGTCAGGTCAATGGACACACGCTCGAAGTCGGCGGCCAATATCAATGGCGTTCCGATGGCGAACAGCATTTGTTTAATCCGCAAACGGTGCACAAGTTGCAAAAAGCCGTTCGCACGAACGATTACAAGACGTTCAAAGAATACTCGGCACTGGTCAACGACCAGAACAAACGCTGGTGCACGTTGCGCGCGTTGCTCGATTTCAAATCGGGTTCATCGGTTCCGATTGAGGAAGTCGAATCGGTTGAATCGTTACTCAAGCGCTTCAAGTCGGGCGCGATGAGCTACGGCTCCATTTCGAAGGAAGCCCACGAATCACTCGCCATTGCGATGAACCGCATCGGCGGCAAATCGAACACAGGCGAAGGCGGCGAAGATCCGGAACGCTACACGTGGAAGAATGACATCGGCGATTCGAAGAATTCTGCGATCAAACAAGTCGCGAGCGGTCGTTTCGGTGTAACGAGTCTTTATCTCGTTAAGGCCAACGAATTGCAGATCAAGATGGCGCAAGGGGCGAAGCCCGGTGAAGGCGGACAGCTGCCCGGTTCGAAAGTTTATCCCTGGATCGCCAAGACGCGTCACTCGACGCCCGGTGTGGGACTCATTTCTCCCCCGCCCCATCATGATATTTACTCGATCGAAGATTTGGCCGAGTTGATTCATGACCTGAAGAATTCCAATCGCTACGCGCGCATCAGTGTAAAGCTCGTCGCGGAAGTAGGCGTCGGAACCATTGCGGCGGGCGTCGCAAAAGCTCACGCCGATGTCGTCCTGATTTCCGGTTACGATGGCGGCACAGGTGCCTCACCGCAGACTTCAATCAAGCACGCCGGTATCCCTTGGGAACTCGGATTGGCAGAAGCGCACCAGACGTTGGTGTTGAATAATCTGCGCAGTCGCATCGTGGTGGAAACCGACGGTCAGCTGAAGACTGGCCGCGACGTGATCGTGGCGGCATTGCTCGGCGCGGAAGAATTTGGTTTCGCGACGGCACCGCTCGTAGCGCTGGGTTGTATCATGATGCGCGTTTGCCATCTGAATACCTGTCCGGTGGGTGTAGCGACGCAGGACCCGCGTTTGCGGAAAAACTTTACCGGTGATCCAGCGCATGCGGTTAATTTCATGCGCTTCATCGCACAGGAAGTCCGCGAGATCATGGCCGAACTCGGTTTCCGTTCGCTGACCGAAATGGTTGGGCGCGTGGATCGCCTCGAAGCCAAGAAAGCCGTCGAGCATTGGAAAGCCAAAGGCCTCGATTTCTCGAATATCCTTTTCCAACCAAACATGGGCCCGGAAATTGGCCGCTTCGCCACGATGACCCAGGACCATGGACTGGATCAATCGATGGATGTGAAGACGCTGCTCAAACTTTGCGAGCCAGCGATCGAGCGCAAAGAAAAAGTGCGCGCTGAACTTCCGATCAGGAACGTGAATCGCGTGGTGGGAACCATTGTTGGAAGCGAGATCACCCGTAAGTATGGTGCCGAAGGATTGCCTGAAGACACGATTCAAGTGCATTTCAAAGGTTCAGCGGGTCAGAGCTTCGGTGGCTTTATGCCGCGCGGCATGACTTGGATTCTCGAAGGCGACGCGAACGATTACATCGGCAAAGGTTTGTCCGGTGGAAAAATTATCATCTATCCGCCGGCAGCTTCCAAGTTCACACCAGAACATAACATGATTACCGGCAACGTTGCGTTCTACGGCGCGACGAGCGGTGAAGCGTATCTGCGCGGCATGGCTGGCGAACGCTTCTGTGTGCGCAATTCAGGCATCACTGCGGTCGTCGAAGCAATCGGCGATCATGGTTGCGAATACATGACTGGCGGCAAGGTTGTTATCCTCGGTTCGACCGGACGCAACTTCGCGGCAGGCATGAGCGGCGGTGTCGCTTACGTGCTCGATGAAAAAGGTGATTTTCCGATCAAGTGCAACAAGCAGATGGTCGGACTCGAATCGCTCGAGGATGCCAAAGAAATCGAAGAGCTCCGCGTCTTGATCAAACGCCACGCGGATTATACGAAGAGCCAGCGTGCTTTCAAAGTGCTCGCGCTTTGGGACGAGATGGTGCCGAAGTTCGTCAAAGTCATGCCGAAAGATTACAAACGCATGCTCGCTTCGATCAAGAAAGCGCACGACGCAGGTCTCACCGGCGAAGAAGCTCTCATGGCTGCCTTCGAAGATAACGCCAAAGACGCCTCACGTGTGGGCGGCGGTTAGTTCCGAACACGATCTAATTTTCTAAACCGAATAGTCACTTAACCAGAACGCAGGAAAGAACAGATGGGTAAACCCACAGGATTCATCGAATATTTGAGAGAGTTGCCGGTTGACCGCAAAGCCGCCGAACGCATCAAGGACTGGAACGAATTTCATCTCCACATGGAGGAGAAGAAACTGCGCGACCAGGGTGGTCGTTGCATGGATTGCGGCATTCCCTTCTGTCACACCGGTCAGCTCATCAGCGGCATGGCCAGCGGTTGTCCGATTAACAATCTGATTCCGGAATGGAACGATCTCGTTTACCGCGGTCTCTGGAAAGACGCGCTTGATCGCCTGCACAAGACGAACAATTTCCCTGAGTTCACCGGTCGTGTTTGCCCTGCTCCGTGCGAAGGTTCGTGCGTGCTCGGGATCAACAATCCGCCCGTCACGATCAAGAATATCGAATGTTCCATCGCTGACCACGGTTGGGATGAAGGTTGGATCATTCCGGAACCGCCCAAGATTCGGACCGGAAAGAAAGTAGCAGTCATTGGCTCCGGTCCGGCCGGTTTATCTGCGGCAGCACAATTAAATAAAGCCGGACATCTGGTCACGGTTTTCGAACGCGCCGATCGCCCTGGCGGTTTGCTCATGTATGGCATCCCCAACATGAAGCTCGATAAGAAAGCCGTCGTGCAGCGTCGCCTCGATCAAATGGTCGCAGAAGGCATTAAGTTTCAGTGCAACACCGAAGTCGGCAAAGATTTACCTGCACAAAAGCTGCTCGAAGAATTCGACGCGGTTGTGGTCTGCACCGGTGCGACCAAAGGCCGTGATTTACCGATCGAAGGCCGAAATCTAAAAGGCATTCATTTGGCGATGGAGTTCCTTACTGCGAACACCAAGTCTCTCCTCGATGGCAAACGTAACGGCACGTTCATCGATGCCGCTGGTAAAGATGTCATTGTCATTGGTGGCGGCGACACCGGCACCGACTGCGTCGGGACTTCAATGCGCCACGGTGCCACTGGTATCGTGCAAATTGAGATTTTGCCGAAGCCGCCCATGGAACGTCAGGGCGACAATCCGTGGCCGGAATGGCCGAAGGTTTACAAAATGGATTACGGCCAGGAAGAAGCCGCTGCTGTCTTCGGTGCGGATCCGCGTGTCTATCTCACGACGGTAAAGAAGTTCATCGGTGACGATTGTGGTCACGTGAAGGAAGCGCTCACCGTCCAAATCAAATGGGGAAAGAACGACAAAGGTCAGTTCGTGCCAGAAGAAGTTCCCGGCACGGAAAAGGTTCTTCCCACTCAGCTCGTTTTGTTGGCCATGGGATTCCTTGGGCCCGAACAACCGCTGCTCGAGTCACTTGGTGTCGAACGCGACGCACGCTCCAATATCAAAGCGGAGCACGGCAAATTCAACACGAGTATTGCAAAGGTGTTTACCGCCGGTGATTGCCGTC
Source organism: Verrucomicrobiales bacterium (assembly GCA_028293445.1). Classification (GTDB taxonomy): domain Bacteria; phylum Verrucomicrobiota; class Verrucomicrobiia; order Limisphaerales; family JACDHS01; genus CBHWET01. The sequence goes on along the minus strand of JAQGOU010000034.1, from coordinate 1,926 downwards.
GTGGACAGAGTCTCGTCGTCTGGGCCTTTAACGAAGGTCGCGGCGCCGCACGCGAGTGTGACAAGTTCCTGATGGGACACACTGAGTTGCCGTAATTGCTCGGCAACCCGACGTCTTCGTTAGAACAAGCTGTTGACGGCAGTTCCGAGAACGCTCAGAGGACCGGTGTCCTCAAGGCTCTCCGTCGCTTTATCCAGCTTCTGTAACGAGAGCTTTACGTTTTTAAGAAGGCTCTCGTCATTGACCAGTTTGCCGACCGAACCGTCACCACGATTCACCTTTTGCAGAATTTCCCGGAGATTCATCATCGCCGTGGTGGTCTCCCGATAAAGAGTTTCGTCTTTCACAAGTTTACCAACCGTCCCCTGCCCTGAGTTTATATTATTAACAATTTGATTCGCATTCGTGATCACCAATTTAGCTTCTGCAATCATTGATTGAATGTCTGCCGCAGTATTTTGCAAGTTACTCACCGTCGTCAACGTGCTCGCGTAAAGCGCGTCATCATTGATCATTTTACCAACGCTGCCTTTTCCGGAAGCGATGTTGTCCGAAATGATTTTGAAATTGCCGATCGTCGCCGTCAGAGGACCGCTGTTTTGCTTTACGAAATCGGTAATGGGCCCAAATAAGTTGTCGATCTTGTCACCGGTAAAACTCTTCGTCAGGTTTTCTACCCCGACCGCTACGTTGTCCAGCCTCTGGAGGATTTGGCCAAGGTCCGGTTGTTCGGCTGTTTCGAGAACGGCACCCGAATCCACCTTCGGCGCACCCGCAGATCCGAAGTCCACAGCGATAAAGTTTTGCCCGAGCAAACCAGCAAACTTCAGTGTCGCCTTGCTATCGGTTTTGATCTCCGCTTCTGAATTAACTTTCAGGGTCACATTTACCTGCCCTTCTTGCAGATCGACTTTGCTGACGTGTCCAATGGGAACGCCCGCCATCTTTACCGGATCACCAACCTTCAGTTCGTGGATATCGTGGAACCGAGCGTTCACGTGTTTACCAGGTCTCAAGTCGAGTCCGCCAGCGAGCTCCAAAATGATAATCGCCGCGATGAACGCCAAGGCGAAAAATATCCCCAGTCGGGTTTCCAATGTGTTCTTCATACGCTTTTCTTTTTCTTAAACTGATGTTCCGCGTGAATAAATTCTTTGATGCGCGGATCGGAATGCTTCTTCACCTCATCGGGCTTGCCGATGAAGATGATTTCTCCATCAAAAATAATTGCCATGCGGTCGGCAATACCAAATGCGAGCTCGCGATCGTGCGAGACGACGATTGAGGTCGCGTGGATGCGATGGTTGAGAGCAACAATTTCCTCACCAACCGTAACTGACATCAAAGGGTCGAGTTCGCTGGTGGGTTCATCGTACAAAATGAGTTGGGGTTCAACGACAAGAGCCCGAGCAATCGCCACCCGCTTTTTCATACCGCCCGACAGCTCGTTTGGCATTTTATGCTCCGTGCCCGCCAGGCCGACGATATCGAGTTTCTCGTGAACAATTTGCTTAACCTCGTGAGCGGTTTTCAAACGGTGCTCCACCAAATAAAGGCCCACGTTTTCTCCCACTGATAAAGAATTCAGCAACGCACCCGATTGGAACACCATTGCCAAACGATGTTTGGCCATCACCCCAGGTTCCGTGATGGATTCGCCGTCGATAAGAATTTCGCCTTCATCGGGAAGTTCCAAACCGATGATATGCTTGAGCAGAACACTTTTCCCGCTGCCGCTTGGTCCCATGATGACGAAAATCTCGCCCTGTTCGACGCGGAAGCTCAAGCCCTTGAGAACAGGCTGGCCGCTGAAACCTTTCCGCAGGCCACGAACCTCAACGGTGACGCTTTCTTGTGAATTGTTTTGGTTCGCGTTCATCGTTCAAAATAGAGGAGGACGCGGGTCAGGAAATAATCCATGATGAA
>JAQGOU010000010.1 GCA_028293445.1 Verrucomicrobiales bacterium | reverse complement strand
TGGTTCGGAAGGAGTTTGCACCAACCTCGGACCTACCGATCTCCTTTGCGTTTATAGTTTCCTTCAACGCTTACCCTTTCAGGCCATCGCGTAATTAACCCCGAATTCCGCGAGCTCTTTTTGCAGTCGCTCCATCGGCATGCCAACGACATTGCTGTAAGAGCCCTCGATTTTTTCCACGATGGAATCGCCGTGTTCTTGAATGGCGTAGCCGCCGGCTTTGTCGAGGGGATTGATACGCGAAAGGTAATCGCGGATTTCCGTCGCATCGAGCTTGTGGAACTTCACGCTCGTTTTCTCCACCAGTATCTTCTGCTGATGCGTGCGCAAATGGATGAGACAAACGCCGCTCATCACCTCGTGTGTTTTGCCGCTGAGCTCGCGTAACATGGTTTGCGCTTCTCGTAAATTCTTTGGCTTCCCGTAAACCTTTCCGTTCAACGTCACCAGGGTGTCGACGCCAAGGACGACCGCGTCGGGAAATTTTTTCGAGACGTGACGACATTTATAATAGGCGTTCATCTGGCACAACTCACCGGCCGTCAGGTGCTCGTAATGAACTTCATTGATGTCGGCTGGCACGACTTCGAAATCGACTTCGAGTTGTCGCAACAATTGGGCGCGGCGCGGAGAGGCGGAAGCTAGGATCAAGGAATCAGTCATAATGCCTTTTGTGTTGTCGGGAATTTGCCCAATCAACAAATGCCACACTTTCGCCCTTTGGTAAAGAGGGGGCCCCCTGAAACCGACGATTATCAAGACGCCAGTCTCGAAGCTTGCTTCAAAAGGAGCCTTTTCGTTAGGCTCCGCCCTTACCTATGAACAAAGCGATTCGTTTTAAATTATTCCTGATGATGGTCCTGGAGTTTTTCATCTGGGGCGCATGGCTGCCGTTGATCTTCGGTTATTTACCGAGCCTGGGTTTCACGCCCGGACAGCAATCATGGATTCTTAACGCCTTCCCGATCGCTGCGATCGTCGGCATGTTTTTCAGCAATCAATTTGCAGACCGCAATTTCTCGGCGGAAAGGTTTTTGGCGTTCAGTCATCTCGTCGGCGGTCTGGCGATGATCGGTCTGGCCTTCACTCGCGACTTCGGAATGTTTTTCAGCCTCATGATGGTGCACTGCCTTCTTTACGTGCCGACCATTTCCATCACGAACTCCATTGCCTTCGCGAACATGAAAGATGCGCAAAAGGAATTCGGCATCGTGCGCATGGGTGGAACGATTGGTTGGATTCTCGCCGCATGGCCGTTCACGTTCATTCTCGTGGATTGGGCCAAAGTGGATGCAGCTCATCCGCAAGGGTTCATCAACTGGATGGGCGCTGTTTTGAGTTCTGGCCTCACCGGCGACGCGCTCAAGAACGCGACCAAATGGACTTACATCGTGGCCGGCGGTGCCTCATTGTTGCTGGCGGCGTTCAGTCTGGTTCTTCCGCACACGCCCGCGAAAAAAGTTGAAGGCGGCAATAACAAACTCGCATGGCTTGGAGCGGTTAAATTACTCCAACATCCCTTCGTCCTCGTGCTCTGGATCGTGACCTTCATCGATTCCTTTGTGCACAACTGCTACTTCAGCTGGACCGGCGTTTTCCTCGGAACCGAAGCGGCCAAAGGTGGCGTGGGTATTCCCGGTAACTGGATCATGCCAGTCATGAGTATCGGACAGATTGCGGAGATCCTGACGATGTTCATTCTCGGAGCGACGTTGAAACGCCTCGGTTGGCGCACGACCATGATCTTCGGCATTCTCGGGCATGCCGCGCGTTTCGCGGTTTACGCCTTCTTCCCGCAGAAAGAACTCATCATTGTTGTGCAGGTCCTGCACGGTATCTGTTACGCGTTCTTCTTCGCGACCGTTTATATTTTCGTCGACGAATACTTCCCGAAAGATGCCCGCGCCAGCGCGCAGGGATTATTCAACGTAATGATCCTCGGGATCGGAGCGCTTGCCGCTTTTTCGATTTGTCCCTACGTCATGCAAACGTTCACGCATGATCAAATCACGAACTTCCGTGGTTTATTCATGGTCCCGATGAGCGCCGCCATGACGGCAGCGGCGTTATTAGCCCTGTTCTTCCATCCGCCAAAGAAAACTGAACCGCAAGGACAACGGCCTGTAGCGACGGCGCACTAATTTGTTTTAAAATTCGAAGAGCCGGCGTGAGTTCACTCGCGCCGGCTTTTTTATTTTGCGGTTGAATTTCGCTGGTTGGGGTCTATTAAAACTCCATGCGCTTAATCACACTCTCTCTGGCCGTGGCCAGTCTCCTCGCATTCAACAAGCTCTCTGCGGAAGTTAAGATTCCTGAGGATTGCAAACAAAACGGCTTCGCCATCGGTTGTCAGGCCTGGACGTTTAAAGAATTTACCGTCTTCGAAGCGATCGAAAAGACCGCTCAGGCCGGCGGCAAGGTCATCGAATTATTTCCGAAACAAAAATACAGCAACGAAGATGGGAAGTTGAAATTTGACCACAACGCCACGGCGGAAATGATCGAAAAGGTCAAAGCGAAGCTGAAAGAGCAGAATGTCGTCGCGGTGAATTACGGGGTCGTCGACATCCCGCAGGACGAAGCGCAGGCCCGCATTATTTTTGAATTTGCGAAAAAGATGGGATTACGCGCGGTCACAACCGAAGCCGAGAAGTCGATCGATACCATTGAAAAGATGGTGAAGGAATTCGATGTCATGGTCGCCTTCCACGATCACCCGAAGCGCGCCAATAATCCCGAATACAAAATGTGGGACCCCAACCATGTGCTCGGCATCGTGAAGGATCACGACAAACGGATTGGCGCCTGTGCCGATATCGGTCACTGGGTTCGTTCCGGTTTAGATCCGATCGATTGCTTGAAGATTTTGAAAGGTCGCGTCGTAAGCAGCCATTTAAAAGACCTGACTGAATTCGGCAACGTCGACGCGCACGACATCCCCTACGGCACCGGCGTTTCCAAAGTAGGCGCTGTCCTCGACGAGCTCAAAAAGCAAGGTTTCGACGGCAACATCTCTGTTGAATACGAATATAACTGGAAGAATAACGTCGTCGATGCCGCCCAATGCATCGGCTTCGTCCGCGGCTACGGCGCGGCGAAGAAGTGATACCGTCGAACAATTGAAGGGACACGCTCTCGCGAACTTTGAAGGGGCATCGGCATTGATGCCCAAGCTGGCCTTCAAATCTCGTCAAGGTTCGGACAACCGATAAAAGCTTTGATTCGAATTCGTGGATAGCACGAACCGAATCGGATCCCCGAAATTGTTCGTGAAAGTAGCAATCGAAAGCCAGTTAACAAGATTGCTGGAACTCTCCAGACTATAGATCCCAAATGGCGACGAGAGTGTTACACCAAAGACGTTTGATGCAAACGTTGAGTTGGTAAACTGAATCGCTTTACTGAATACGGCAGTGATCGACTTGCTTTGGCTCATCGTGATAGAGAGAGGATTTTGAGAGCCGCTTGCATCGCCACCCCAACCGATGAATTTTTGTCCCGCGGTGGGATTGGGAGTTAGTATCACGGTCTGTCCCGTGGTGAAAACGTTGGCTTGCGGGCTAACTGAAACCTGTCCGTCGCCTCTAGTCACTACGGTCAAGGAAGCTTGGCTCCCGCCGAGAGCCCCAAACAAGGTCGAGATTGTCGGATTTGCATTTGTCACCTTAAAGCTGAGCGGATTTGTGTTGCCGCTCGCCGCGTTACCCCAGATGCCAAAATAACTTCCTGCTTGGGGAACCGCAGTTGCTTTCATCGTGGAGTTGTACGGGTAAAAGGGCACGGCAGGATACTTTTGCACCGACCCATTCCCAGCGGTTGTCACCGAAACAGCCGTTCCAAAGATCGCTTGGATAACTTTATTGCTGGTGATGTTGAAGGAATTAGTAGGGTTATTGCCGGACAGATGACCGCTCCAGCCGAGAAAAGTCCATCCATTGGATGCCACGGCTGTGACGGTCACTAAAGTATTGCTCGCAAAGCTTGCCTGGGCTGGACTCGTCGCAATCGTTCCGCCACCGGGGGAAGATCGGGTCAGACTATAAATAGGCAAGAGGTTAATGGCGATTGGATCCGATTCTTCGATTTGCGAAAAGTCAGAACTATAAGCAATGCCTCGGACTAATGCAGTCTGCGCCACGGAAAAAGGCCCCGAATAACTCTGTGAGGCAAACGACGGCGCTGAACCATCCAGGGTATAGAAAATCAATGCATTCGTGAAGGCACAGACAAACGAGAAAGAGACGGCGTTAGTCACGTCGTAAGTGGAGTTCAATGCCAATTGACTGTTGATATAGGGCAGAATATTTCGCACCCGAACGAGAGCCTGGGTACTCGTAATGCTTCCCGCAATATTGCTGATAGTAACAGTGTATGTCCCAGAATTAATCGGCTGCGCGTTCGTCAGGGTCAGCGTCGCATTCGTCGCGCCATTGATATTGGTTCCACCTATCTTCCATTGATAAGATACACTCTGTGGAGCCGCCAGATATCGTCTGGAAAGGTAATCTTCCACTTGTAGCCGATCATTATTTCCCAGGGTTCCCCGGAAAACTAAAATTTCGGCAATATCACCTTTGAAGTTGCGTGTCAGAGATCCAAGTCCACCTACATAGTAGCCGGATGCAGGGGTTGACAAATTCGTCATCACTTTGCTGGTCGAAAATGAAGATGAGCTATCTTTGTCAAAGAATTCGATGGAGGCAAGATTCGTTGAAAGTCGTATCGTCCAAATTCTTGTTGAGTTCGTTGGCAGTGGGTATCCCGATCCGTAATCGTTGCTCCATCCAGCAAAAGCCATTTCGTTGGTTGTATTCCCTATGCTACGCACATAATGAGATCGTAATCCATTATTTCCACCAGCCGTGCCGATCGCCAGTAACATCTGTTCCCCCACCACCCTTGGAGCAAGGGAATAAGCCACAAAAGAAGTTAACGCATTTGTCATTCCTAGATTATTGCTGGCCAGCAGATAGTCGCCATTCACTGAATCTTGAAGCCCGTCAAATCGTACGACTGGGCGTGCATTAATCGCATTGGTCACGAGCGTCGGTTGCTTGGTTGTGGTAGCTTGACTGCAATTGTTTACTTTCCCTGACTGATCGGTCCACTGACTCACACGCCCGGGTCCGTTCGTGACGACACCGACATCTGCCTTCAACCAGAGTTGTAAGCTGCCGGAAGTGACTGGGGGCAATACGTCGTCAGCGGGTGCGCCGACGATACCAACGGAGAGGGTTATCAGGCTCCCGGCAAGCCCATAGAAATCCTGGGGTTGGGAGCTAATGACGGGAGCACTAATGACCGACAGTCGCGCAAGCGCACTGGTTACTGAACTGACTTGATTGGAAACCACCACGGAGTACACCCCTCCTTGGGGAGACTGCACATTCGACAGAGATAAGGATGCATTTGTTTCTCCCGGAATGGACGCATTATTGAACAGCCATTGGTAACGCGGGGAATCACCTGAAATAGCAACGCTCAAAGTCACATTGGTTCCAGCGAAGACCGTCTGATCCTGAGGTTGTCCGGTGATGGCTATCGGGATCAAGACGGTCAGATTTACCACAGCACTGGTTGTGTTACCCGCAGGATTGGAAATGATCACTTGATAAGTTCCTGCATCCAAAGATTGCGCGTTGGTTTTTACGAAACTTGAGTTTGTCGCCCCAGTCACCACTGCATCTTGGAACAACCACTGATAACTAAGAGGCCTTGCCCCAACCGCATTAACGCTGAAAGAGGCCGTTGTGCCCGCAACGACATACTGATTGCCTGTTTGAAAAATAATTTCCGGAAGCGCTGACGAGATGTATTTGTTTTGCAGATAATCCTGCACCGCGAGTTGATCGCCTTGGCTCAATGCTCCATTATAATAGATGATCTCCGCGATGTCTGCTTTGGCATTGAGCTTAAAATCCTCGGTCAAACCTCCCAAACCTCCGAGATAATAGCCTGCGCCAGGGTCCAACAATCCGGAAACAGTTGCTGAACTTGTGAATTGATTGGTGCCATCCCAATCAAAGAAATCTACCTGCCCTTTTCCAGCATTCAGACGCTGGGTCTGGACGTGACACGAATTCGTGGGAACATGGAAACCGGATGGACGATCCATAACCCACCCTGAGAATGCCATTTCATCTCCGTTGTAAAGATAACTCCCGCGGACCGCGCTATACTCACCAGGGATTCCAACGTACGACAACGCCTGAGCACTTCCCGTTGGTCCCGACCGAGAAAAGACGATGAAGAAAGTATAAGCATCGTTTAGTCCGACAGATCCAAATCCCTGCATTACATCTCCCAAGGCAGCAGTCTGAATGCCGTCAAACCGGAGCGCCGGTTTGCCGTTAAAAAGGTTCGCAACAAATCGAGGCTGTTTGTTTGTGTCAGACTGGAAAGCTGAATTAGCATCCGGTCCTTGGTCCTGCCATTGTTCGACTCCGCCATTTGCATTGGTCACGACACCGCTGTCGGAGGTTAGCCAAAGACGCAAGGTGCCGGAGGAAACCGATGGCAAACTTTGTCCAAAGGAAAACTGTGTCGAAAGCACAGCAAAGCCGGAAAACAAAAAGGATAACACCCTGCGTTTCATAGAACCAAGACTGCCGTTTCATCGGGCAGCAGTCGAGCCTGTTATCGCCCTCGAATGACCGCAATTTCACCCCGCGCGCGAAGCTGTTGCTTTGCACAAAAACGTGCGCGGAGCTATCTCTCTCCGACCACGTTCCATTCGGGCACCGGCGTGCCGTTGAACAGGTAATTGGCATCGATGAAATTGGTACCATTCATGAACCACGCCTGGTAGGTGCCATTGGTTTGTTTCCACAAAAGGTCGCGGTTGCCGTCGCCGCTCAAATCGACAGCGCCGGAAATGGTCCAGCCTTGGCTCGGTAACATTCCACGGTTGCTCAATGTCACGATTTTCGTGCGGGTGAATTTATTCATGTACCAAATGGTGAGCGCTCCCGTCTTTGTGCTCTGCCAGAGGATGTCGACGTTGCCGTCGTGATTGAAGTCATCGAGGACAACCAGTTTCAGATCGGGTGGCACGGCTAGTCCGCCGTTCAGTGCGACCGCCGAAAGGAAATTGGTTCCTTTCATCTGCCAGACATTGACGAACCCGGCATCGTGTCGGAGCAAAATATCTGGGTAGCCATCGCGATTAAAGTCCCGCGCGCCTACCACTTTCCAAGCCGCTGGCGTCAGCACTCCTCTTTTCAACTTAACGGTTTCGGTGCGATTAGTGCCGTCCATCAACCAAACGCTAATCAGGCCATTACTCTGAATGACGAGATCAAGTTTGCCATCGCTGTTGAAGTCTGCTTGCGCCGCGACACGCGAGTTCGTGGACAAAGGCAGATCGTCGTTGAGCGGGATCGCACTGAGCAAATTGGTCAAACTCATATTCCAGAGTTGAATGAATCGATTCGTATTCTGAACCAGAAGGTCGGGCATGTGATTTCCATCGACGTCGTTCGAGAGATAAAACGCCAGGGTGGCGTTTGAACTCGTGGCGCTGCCCGTGAGGTTGTCGACGACGAAGGAATAGTTACCTGCCTGTGAGAACTGCACGTTGGTAATTGTGTAAGTCGAATTCGTTGCTCCCGTAATGGTCGCACCGTTGAATTGCCATTGATAAAAGAACGGTTTCACACCCGTTCCCGCAGCACTAAACGTCGTACTGGATCCGAGGGAAGTAGATCGGCTCAGGGGATGCAAGGTAACGAAAGGAAGTTCCGCCATTTTCGGATTAGTGCCGGCAATCTGCTCACGAATGTTGCTGAAGCCGTCCGCGTCCGGGTCATCTTTGGCACTGTAAGCGGTGATGGAACCAAACTTCGCAATCTCCCATTTATCATCCAGTCCATCATGATCTTTATCCACGATCTTCGCTCCGTTGATGATCAGACGGCAGGAAATGATGCTGCAGAAACTGTTCGTTTGTTCATCGCTGAACTGCACGGTCCAGGTGCCGTAAGTGCTTTCAAAGAAATTGTGCGTGGTCCAATACGTCCAATCCGGTGGACCGGTGTCGGTGGAAAATCCATTGTCGTAACGTTGCAGAATGCTGCGGGTGCCGTTCGGAGAAATCAGCGTGATCCGCAAGTCGCCACGGCGGGCGTGAGTGTCAGCTTCAATCCGGACGCCGACGTGTTCACAAACCATTTGGTTGGTAATCACAAACGAATAGGAGGCTTTGTCTAATCCAAGTTGAGTGCGGAGATTCGCGTTGGTCTGCACCTCATTGACCAGGCTGGCGCCAGCGGTTTGCCCGATAAAGATCGAAGGAATCTTCACGAAATTACTGATCGTCATGCGTACGAGATTGTCGCCGGCGTTGTTGTAAACGATTGCGAACTTCGCGCCGGCCATTTCTGCGCGATGAATTTTATTATAAAAACTATCCCCACCCCGCTGAATCAAAGCACCCTTGTTCGACAGATCCAATCCGATGTCAGTCAACGCCTGCCCAACGTCAACCAACGGCAAGGCAGCAGTATCTGTGTCTGGTCGAAGCGATTCGCTGGGAGCCAAATCGGGGTGACGCTCTTCCCACGGCATCCAGCCGGAAACGGAAAGCAAATTCGTCGGCACATTGGCACCGCTCGACCGCACCAAATAGCCGGCATCTGGAATGGAGTTCGACGCGAAGCTTTCACGTATAACCGTAGTCAGAGCCGGGTGATTGATCCATCCCTTGGCCAGTTTCACTGCGACTTTTGCGTCCGGGATTCCGAAGCCAAGATTATGACTCACGATAAAACCAGCACCGTTCGTTTCCACCGTTGAATCGCCAAAGTCGTAGTGGCGCGAGGAAAGAATGAGAATCTGTTGCACGTCGCGATAGGTCAGGTTGGTGTTCGCCGATAAAATCATCGCACAAAGACCGGCGATTTCCGGAGCAACGCCAGAGGTCCCGGTGAACCCAGTCAATCCAAAAGCATAATCATCATTCGTGTTGTAACCCAGGGAACCGCTGCGATCGGTGGTAGTCAGTGTCGGAAAATTGCTATCGATTGAGCCAGTGTCGTTGATGCTCGATTCGGAACTGAGCCCAGCCACCAGGATGCAAGCTCCCGGACTGCTGTAATGCGAAACACGACCGTCACTCGATGCAGCCGCCACGGCAATGACGCGAGGATCATTTACGTAGCCGTCATTATTGGCGTTACCCGCATAGCCGTTGGTGAGAATAACCAGCGTGCCCGCCGCAGAGTTGAGCCGAAAATTTCCAGCCGATCGCACCATGACCACTCCCTTGCCTTTACGACCTTTTAGAATCGCGGTTTCAAGCCCCTGCAGTCCAACAAAGCTCGGTCCACCTTGAGCGGTTCCGGTATAGGCCCAGCTATGGTTTTGCACGGCGACACTGTTGCTCGCGTATTGGAACATATTCCGGAGTCCAACTTGATCCACGACGGCTCCGTTCGTGTTAAAAATCCGCCAGCTCGCGAATTTTGACCCAGGAGCCACGCCGCTGATTCCAAGACCGTTGTTCATCTCACCGACGAGCAACCCCGCGAGAGCAGTCGCGTGCTTGTCGAGGTCGCTCAGCAATAAATCAGGCGTGCTGGAGAAAAAATTGTAGTGCAATGAGTCTGCCGACCGCGAAGCCAGATCAGGATGCGTTGTTTCCACCGCGGAATCCGCAATCGCAACGGTGATGCCTTCGCCGCGGGTGACCAACCAGCCGGCGCGAACATTTAGATCAACTCCCAGTGATACTCCATTGCCATCGCGATTTTCCAAATGCCATTGACTGCTAAAGAGAGGATCGTTCGGCGCGGCGGCGTAGATCGTCTGCGCACCGAGCGGTTCACGCATAATCGGCGTCGAAATGAGGACGCCGGGCATCTTCGCAAAACGATGTGCTTCGTTCGCCGCCGTCAAAGCGTCTGATGCCTGGAGAATGAAAACGTTGTCGTCGAGTGCTTCGGAAAATTTCAGCTTCGTTCCGGCGAGAAACTTCTGCACGTCAGCTTCCGGACGCAATTGCACCGCGACACGGCTGCCCAACCAATAAACATCCTCTGGCGCATGCGCCGGAGACGCTTTCAACCATTGTTCCGCGGAAAGTCCCTTTGCTGAAGCCTGCACGTTGAAAGCACGAACGCCCCGGTCCCGAAATTCAAAGCTCGAACCGCCTGTGGGTTGCGCGTGAGCAACAACGGCAGCCAGAAGCAGCGCAACGCAAAACAAACGGAGGGGATTCATGGTCAGCGTAGAATATCAATTGCACGCGCGGTTTCGAGAAGATTTTCGACTGCGGACAACGTCAGGGTTTTTCCCAAAAGGAGTTCAAAACGAAGTGGCCGCCCGTCTGGCGACTCTGCGCAATGGCTTGAGTGATGTATTCTTTCGAGGCGATCACCGCTTGAACCAAAGGCTTTCCAAGTGCGAGGTGACCGGCAATGGCGGCTGAATACGTGCAACCGGTGCCGTGGGTAGAAACGCCTTTCACAAAAGGAGCGCTCAGCAAGAGTTCTTCTTTGCCATCAACGAAGATATCCACCGCCTCTTTCCCGTCGCGCAGATGGCCGCCTTTCATGAGCACGGCACAACCAAATTGCGCGTGCAGTTTCTTCGCCGCCAGACGCATGGCTTCCACCGAACGGATTTCGGTATTCAACAACGCCTCAGCTTCATCGAGGTTCGGAGTGATCAGGCTCGCGAGAGGGAAAAGCTTGTTCTTTAAAACATCGACGGCATTCGTCTTCAACAATTGCGCGCCGCTGGTGGAGATCATGACTGGATCGATGATCAGAGGCGGCCTCGTCTTTTGATCCTGAAGGAAGTTTGCGACGGTCAGAATGATTTCTTTCGAGAAGAGCATTCCGGTTTTCACTGCCCGGGGGCGCAGTTCAGCAAAGATTGCCTCGAGCTGTGAACGAACCATGCGCGGCGTGGTTGGTTCCACGGCAGAAACGCCTTTCGGATTTTGCGCGGTGAGACAAGTGATCGCGCTGGTTCCATGAACTCCGAGCGACGCGAACGTTTTCAAATCCGCCTGAATGCCTGCGCCACCGCCGCTGTCGGAGCCGGCGATGGTTAGCGCAGTAGGTATTTGCTTAAATCTTTTCGAAGCCACGCACGACAGAGATGACACAGATGAGGATGCTTTTCCAAATGTTAATGTCCTTGGTAGATTCTTCTCCTTTCCTCGTGCCAAATTTGTTTTAACTTCCACGCATGAATAAAGAACAGGTTGCGGCCATCCTGATCGAGATCGGTGTCCTGCTTGAACTCAAGGGAGAGAATCCTTTCAAGACCCGCGCCTACGCGAACGCTGCCCGCGTGATCGAAGGCCTGAGCGAGCCGATTGAAAAGCTGATCGCCGACGGAAGCTTCGCGGAGATGAAAGGAATCGGCGACGCTATTTATAAAAAGGTGAGCGAACTCGTCGCGACCGGCAAACTCGCCTACTACGACGACCTCAAAGCTTCCATGCCCGCAGGCCTGCTCGAAATGCTCCGTATTCCCGGACTGGGTCCGAAAAAGGTAAAGGCCATGTATGAAAAACTCGGCGTTGCGACCATTGCCGACCTTGAGAAAGCCTGCAAAGAAAACAGAGTGGCGGCCCTCGACGGCTTCGGTGAAAAAACACAGCAGAAGATCTGCGAGGGCATTGCCTTTCGTCGCCAGTTTGCGGAGCGGCATCTCATTAGCGATGCGTTGCCGCTGGCCTCCTCGATTTTGGATAGTCTGCGTGACCATCCCGATGTCGTTCGCTGTAGCACCGCCGGGAGCATTCGACGTTTCAAAGAGATCATCGGCGACATCGATTTTCTTGCCTCGAGCAAAAGCCCGGTGAACGTCATCGACTACTTCACGCAGCTTCCCGGAATTCTCACGATCAGCGCAAAGGGCGATACCAAAGCCAGCGTGATTTTAGAAGGCGGCATCCAGGCGGACCTGCGCGTGGTGAGCGATGCAGAATTTCCCTTTGCGCTCGCTTACTTCACAGGCAGCAAAGAGCACAACATCGTGATGCGTCAGCGGGCGATCGAACGCGGACTGCGTTTGAATGAGTATGGTTTGTTTAAATCCACAGTTGAAACGCGCGACCCGCAATTACTCGTGCCGTGTGTGACCGAGGAAGAAATTTTTGCGAAACTCGATCTCGCGTATGTCCCACCTGAGATGCGTGAGGACCAGGGCGAATTCGTCGTCGCTGAGAAAAATGAAATGCCGCGCCTGATCGAGTGGACCGATTTGAAAGGCTCACTGCACAATCACTCGAATTGGAGCGATGGCCGTAACACCCTCGAAGAGATCGCCGAATACATGATCGAACTCGGCTGCTCCTATTGGGCCATCACCGATCATTCCAAGTCCTCCTACCAGGCGAACGGACTCGACGCCGTTCGTCTCCGCAAGCAGTTGCCCGAAATTCACGTCGTCAACCAGATGCTCAAGGCTGGAGGTCATGATTTTCGTCTGCTCAGTGGCAGCGAAGTGGACATCATGGCGGACGGAACGTTGGACTTCGACGACGACCTCTTGTCCGAACTGGACGTCGTTGTCGCGAGTGCGCATCAACGCTTTGGTCAGGATGAAGCAGAAATGACCAAGCGCCTGATTCGCGTCGCCCAAAACCCGATGGTGCACATGCTCGGACATCTCACCGGACGACTCTTGTTGGACCGTGAACCGGCCAAAGTAAATCAGCACGCCGTCATCGACGCCTGCGCGGAAGCGGGCACCTGGATCGAACTCAACGCCTCACCCGAGCGCCTGGATATGGACTGGCGCCTCTGGCATTACGCAAAGAATAAAGGGGTAAAATGCGTGATCAATTGCGACGCCCATCGGCTCGAAAGCGCCGCCTTTCTCCGTCTTGGCGCCGGAATCGCGCGCAAGGGATGGCTGGAAAAAAGCGATGTGATCAACACCTTGCCGCTAGAGCAATTACTCGTGGAGCTGAAGAGGAAGCGAACGCGCTAGAGCGATTGCCAAACAAAAGGGCATGTTGCCGAAAGCGATTTGAGAAGAGTTTGAAGCGAAAGGAGCGCGGCATTCATGCCGCTTCAACGTTTATTTGGCCGAAAACCTCTAAATCCAATAAACGCCTTTTTGTTTTGTCACGGTGAAGCGGCATAAATGCCGCGCTCCACTGTTTGGGCAACGCGCCCAAAATTTCCGGTTAGCATGGAGGCGCAACGGACGCGCAACCGTGTCGCACACCAACCGCAGAGCCCAGCAGAACAACAATGTTTTGGTTTGGTTGAGTGCTCCGTACTCAGGGCTATAGTTTCTTTGCCGGTGCCGAGACCTTTCGCGTTTTGATATCAATCCAAAAAATCGCCGTGCCTCCCGTCTCGGGATTTTCCAAACTCAATTGCATTTTTTCTCCGCTCACTTGAACTTCTAAAAACTTTGGCATCACTTCCTGTCCAGTGCCCTGCATGTAAAAGAAGCCAGATGTCGTGGCATTTCTAAGATCCGTTTTTTGACGGCTTTCTCCTTTAATCTTTGATTCGTTCACCCGTTGCTCGAACTGTTCAATAGCTCCGTCGAGGTCTCTTTGCAGCGGCTCCGCCAAATCTTCATGCCATTGCACACTCCCCCAAGGATTCAACATTCCTCCGATGATCGTTGAGTCCGTTTCGACATAAAAATCCATTTCCCATCCGATCCAAATTTTGCCACTGGCCGGCGCTTTAAATGCGACAAAATCAACGTCGGCGGGTCGAATCGGATGCAAGCCCATCGCTTTCATGCGAAAGGTTGCCCTTTTCATCAACAACGGCGGTGATTTGATGCCGGGGACCGTATTCGTTTCCAACGTCCAATGCGTGGTGTCTGTCTTTTGCTCTGGAGCAGCATCTTCATCGAGCCTGGGAAATTTTTGACGGAGGATTTCATCCAGTTTCAATTTGTAAACTGCGCCTTTTATCCGTGGAACCGCATCGCTGGCGATCCCCGGTTGATTGGTCATCCGGGATAAAACAGGAAGCGCCTCTTTAGCTTCGGCTCCAAATTTTTCCAACGCCGTTGCCGCCCGGGAACGAACGTCCGCATTTTTATCTGACAACGCTTTTATCAGAGCCTCGACTATTTTGGCATTTTCAGCCTTGTCGAATGGCCCCATGTCACCCAGGGAATAAGCAGCAGCGGCCCGAATTGCGGTGTTTGTATCGGACAACGACCGTATCGTGGCGATAACGACTATGTTTTCCTGAGACTTGAAATCACGAAGAGGGAGCGCCCTTATTGCTTCCTGCGGGCTGTCGTGTCCTTTCACATTTTTCATAATCCGTCCGAGAACAGTTATGCTTGAAAGGCGGACATCGGCATTGGAATCGTTTACTAAACGTATCATGGCCGAGACCACCGACGCGCTTGTGTTATCATCAAACCCCCAATTGTCGCCCAACGTTTGGATCGCATGAAGGCGAACGGCGGAGTTCGTGTCTGAAAGCTTTTTGATGAGGGCAGGAACGATGACCTTCTGTTGCGGCTTGAATTCTCCCAACGACGTCATTGCTGTCGTGCTCGTCTGCACATCTTCATCGTCAAGGGCCACAATCAACGCGGCGACGGTTGTCTCGTCTTCCTGATGAACATGCCCCAGTGCCCACGCCGCCAGATAGCGCGTGTATGCGTCGCTGTTCTTCAGCAGTTGAATCAAAGGAGGAACCGCACTTTTAATAGATGTCCCGTCGGCGGCGTTATGATTGAAGTTGGCCAAGGCGATGACTGCGTTCCGCTGGATGGTCAGATCGCGATTCGTTAAAGCCGCGATGACCGAACTGTATTCACCCACCTGAACCAGCAACGAAGTTGCGCCGCCGGAGTCTTTTTCGGTTTTGAGCTGCTGCATCAATCGTTCAATTTCAGCTTTGATTGACTCGGACGGCTCTTTGAGACATTCGCGAACACGCCTGGTGAACACGCCATCTCTGGAGGCCGCCTCCACCGTGATGCCGATGTCCGTGCCCGGCAATTCTTCCCGGTACACCTGTTCAACCTTGTCTTTCCACCAGATCCTTGAAGTTCTGGAGCCGTCTGTGCGATCCGATGGCAAAGATGGCGTTTGAAACTGCGCCTTGATGCGGAGAAAAATTTCATCCTGATCACGGTGCGCCGGTCGTCGTGAATTATCCGGCGTGGTGCGGGAAAACACTTCTGAGAAAACAGCGGTATCAACTTCTATATCTGCCACAATAGAAGGCTCCATATATTCGATGTTAACCCACGTCGGATGCAGACGCCCAAGCTCGCCATATCCCCTCACGCCCAGGCAAAGCTGCTTTTGGAGAGCCGAAATGCGGGCGATGATGGTTTTTTTCACATCATCGTCAAACACCGGATGTCTGTTTTTATTTTTCGCCCACCAATCCCGCCACCATTTAACAAACTGCGACCGCTTAGCGCCGCTTGTGTACTGAGACAATTCTGAATACGGATGTCTGGTTAACTGGCATAGAACCTGGGCGGCCTCGCTTCTGATGCTCGTCTTCTCCCCGGGATATTCGAGCATGTTGATTAACGGCTCAATGACACCAGGATCGTTGATCAGCTGATTATTTGATAAGTCCCGAAGCAACGTCACTTTTTCATTGTTGCTCCAACACAGCCGACGAAGCACAGCTTCCGAGGGGGTGTCATTCGCCATCAATTTATAAAGCAGGACATCCACCGTTTCCCCGGTTATTGCCAAACCGTTGGTGGTGCGAAGCGACAATTCGCGGGCGGCGGCAACGGCAATCTGATTCCATTGTGTAGCCGACAACCGACGCGATTCTGTCCCATACACTATTCTTGAAAGATCATTCAATTTTACGCCGGGCAAAGCCGCGTTCAATGACGAATCGAAGTCTTGACCCGCCTCTGGCAAATCTTTGCTGACAATTGTCTGGGCACGGGCAGCGTCAGGCCAGCCGCTCAAAATGAGCGCGAGGCAGAGGATGATTTTTAGTTTCATCTCAGTTCGTGACATCTGGCAGGTATCCTCCCGCAACATCGTAGATGCGTTGAATAGCCGCCGGTAGATGAGAACGATTATATTGGAATAGCTTTATTTTGTTTCCTTTGCGCACGGAGATAAAAACTGATTTCGCAGAAGCAATCTTCATATCTGAAGGCGGAAGGTGATCAATAATATTTCTCAGACTGAATAACTGACGATAGGAGAGCTTTCGGCTTTGCCCATTCTGTAGTGCACACAAGAACGAACTGTAACACTCTCGCTCTTCAAAAACGGTGCAATCATTCAAATGAATCGTCATTTCCATGCCAATATTCGGACGATCGTGAAACCAAAGACATCGGATTTCGTTCGTGTTGCACTTGGCAAGGAAGGTGTCTTTGAAATGCTGTTCAGCCTCTCGATCTGGTTTCCTCTCCCCCTCCTTTCTCTGCGCCTTATTCTGCTGTCTTACAAATGCGTTCGCGTTGCGGTTGGAGGAGAGCATAAACAGTGGCTGACAAACAAAAGGAGCATTGCTGTCGTAGGGCTGCCCCCAAGGCGTGAACCTTTCTTCAGGTTTGACCTGGCCATCAAAAACGTTGGTGTAAGAGCAAAAATAGCCTTCGAGATGGGCGATAAACTTCTGGCCATCGGAATGAATCTCCCCCCGGAGATATTGACCTTTGGCTAGTGGGACATCAATTTTTTCCGAGAGATGAATCGGAATGGAAAGAATCAGTTTTGGTGGTGTTGGATAAGCCGGCGAAGCCAACAGGTGCAGGTATAAGCCGGATTGCGGCGCAGTTGTGAAACAGCCAGAAAGTCCGCTCAAAATGAGCGCGAGGCACAGGATCATTTGCAGGTTCATTTTTGAAATAAGTCGGTTCATTCGGAGGTAACAGCTCTGCTCATTTTTCCGCTGTGCCGTCGCCCAATTGATGGCAGCAAAGTTTTCCTTTCGCCCGCACCACGATTCCGGACAACGCGTTCGCGGGCACTTTGGCAAATTCGTAAACCACGTAATCTGTCCCCGGACCACTCGTAGCAAAGGAGACATGAAATGGTTTGTGGACTTGAGGGATTGTCGTTCCGTCCCCTTTCAAAAGCCAAACTTCCAGATTCAAGCCCTTTACATCGATCGGCGAACCCTTTTCATCAGAGCCTTCAATACCAACGGGCACTTGCACAATGAAAGAGTTGGTTTGCCCAGAAATCATCACATCTCCGAACCCCGTGGGATTTATTTTTACGACCGCAGGCATCAATTCCACGGCGAAACAATCCATCATGCTCAGAAGTCCAAGAATAAAGCTGAGACACCACTTTTTCATAAATATTAGACGGTCAAATTGGATGTAACACTCCTGACTGTTTTTGAATTTCCATCCCCGCACGATGGACGGATAAATCCACAGCAGTTCGGCTTTATTTCCATCGCCGTGCCGGAACAGTCCTCACCGTTTATTCGGAAGGACCTTTCAGAATAGATGTTGAGGTAAACACCAGCTTTTGTAACAGGTTTCAAAAGGATTCCCTCGCCGTGGCGCGATGCTTTTCGCTCGTCTGGCGGAGAACATCGGTCGGCAAGTAACCGAGGCTGAGCACTTCGCGCTTCACCTTGTGCTGTCACATGACAGCTCTCAGCCCTGTGCAAATCGCTTGGCATGGTTCCTGAATGGACGCGAATCGGAGATGCACGTCGGGAAGGTGCTCAAAAAGAGCCATTTCTTGTAAGTTCCTGACTTACAGCGCCGTGCTACCGAGAAAACTAGTTTTCTCGACTGAAACAGCTTTGTTTTTGCCGAAAAAACTAGTTTTCGTACCCGACGCAGCTTTGTTTCTGTCGTCCGAAACGTTTTTGTCGCCTTTCCCAAGATGGGAGCGGCGGGAAAACTAGAATTCATGTACCTCCCATTCTGGGAACGCCGAGAAAACTAGAATTCATGCACCTCCCGTTCTGGGAACACCGGGAAAACTAGAATTGTCGCCTCTCCCATCTTGGGAGTGTCGAAAAAACTAGAATTGTTGGCTCTCCCATCTCGGGAGCACCGAGAAAACTGGTTTTGTCGTCGCTCCCAAGACGGGAGAGACGACAAAAACGTTCCGCACGGCAAAAACAAAGCTGTTTCTACCGGGAAATCTCGTTTGGACGCCAAAAACCGTTACGTTTCCGGCGACTATTCAGTCAGCAGGGCGCAACCGTTTCGATTCGCAGGAGTTTTTCAGGTTAAAGGCCGAACCCAAGACGAAGATGGCGTTCGCTCTAAGTTTCAGGCCAAGCCGGTAAGAAAAGGCGAGCGTTTCCTCGTATTCAGCTTGGGGACGGGAATCAGCCACGGTTTTCGGTCCAAAAATCAGGCTCGCCAAATCCGCTGATTTTCCTATGTTACGCCGCGCAATGTTTACAGGAACTTACACGGCTATCGTCACGCCGTTCAAAAATGGGAAGATCGACGAAACAGCTCTGGAACAATTGGTGGCGGCTCAAGTCAAAGGCGGAGTGGACGGCATCGTTCCCGTCGGCACGACTGGTGAATCGCCGACGGTTAACTTCGAGGAGCATATCCATCTCGTAAATCTTTCCGTCCGGTTCGCGAAGAAACGAATCAAGGTCATGGCCGGGACCGGTGGTAACGCCACCGAAGAAGCCATCTATCTCACGCAACAAGCCGAGCGCTGTGGTGTCGATGCTTCGTTGCAAGTCGCCCCTTATTATAACAAGCCGACCCAGGAAGGTTTGTTCCAACATTTCCGCGCGATCGCCCGCGCCACGAAGTTGCCAATCATTCTTTATAGCATCCCCGGCCGATGCGGTGTGGACATCGCGATCGACACGACCGTCCGACTCGCGCGCGAATGCAAAAACATTGTCGGCATGAAAGAAGCCGGCGGCACACCTGATCGTGTCAGCCAGCTCCGCGCAGCGCTCGGGCCGAAGTTCTCCATTTTCAGTGGCGACGATTCCCTCACCCTGCCCTTCATGGCTGTCGGTGGGAACGGCGTCATCAGCGTCGCATCCAACATCATTCCCAAGGAAGTTGCACAGATGGTGAAGTTGTTCGCCGCCGGAAAATCCGCCGCTGCCTTGAAGATTCATCAGCAATACTTCCCGCTCTTCAAAGATCTATTCGTCGAAACCAATCCGATCCCGGTGAAAGCCGCGCTCGTGATGCTCGGCCGAATCGAGGAGGAATATCGTTTACCGCTCGTTCCGATCAGCGCCAAGGGCCGTGAGGTCTTGCGCACGACGATGAAGAACTGTGGTTTGTTGAAATAATCAGGGGCAATTTATGACAAAAGTTATTATCACCGGGGCCAAGGGCCGTATGGGCGCGGTCCTTCTCACCTGCGCCGCGCGCATTCCACAAATCGAAGTCGTGGCAAAAATCGGGTCGGGTGACGACATCAGCAGCGTCATCGACAAGTGCGATGTGGTGATTGATTTCAGTTATCACGATGCCACTCCGAAGTTTGCCGAGATATGCGCTCGTCACAACAAAGCGCTGGTCGTTGGGACCACCGGTCACGACGCCGCGCAGAAGACGCAGGTCACCGCCCTGAAATCAAAGATCCCCATCGTCTGGAGTTCAAATTACTCAACCGGCGTAAACACTTTGTTTTGGCTCACGCGCAAAGCGACCGAAATTCTCGGGCCTGATTTCGATCTGGAAGTCGTCGAGATGCATCATCGTTTGAAAAAAGATGCGCCGAGCGGCACGGCACAAACCCTGGTGGAAATTCTCGCGGACGTCCGCAAGCAGGAGTTGGCCAAGGTGATTCGTCACGGCCGCGAGGGTCTCGTCGGCGCACGAACACCCACTGAAATCGGATTACATTCCCTGCGCGGCGGCGACGTAGTGGGCGATCACACCGTGGTCTTCGCGAATATCGGCGAGCGCGTCGAGCTGACCCACAAAGCATCCAGTCGCGAAACGTTTGCGAATGGAGCATTGCGCGCGGCGCAGTGGGTCGTCGGGAAGGCTCCCGGCCTTTACGACATGCAGGATGTGCTCGGGTTGAAATGAACCGCACGTTGTTTGCTTATATCGCCCTTGGGTCCAATCTCGGTAACTCGCGTGAAATCCTTTTGCAGGCGATGTCTCGATTACAGGAGTTTTCGGATGAACCGATTGTGCGATCGTCGCTGTGGCAAACGACACCGGTGGATTGTCCGCCCGGTTCGCCGCTGTTCGTCAATGCGATGATCGGCCTCGTTCCTCGCGCGACAGAAACTCCCGAATCGCTGTTGCCGAAGTTGCAACGGATCGAAAAACAATTGGGCCGTCAGGAAAAAAAAGTTTTAAACGAGCCGCGCCCGCTGGATCTGGACTTAATTGCTTTCGGAACGGAAAGGCGTTCAACTGCTGCGTTAGTTTTGCCGCATCCTCGCGCGCATCAACGGAAGTTCGTGCTCCAACCTTTGAGTGAAGTTGCGCCTGATCTGATTCTGCCGGGACAAAGCGAAAGTGTGAGCACCTTGCTCGAGGGTTTGAAATCTGACGAAACCATTGCGCCGATCGTTTCGCGGGACTAACCGTCCAAAGCGTGACGCAACTTTTCGCGAAGTTCTTCGATTCTAAATGGCTTCTGCAGGAAGCCCGAAAGCCCCTTGCCGATAAAGCGCGTGGTCGCATCCTGCTCGCTATAACCGCTCATGAGAATCACGAGGACGTCATCGCGGACACGGCGAATTTCCCGGAACGTTTCCTCACCATTGAGATGCGGCATCGTCATGTCGAGCAGAACGGCCCTGATATCCTTGGCGTGATGGCAAAAGACATTGACCCCTTCGCGTCCATCGCGGGCGGTGAGCACGCGGAAGCCAAAGAGCTCCAGCATCCGTGCCGTCACGGTGCGCACTGTTTCCTCGTCGTCCACCACAAGGATTGTCCCCTCGCCCCGCCAGGTTGAAACGGCCGTGCTGTGATTGTAGTGAAGTCTTTCCGCAGGCGACGCGATACAAGGCAATAAAAACCTGAACGCACTTCCGCGACCGACCTCACTGGACACTTTCAGAGCGCCTTTGTGACCACGCACAATTCCAAGAACCGCAGCGAGGCCAAGTCCTCTCCCGGTAAATTTCGTCGTGAAGAA
>JAQGOU010000643.1 GCA_028293445.1 Verrucomicrobiales bacterium | reverse complement strand
AGAAGGACATTGGACGTCCAAATTTTCATCCGTATATTCAAGTCCATGAATTCGAGGCTCTAATCCTCACCCGCCCGTCCGTTCTAAAAGATTACTACCCCGAGCACTCATTGGGCATTACGGAGTTGTGTCTCGAGTGTGAATCCTTTGCAACCCCAGTCCTGCGCCTCCAGGAGTGCAATCTTGTAGGAACTCGGGGACAGAATAGCCACTCAATTGGTGCGAAGCGGTGGAATCGAAGCTTCTTGAACTGGATTCCAAGCCCAGTTTAAATGGCAACGTGAACCACAAACGCCCGTCTTTAACAATTTTCCGTTTGTTGGCCGAAGCACTCGTCGCGATTGTAGTCATGAATATGGCAATTTCGCCGTGCTTAGTGTTCGCCGATTTCACCAGTATCGCGGTCTCCGACGAATGGAAAACAACCTCGCCGGAGGAGGTCGGAATCGATTCTGATTCGCTGGCAGAAATGTTCCGTTTCGTGCGAGAACGAAATATTCCTGTCCACAGTATTCAAATCGTACGCCACGGACGACTTGTACTCGATGCGTACTTCTACCCTTATCAGGCCGGAATGCGACACGACGTCGCCTCCGTCACGAAAAGCATCACCTCAACCTTGGTTGGCATCGCCATCGATAAAGGCCTCATACGTAACGTTCACGCACAGGTTTTAAGTTTCTTTGAGTCGCGTTCCATAGCTTCATTGGACGCTCGCAAGCAAACGATAACGCTTGAACACCTGCTTACGATGCAAGCAGGCTGGGACTGCGGCTTCGAACTTCATGAAGCACGGCTTTTCGAAATGCGTCGCACCGAGGACTGGCCCAAATTCATGCTCGACCTTCCGATGGTTGCGGAGCCGGGCTCGCGTTGGGCATATTGCAGCGGAAATTGTCATCTCCTCTCTGCCATACTAACGCAAACAACCCATACCAATGCACTGACGTTTGCGCGCCGGGAACTCTTTGGGCCGCTTGGAATCGAAGATGTGGCGTGGGCTGCTGATTCCCAGGGGAATAATCATGGCTGGGGTGATTTGCAGTTGCGTCCCCGCGACATGGCGAAGATAGGCCAACTCTTCTTGCAGCAGGGGCAGTGGCATGACCGGCGGATCGTGTCAGAAACGTGGATACATGACGCGACGCGCGCCCATGCCGATCAGACCATCAATCGAGATCACTATGGATATTTCTGGTGGGTGAAGGGAAATGACTATCCCGGAATGTTCGAAGCTGTTGGCCGAGGGGGACAACGAATAAACGTTTGGCCAGCGAAGGATCTCGTGATTGTTTTTACCGGCGGGGAATTTGAGCCGGGAGACATCACGCCTTTCATCCTCAAGGCGTTAAAATCGGATAAGCCTTTGGTTTCAGACCTCGCCGCATCTGAACGCCTGAAACAAGGAATCGTTGCCGCGACAAATCCTCCTCCACCAAAAGCAATCGATAAGTTACCATCAATGGCAGCGCGTATATCGGGTAAAAGGATTACACTTTCCGCGAACGGCTTGGATTTGTCGGGCTTGCGCTTTCTGTTCTCGCAATCAGAGGGAAAGGTGCAATTGACTCGCCTCGGAGAACAGTTGAATTCTGCAATTGGCCTTGATGACGTGGAGCGTTTTTCGGCGAATACATTTATTGGTTTGCCTTTCGCGGCCAAGGGTAAGTGGTTGAGTGATGATACTTTCTTTTTGCAAATCAATCGCGTCGGGGGCATCAACTGCTATGATTTTACCCTGAAATTTTTGCCTGACGCAAGGGCAGTAACGGTTTCCTTGAAAGAACACACAGGATTGAACAATGAAACGTTCACCGGAACAGTCGCGGAGTAACTTACTCCTTTGAGCTTTGCTGTGCAGGTCGGAATCATCGGACTTTTTCCATAACAATCGGAGGCGTGGCCGCAATCCACGCCTCTCTCGTGACGTTCATCTGACTACGCAGCCTGGACCTCATGATTCAACTGCGGTTTTCGGACGCCGCGCATTTCAGAAGCAGGACGGGGTTGGGGAGTTTCAGGAGGCGTTGCACGAGCCGAAGGAATGCGAATCGCATTAAGTTCCTCTCGCACGTCAGCCGCCACGAGACGTTGGTAAACCCGGTGAATCTCGTCACTCGCATGATTGACCAGCGTCATCATCTTGGATTGGGGAATGCCCTGCTTGGCGCCACGCGTGATGAACGTCACGCGGGTGCAATGGAAGCAAAGATGAGGCAGGTTCAATTCATCGTTTTGCTTGAAGAACCGCCACCACATTTTGGAGGGCTTTTCCCATTTGCTCCCCGTGCCCACGAAATCGTAGGCGGTCTGGTCGTCGGTTCGCTCCTGCTTCAACCGAGTAAAAGGGGCACCAGTTCTTCCCGCATCCGCACCGTGAACGCCCGCTCCGCCCGCCCCTTGGGTTTTTCCAGCGTGATGGTCTTGGCTTCGAGGTCAATGTCGCGCAAAGGCATGTTCGTGTCGCTCACCCGGCACCCGGTGTAGATGGCGATCTCAAAGCACGTCTGCATCCACTCCGGCCAGCGCAAAAGTTCCGTCCGAATCCTGGTGATTTCCTCGTCGGTCATGGCGCGTTTGTGCTTCTGGATGCCGGGATGCAGGAGGGGATTGCCATCGGCGTAACCGTGCGGGACAGCCTGGGTCATCAGCATGCTGAGGAATTTGATTTCGTGAATGGCGGTGTTGTGGCTCCCCGCCTTGATGCCGTCCTTCGAGGAACCGGCCTTGCGCCATTCCAGATATTTCCAAGCGTGCCCGTAAGTAATCTGTCGCGGATACGTCAGCTTGGTTGCCTTCAAAAACTTCGCCACCGAATGCCAACGCCAGCCGTAAGCCTCAAACGTTTTGGCGGTTTCAGGGGTATTGTAATTGGCTTCGAGGTAGCCGGGAACCCAATCAGTGAAAGCGGAATCGTTGCGAAACGGGTCCTCCGCCGACTTCTGTTCCTCGCGCTGATATTTCTCCACCATCTTGTCGGCGGTGCGGGTTTCCTTCACGTTGTCGCGCCGCAAGCCGGAGGACACGCAGCGGTATTCGCCTTCCTGGGCCTTGTATTTGATCCACCAGAAGGGCGAGTTTGTTCGCGGATATTTTGAGGCCATAACG
Source organism: Verrucomicrobiales bacterium (assembly GCA_028293445.1). Classification (GTDB taxonomy): domain Bacteria; phylum Verrucomicrobiota; class Verrucomicrobiia; order Limisphaerales; family JACDHS01; genus CBHWET01. The sequence continues at coordinate 16 of JAQGOU010000643.1, read as the reverse complement.
CATCTTTCTCTTCAAT
>JAQGOU010000621.1 GCA_028293445.1 Verrucomicrobiales bacterium | reverse complement strand
ATCTTCATCAAGTCAGCGCCGATGTCCGCGATCTTCGTAAAAATACCGCCGCAGATACGCAGGGCGCTCGCGCCCAGCGATTCGCCAATGGCGAAACCGATGAAGCACGGACCGACCAGACTGGCATCCAGAAAAGTCACGATAGAAATCATGAAGAAGAGCTCTACGCTAACGAGAAGCAGACCGACACTCATGCCGGACTTGAGAGGAATCAGGAGAGTCGCGAGCGCGTTACCGGTGAGAGAAGAAAAAGCTGTGCGGGAGTTGGCTACCGTATTGATGCGGATGCCAAACCAGGCGACGCCGTAAGAACCGAGAATACCGAGGATCGATGCCAGCAAAATAATGACAACGTGGCTCCACGACTTCCCCTGCAGACTCTTAAAGTAAAAAGTCATACAGACAGCGATCAAGACCCAAAGAACCGCCAGGAACCTACCCTGCTGCCACAGATACGTTTTGCACGTCTCCCAAATGATGTTGGAGACGTCGCTCATGCGCTTGTGCACCGGCAGATTTTTCGTCTGGCCGTATTGCATCAAACCGAACACGGATGCCAGAAGGCAGATAACAATGCCGAAATACATGATCGCCGTGCCACTCACCATCGTGCCAAAAATGTCAAATTTGACGGCCGAAGGATTGGGGATGACGAGATCTGCCTCACCCGCAAACAGTCGTGGCGCGGTCAGCAGGGCCAATAGAAGAAGGGTCCAGAGTTTGTTATTGCGCATAAGTAGTTATTAAGGGCGCAGACTATTGCGAGCGCTATCGGATTTGCCAACAAAAATTTGTCACTTTTTCCCCGATTTAATCCCCCGCCTTTCCCTTTTCGGCCTCGCAGGGTTGTCGAAAACAGGGCTGATGAGGACGAAATGCCGTCGATGTTGTCGGGTGGGAATCGCTATTGTTCCTGAGCCTGGAAAGGCGGGGAATGCCGCCTTTGCTCTTACCGCCTTCCGGAGAATCCGGTCGCCCGGGGGATCAAAACTTAATCTTCTGCTTCGCGGGATCAGGATTCTGCCGGAATAAAACCACCACATGGCCAACACGTTGAATCAGCTCGCTGGAGGTCTTCTCGGCGAGGACAGGCGAAAGTTCCTTCTTCTCCTCTTTGAAGTCGTCGAACTTAACCTTGATTAACTCGTGCAGGGAAAGAGCTTCATCGACGCTTTTGAGGAATCCTTCGCTCAAACCGGCTTTACCGACTTTCAGGGTCGGGTTCAGGTGTTGGCCGAGCGCTTTTAGCTTCCGGATCTGTTGGTTGTTGAGTTCCACGTTGGTCTTTTCGGTTTGCCGGAACGCAACGGTTTCGGCAAGTGCGGAAAAACTTACAGGGGTTTCGACCCGCTTCAAGACAATCCTTGCGTTGCCGGGAATGGAAATCATGTTCTGGTTCTCGGAAACAAGGTGCCTTCCTCAAGATTTTACGCTTTTTGTGGAGTGAAAATTCCATGAAATCTAGAATTTATGCATTTTGGGGAGTCAAAATTCCGCAAAAACTAGATTTTTCGGTTTTTCGTGAATCAAATTTCACCGAAAACTAGAATTTACAGTTTTCATTGAATCAAAACTCCATGAAATCTAGTTTTTCTGGTTTTTGGGGAGTCAAAACTCCTCAAAATCTAGAATTTATGGTTTTTCGTGAATCAAATTTCACCAAAAACTAGATTTTACGGTTTTTTGAGAGTGAAATTCTCGTCGCAACGAGATTTTTTTCCTTTTTGGTCGGCCCACTTGCAGTATTCGGAAGAATTTTGCACAAAAACGGCCGAATCTCATCGGATCGCTCAATTCCTCTCGAATAGAACCGTAAAATTTCCGCTGTTGGCCAACGAACGCCAAGAAGGATTAGGCGCATTCCATCCCAACCCTTTTTACAGCCATTCCGTTCTGATGGATGCCGAACTTTGCTTGGGGGGTTCACAATATCCTTCCGTTCGCCATTCTGGAGTCGCCAAATTTCTCCCTTGGCGTTTTATCAGGGCGCTCTAACCTTACGGGAATGCAAGCGGAGTCACACGACGAACAACCAGCTATTATATATAAGCTCACCTCGATTTTAGATCGGATTGAGCCAGCGCAACTATTTTGCAAACAACAACCGCTCGAAGTGGAACTGGGCGCTGGTGATGGATCGTTCATCATCCAATACACCCGGCAGCATCCCGAACACAACATGATCGGCGTCGAACGGCTTCTCGGACGGCTACGCAAAATCGACAAGAAAGGGTTACGCGCGGGTTTGACCAATCTTCGGGCGATGCGGATCGAAGCCTCGTATTTTCTGGAATGGCTTCTGCCTCCCAAAGCGGTGACGGCGCTCCATGTCTATTTTCCGGATCCATGGCCGAAGCGGAAGCATCGCAAGTTTCGTTTGGTTAATGAGCGCTTCACTGAATTAACCGCTCAAGTGCTCGTGCCCGGCGGAATTGTTTACCTGCGCACGGATGATCTCGATTACTTCGGACAGATGACCGAGGTATTTGCGGCCGACGCACGTTTTGCGATGGTCCCAACCCCCGAGTCGCTTTGTAGTATTGTCACGGATTTCGAGCGGAACTTTAATGCCAAGGGGATCTCTACCCAACGCGCTGCCTACCGACTCAGGGAAGTCGCCAATTGATCTTTGTGACCATGGGGCGTACGGGTGAAATAGACACCGGCGCAGGAGATTTCCATGGAACAAAGACATTCAGCTCAAATCAATAAAGTGCGGGAACTGCTGGAGCAGTTCGACACCGCCATGCTCGTCACCCATGCCAGCGGCGAACCGCACCACGCGCGTCCGATGGCCATAGCACATATTGATGACGATTGTGACGTTTGGTTTTTCACGGATCGCGGCAGCCCAAAGGTCAACGAAATCGAACACGACGAACGCGTCCTCATTGTCTGTCAGGATGAGCATGCGCGCTATCTGTCGATCATGGGTCGTGCGCAGTTAATTCAGGACGAAGCCAAGGCGAACGAATACTGGAAGGAAACCTTTAAGCCATGGTTTCCGGGCGGCGTCAATGATCCGGGACTGCTTCTGATTCATGTTCACGCCGAAAACGCGGAATACTGGGATTCGCAAGGATCAAAAGGGATTAAGTATATATTCCAGGCCGCGACCGCTTACGCGACAGGGACCCGTCCGAAAATCGAAGAAGGAAAACAGCACGGGAAGATTACTCTTTAGCAGCCTGTTGAAAATGTAGGAGACGAGGTGACGAGTCTCTAACTTCTCTGCAGAAAACCGAGGAGATTTGAGACTCGTTACCTCGTCTCCTACGCGAAAAGAGGGTTTTTTAACAGCCTGCTAGGGCATTGCAAATATTCCGTCGTTTAGAAGATGGCGTGTCAGCCTGCGACACCCAACGAGACTACTTGGCGGCAGGAGCTTTAGTCGGGAGCGGCGTTTTGTCCGATACCTTGGAGGCGGGAGATTTCACAGGATCAAACAGCTCAAGCCAAAAGCACGTGCCGCCTCCAACCTTTGAACTCAAGCCCAACTTGCCGTCCATGCGCTCAATGGCTTTTTGCACAATTGCCAAACCGATCCCGGTGCCCGGGTACGCTTCATTGCTATGCAAACGCTCGAACACGCCGAAGATCTTTTCGTGATGCTTCGCATCAATGCCGATGCCATTGTCGCGGACGAATATTTTCGTCGAACGGCGGTCGGTTTTTTCAGTCCAGATTGAAATTTGCGGGTTCTTTCCGGACTCCATAAATTTCAAGCTGTTACTTATCAGGTTGGTCATGATTTGCTGCAACAACGTTTCATTGGCCCAGACTTGCGGCAGCGGTTTCTCAACGTGAAGCTTCGCGTGACGCAGTCCAATTTGGTCACCGAGTTCCGCCTCCACCCTGGTCACAATGGTTTGCAAATCAACCCAGGTGACGGTGATTTCCTTGTGAGTGATGCGCCCGAAAATCAGCAAGTCATCGATCAGCTTGTCCATGCGATCAACCGCGTGCCGGATGCGCTTGGAGTAATCGTGGCCCACAGCGTCAAACGCCGAGCTATAATCTTCAATCAAAGCATTGGTAAAACCTTTGATCGCTCGCAATGGAGCGCGTAGATCATGGGCAATGCTGTAGTTGAAGGACTCCATCGTCTTGATAATTTCCTGCAGCTTCGCCGTGCGCCTCTCGACCAGGGTGACCAGCTCCTTCTCACGCTCGCGCAGACTCAGGGTGCGATAAAAATGCCCGCCCACAATCAACAGAATCGCTGCCGCAATGCAGGAAAAGTAAAACCAGTAACTCTCATAAAAATGCGGCTCTAGAGTGAACGCAAATGTGGCAGCGGTTTCGTTCCAGACTTTATCCGCATTGCAGGCGAGAACTTTGAACCGATAACTGCCCGGCCGTAAATTCGTGTAACGCGCAATGCGCCGAGTGCCTGAATCACGCCATTGCGTGTCAAATCCCTCGAGCATGTATTTGAAAGAAACAGATTCCGGCGCAATGAAGCTTAACGCCGTGAAATGAAATTCCGCTTCGCCTACGCCGGGCGGGAGCGATTGGTTATTTTCGAGCCCCAGCGCTTTTTCATCCATTAAGATGCCCTGGATCATTACAGCCGGAGCCGCCTGCCTGGATTGCAATCGCTTCGGGTCGAAAGCAACCACGCCGTGCAGCGTCGAAAACCAGATGCGCCCGTCCCTGGTCTTCCATCCCGCCGGGCTCGCAATACCGTTGCACTGAGCGCGCCGCATTCCATCTTTCTTGCCGAAAGAGGTCACGCTCACGTTGGTGGCCGTCTTGTTGACATACGCAACCAACTCCTTCTGCATGGCACAGAATATTCCCTCCCTCGTGCCCAGCCATATTCTTCCATAATCATCTTCGAGGATCTGGAGTATCCGCTCATTCGTTAACCCCGGTGGCTGGCACGGCATAAATTTACCGTCCTGCATCACGTTCAAACCCGCATCGCTGCCGAACCACAATGTCCCGGTGCTATCCTGAAAAATACAATTGATCGCCCGCGAGGAGAGACCCGCTCGTTCGTCATGACGGCGCGTCCAATTCGGCGTGACATGCAGAAGCCCATCCTGCCAACCAATCCAGAGGTTGGAATCCGTATCTTCAACCAGGGCCTTAATCATTGTCCTGGGGAAATTGGTGTTTTGAATCAAACGCCCGTTCTCGTAACGCGACACCCCGGCATTACTGCAGACCCAGAGATTGGTTTTACTGTCTTCCTTGATGAGTCGAATGCTGTTGGACTGGGGATCGCGCGTGCGGATATTGGTGAACTTTCCATCTTTGTAACGATCCAGGCCGCCGATGTCGGTGCCGATCCAAATCGTCCCTTCATGATCCTCGCACAACGCCAGGATATGATCGTCGGAAAGACCATTGGCGGTCGTCCAGTTTTCGACGGTGTTGCTGTGAATTTGTGTAAGGCCACCGCCGTAGGTACCGATCCAGAGATTGCTCTTACTATCCTCGAAGACCAGTGTCGTTAAATTATGAAGCAATCCGTCGTCAGTGGTGATGGTTTGAAATTTTTGCTTTTGCAACCTGCTTAACCCGAGATTTGTTCCAATCCAAATGTTACCCTCCCGGTCAGGGAACATTGAATAGACGAAACTAATGCCCTCGAAATCCGGATCATTAAAAGTCTTGATTGTGACCGGACGAAGTCGTCCATCGACGAAACGTTGCACACCGCCTTGGGTCCCGATCCAAACGGTCCCCTCGTCATCTTCGCAAATGGCGCGAACGGCATTATGCAACAACCGTTGTTTCGTCGTGTAGTGCGTTGATTTTCCGTCCATGATACGCGTCACCCCGCCAGCCGTCCCGACCCAGAAAGCCCCGCGACGATCTTCGTAGACACACATAATTGCATCATTCACGAGTTCGTTCGTAATGGTTGTAAATTTATTGTCGTTGAACCGCGCGAGCCCCTTGGAAGTACCAACCCAGACATCGCCGCTATGATCTTCATAAATCGTTCGAACCGCGGCATACGGCAGCCCGGGCTCATTGGTCTTAGCGATGAAGTGTCCATTGGTGTATAGGCAAAGTCCGTTGATTGTCCCAACCCAGAGGTTTGTGTGACGGTCTTCATACACGGACATTACGTAATTGTGCAGGAGACCCTGTTCCGTCGTGAATCGAGTGACCTTGCCATCTTTCAATCGTGTCAATCCGCGATTCGCGCTGGAGCCCCAGAGACTGCCATCGCGCCCTTCCACCATCCCGACACACCAGCGCTCAACCCGTTCAGGGATCGTTTTGCGGTCAAACTCCTCAAATCGGAACCCGTCAAAGCGCGCCATGCAGTCGTCCGTCATGAGCCATACGTATCCATCCGTCGTCTGGGTAATGGCCCGGACATAGGGATTGGGAAGGCTATCTTCTGTCCGCCAGATTTGATGCAAATACTTGGGT
>JAQGOU010000620.1 GCA_028293445.1 Verrucomicrobiales bacterium | reverse complement strand
CTCCGCCAGACGCGGTAATAACCCGCACGAGCCGAAGCACCCCACTTCATCGCGGCGGCGTTTGGTCCGATCAGGATCGCCGTGATGTTTTCCGGAACATCTGGTGTCTCATCGGCACCCGGCTTGTTGAAGCCGAACGACAACCAACGCGCATCCATTGGATCAAGCAGATGATCCAGCTCATTGATCAAGTCGCGCAATCCCTTCCGCATCGCCTCCAACTTCTCATCCCGTTCCGTCATGAGGTCGTCCACGGCTGTTCTCTGGTTCAACACCGCATCGTTCGCCGCGTTGAGCGCCGTCAACAAGACCTGCGCCTGTGCTGCCGTGACGTCGCGATCCGTCCATTCCATCGTGGGATTGGCCGTGAAGAACGCGATGATGCATTCCAGCACGCGAATCATTTCCTCACGTGTCTCCGGCATCGCAAGTGAGCCGCGGAAACCGAGCGCCTCCCACGCCAGCGAATATTGTGAGCCGAGGAATGGCTTCAGAATATCGCGGGTCAACGTGGCAAAGATGCGAGCTGTCTCCACCGCCGACGACAACGTCGCGCGACGATCGCGCAGCAGTTGACGGCCGGTCTCCAGGCTGTTCGACGCCACCAGCAGACCCAGGCGTAGTGCCATGAGAACCGATGCGGTCATGTGTTTAAGTGCTGAACCAAGGGCGTTCGCACCGTTAATCGCGCTCAGGCAAAGGCCCAGCGCGCCGTCTGTGTTTTGTGTTATTGGATTCTTCATATGTTTAACTTTCTCATTCTGTTTTGTTTCTGATTTCTAACTACTGACTACCGACCACTGACTACTGCGTCGCAGGCTAATCAACTTTGAACTTCAAACTTCCAACGTTGAACTCGACCACGCCGCACCGCGAAGCACATCGCTGTCGGCCACAGACATATTTGTCTGTAAAACCCGCGACTGGGTGGGGTTTCTAAGGTCCCACGCCTGTCTTCGTGTGTTTCATTCAACGACTCGCGTTAATTGCAACGGGGAACAGCTTTTCACAAATCGAAAAAGAATATTAGGTATCGGAATGGGCCCATTCCGATACCTCCCTCTGAACCCCTTGATTTTATTGGCTTTTATTGATGTTGAAAATTTTCATTTTTGATGTTTTTCGAGGCGGTAATCGGGCCCAAATTGACCTGATTTTACGAAATTCGGGGTCAAACGCGGTTGCGGGACCAGTCAGGCGATCTTTTCAGCAGGGAAACCAGGGAAAGACGGATGAAAAACGCTAAATACGCTAAAAGTTCCGGCGGGGCTGAACACAGCCATTTAGTTAAGAAAAATTTTCGTACGGCAGGTAGGATACCCAAACAAGAGCGGCAGAGGGCTGCCGCAGTCCAAGACGCTGACGCGCTTGCTTGACCGCGTTCATAAAGCGCGAAGCGTCCTTGGAGTTGCGCCTGCTCTCTGGCGCTTCCGCCACCTTTTGATTTGGTATTTCCCTTGCTACGGGGTTTTCGCCAGAAGACCGCCGTGTTTTCGAGCAAATTCCTCCAAAACACTGATCTCGAATGGCTTCGGCTGAAAAAGATAAAAATTCGGACTCTCGGAATTTTCGGAATTTATTTGTGGAAGAAATTCCGAGAGTCCAAAAAGTTGGCGAAAGTTTCTGGAGGGTTTTCGGAGAGTCCGGCGACTCGGAAATAATTTCTGGAGACTTTTTGGTGAATCGGAAAGCTTGGAATTTATTTCTGCCAACTTTTTGGAGAGTCCGGAAACTTGGAAATCATAAATGGAGACTTTTCCGTTCTCCGGAAACTTGGAATTTATTTGTGGAGAGTTTCCGGACTCTCGGAAAATCCTCCACAAATGTTTTTGCGGAATCCGGATTCCGCAAAAACCCTCCAGAAACTTGTGCCGCCTTTTCCGGAAGCCCGAAAACGTTCCAAAAACGTGCGGCCCTTTTTGCTAGTTCCAGCAAATCCGCTGTCCAAGAAATCCAGCTTGGGGAGATCTGAAAAGATTCGAAATGCAACCGGGGAGGAAATCCGGGAAGTCAATTAACGAACGTCCACGCTGCATTTTTCCTGAACTTAAAACTCCAAAAATGAGGCGTTGAACCTCTAACGTAAGAAGCGACGCAATCGTTTCCAGAGGCAGCATGCTGACGCAGAGCCAAAACCAATCGACACCACGCCTTCAGCTCACTACGCTCCTCCCCATGAACGGTGAGACATCTCAATCCTTGGGGAATACCCAGCTTTGACGACATAATTCTCCCATTATGAAAAAACCATTTCTTGCATTCTTACTCAGCTTTCTCCTTCCCGGTGCAGGTCTCGCGTACCTTGGTAAATGGAAGTGGGCTATCATCAACTTGAGTGTCGTCCTCGGGATTGGACTTCTGCTTGCGTTTATCTTGTCCGATGAAGTCTTTGAAAAATGCATTCGCCCTATCGCTGCCGGATTGGCCGGTGGTTCCGGTGGTCTCGCCCAGCTTTTAGCGAAGCAAATGAATGAGAAGGCTACATCCAAGGATGTCGTCTAACAATGTCACTCGAGATCGCGTTCTTCGTTTCGCTTCGCGGTTTACATCCCGAGCCGGCTGTGGCTCAGTTCTAGGTCGTTAGGCCACTTACCACGCCATGAACTTGCAAGAGCTTTCAGCACATCTTGAGCGGGAGTGCTACCAGCCCAGCGTTTATCACATCGGCTCTGCCTGGGGTGTTTGCGGCGACACGTTTTGCATCGAGAGAGTTGGCGGACAATTCGAGGTTTTCTACGTCGAGCGCGGACAGCGTGGAGAGGCGATTCATCGTTGCGAGTCTGAGTCGGCAGCTTGCGACGCTTTTCTTGCAGCTCTTGACCGCGAGCGATTTTCTCGCGCCCACTGCGTTGGATTCTTTACCACGAAGTCGGAGGCGGACAGCTTGTCGGAGCGTCTTGTTTCTGCAGGCATTACTGTTCACCGCGATGCGATTCCATACAGTAGCACGACGGATATGCGCTATCGGGTGTTCGTGTTTGGGCGTGACAAGATACGCGCCCAAAAGATGATTGATCATGCGATACGCCCAGTGGCCTAACCAGAGCGCTTCAGCCAAGCCCGCCGACCGTTCTCGGTTCGCCCGCTAAGCGGGACGCTTGCACGTTCGTTGACCCGGGCTGGCTGAGCTGGGTTTCGTAGGCGGAAAGAAGACTGCAATGTCTGGTTACATTGGGGAAATAGAGAGGAACGGATCATGAATACTAATCGGATTGAAGCCTTTAGCGACGGAGTATTTGCAATTGCAATTACTCTACTCATTCTAGAAATCAAAGTTCCTCCGTCCGGTTCCGCTCTCAAGGCAGAACTCCTAAGCCTTTGGCCTTCTTATCTCGCCTATGCGATTAGCTTTATCGTCATTGGCGCCATCTGGATCAATCACCATGCAATGTTTGAGCACATAGTCCGGGCCGATCAGAATCTCCTATTGCTCAATACCTTTCATTTGATGTTCGTGGCATTTCTGCCATTTCCCACCGCAGTCCTCGCGCAAGCCCTTCATGATGGCGCGGATGAACCGTTAGCCACGTCGTTTTATGGCGGCACTCTGACAGTAATCGGTATATTTGTAACTGCCATGTGGCGATACGCGGCACACGAGCACCGGCTCCTGAGCAGCCACATCTCTCAAGATGAAGCAAAACGAAATGGCCGTAGGTTCTTGGTGGGCCCGGTCTGCTATGGCATTGCCACCGTGATCGCCCTGGTAGCGCCTTGGTTCGCGTTGATGTTTTACATCGCGTTAAACGTATTCTTCCTTTGGCCTCGTCACACGAGACATGCCGGCAAAAATGCAACCTGACTACTTACGGCTATGTCACTGGAGCCAAAAGCCGATAACGTCTGTCGTTCTCCCGCTAAGCGGGACGATTTACATCTAGTGCCAGCTGTGGCTCAGTTCCGTTAGGCGGCTCGCTATGCCAGTCACGATTAAAACCATTATTTTCGACCTGTCCGAAGTGTTGATTTCGGGCCTTTGCGGAGTTGAGGAGTCACTGGCACGCCGGTTTGACCGCGCCCCTTCGGAGGTTCTTTCTGCGTTGGGAGGCGAACTCCTGCTTCAACTTTGTCGGGGGGAGCTTTCGGAGAACACTTACCTGGAGTCCGTCATTGCCAACACGGGGTGGGAGATTTCCGTAGATGAACTCAAACAATCGATTCGCGTCAATTTCCGTCGCAAGGTCGCCGACATGGAAAATATCCTGGAAGGATTGGCTGCTCATTACGAGTTGGTATTGTTATCCGACCATGCCAAGGAATGGGTGGAGCACATTCACGATCTCCATCCGCATCTGCGAATTTTCAAAATGCGGGTTTATTCGTTCCAGATCGGTCAGACCAAACGAGAGACTTCGACGTTTGAACGACTATTAGGTATGATTAACCGGCGTTCGGAAGAGTGTATCTTCATTGACGATAACATCAGCAACATTGAGTGTGCACGGCGTGTCGGGTTTCAAACCTTCCATTTCAGCGATGCTCAAACGCTTTTAGGCGATTTAAAGAGAGCATCCATTTTTTGCGGCAATGCAAACAGTGCCCCCTAACAAGCCAGATGCAGTGAAGCCCGCGATTACGTCCCCGTTGCCTTCCGTTTGCCACCGGCACTGGCCCGCTGATCAGGACCGTTAAGCACACCATGTTCACGCCCTCTGTAAAACGTAATGTCTTCGCCGGTTTGGCCTTGGTCATTATTGCCATTGTTGCAATTGCCATGGCGCTGTTTTTGGCGCGCTCGCGGCCCATCAAAATTCTCGACACCAGATTCCACGTCATCAGCGTCACGGCTTCACGAGGGACAAATCAACCGATTTACTTCGAAGGCCCGGTCGTAGGCCGGATGAAGGAAAGTCTCGGGAAGATTGGACTCGGAGGCCAACCCTCTAAGAAAGTCAGGATCACATTAGCCAACACCTCGATTGCATTCTCGGTGGTCTACAGCGGAAATTTCGGGCCTCAGGAGCTGCAAACAATACAGGCAGAGCTTGAGGACAGTGATGGGAAGATAACTCGACTGGAGCAGGGCACTATTGTCCGGAACCCAAAAGAGAACAACTATCTGAAAGCCTGGATCCAACTTGCAGTCCACCAACAGCGTGAGCTACTGCTTGCGGCTGAAGTTGCTGAACGACGGCAGACCCCTCACGGAGATTAAGCTGGGCCAGTTGTAGTGCGGCCTGATCATCCGGTGATCTGAGAGCCTGACACGGCTCATCCACTGGACAGTGGGCAGACAAGCTTTACTACCAGAAACCCCGATTGTTTCTGAGAAGGGCTTTTTGTTAAGGTCAAGCTGATCCCACCTAAAGAACCAAAAGACCATTAACACCATAAAACTGTGAAAGAAAATCAAATCCAACAGGAGGGATCAGCAAGCAGCATACGCCTAAAAAGAACGGCGGGGCTTGGAAAAATAATGGCGCTCGTTTTGTTGGTCCTGACCTTGGGAGTCGGCCACGTCATGGCTCAACGCGCTTCGGGCATCGACGTATCACGCTTCCAAGGCACTATCAATTGGACGAGCGTCAGGGGAGCAGGTATCACGTTTGCCTGGGCTCAAGCCACGCGCGGCGCTTACCTGACCAATGTGAATTTTGTTGCCAACATGAACAATGGCAAAGCTGCCGGAGTTCTCATGGGCGCGTATCATTACGCCTTCCCGGCTACGAACAGCCCGAGCGTCGAGGCTGATTATTTCTGGGCTCTCGCTGGCCCCCATATCCTGGCTGATGGGAAAACCCTCATGCCCATGCTGGACATAGAACATTTTGATGGGCATGTCGGCGCGACCAGTTACTCCGACTGGGCCACCCAGTGGTACAATAACGTTATAGCCAAAGCGGCTGCTGCGGGAGTCAGCATCGACATCATCCTTTATTCGAGCGCCTGCTTTATGTGCAACTTCAACAGCAGTTTGTCTGGATTTGGCAGTGACGTGGCCAATTACGGCGGTGATCCGCAGACCGGAACGCCGTGGAGTGCCTGTTCGGGTTGTAACTTCTGGGGTGGAGGCGCCTGGGACTTTTGGCAGTACTCCAGCACCGGAGCGATTCCCGGCATTTCCGGAAACGTCGATCTCGATGTCTTCAACGGCACTGAGGCCCAGCTCTCGACGTGGGTTGCTACGACCGCTGTTCCCGACACCACACCGCCCGTAATCTCCGCGGTAGCCGCCAGTGCCATCAACGACACTTCAGCGACGATCACCTGGAACACGGATGAAAATTCGGACAGCCTGGTTGAATATGGAACCACCGCGTCATATGGATTCACGGCCAGCAACCCGTCACTTGTGTCGAATCACTCGATTGGCCTGTCGGGATTGACGGCTTCGACTCTTTATCATTACCGCGTCACATCGAAGGACGCCGCCAATAATACGGCGACGTCCGGGGATTTCACGTTCAGCACACTAGCCCCTGGCGTTGTGGCGGACATCATCATCGATAATCCTGCGGCAACGGTTGTTGGATCCTGGTCAACGGGAACAACCGCCACGGACAAGTTTGGAACGGATTACAGATATAAAAGCCAGGGGACCGGTGCCGCGTATTTTCAATTCACGCCGAATATTTTGACGGCGGGCGATTACAACGTTTATGAATGGCATACTCAGGGAGCCAACCGCGATCTGGCCACACCTCACGTCATCTCATACAACGGCGGGACGACTACCCTTAACGTGAACCAACAGGTCGGTGGCGGTGCGTGGAATTTACTCGGAACGTTCAATTTCATTACCGGCACAACCAAGTATGTCAGAATCACCGACGCCATTTCGACCGCTGGTCAGATCGCTCTCGCCGACGCGATCAAGTTTGTCTATGCGGTGCCACCAGCGCCGCCTGCCGCGCCCAGTGGACTTACCGCCACCGCTGTCAGCAGTTCGCAGATCAATCTCGCCTGGACGGATAATTCCACGAATGAAGCCAACTTTATCGTCGCTCGCAGCACGGTTGCCGGCGGGCCGTACACGGACATTGCGACGCTGGCGGCGAATACGACTTCGTATCCCAACACTGGCCTGGCGGCGAGCACGACTTATTACTACGTTGTGCGCGCCAGCAATGGCGGTGGGGCTTCCGCCAATTCCAACCAGGCCAGCGCCACGACCCAGACGCCTTCGACCGTCGCGGTGCATGTCCAGAGCATCACCATGAGCTGGGTGGCAGCGGGTTCCAAATTCAAGGCGCGTGCCGTGGTCAGGGTTGTGAATGCTTCCGGCGCAGCGGTCAGTGGAGCCACGGTCACTGGAAATTTCACCGGCTCGATTAATAATTCCGGCCTGAGTGGTGTGAGCAACGCCAGTGGTGACGCCACGATCACGTCAACAGCATCCATCAAGAATGGGGCCGTGACGTTTACAGTGACGAATATCACCGGAACGAACATGACTTACGATTTCGCCGCGAACGTGGTTACAGCCGCTTTGATTTCGCGCTAAACGCCGAATAACCTTCTCATCCCCTTCGAAGCTCGTATTTCGAAGGGGATTTTTTGTGCCCGAGATTACGGTCTCAGAGAAAAACAGAAAACCACGGCTCTGTTTCCTGAGTCGCTTGCGGTTTCGCTGCGCGGATTCGCGTTTGTTGACATGAGCTGGCTGAGCTGGTTTGGTCACTCCGTTTCGACGTTATGACACCCACCGTGAATCCAGCAGACATCGTGCAGAGACAACTTGAGGCGTACAATGCGCGAGATATTGACGCGCTTGTTGCGATGTATGCCGAGAACGCACAAATGTTTGAGCATCCCTCGAAGTTGCTGGCCAGCGGAGCAGCGGCTCTGCGGGCGCGTTTTGCTGACCGGTTTCGCGAACCCAATCTGCACGCGGATCTATTGAGTCGCACGGTGATCGGGCAGATCGTCGTCGATTGTGAAGAGATCAGCCGTACCTTCCCTGAAGGGCCAGGCAAAATTAAAGTGGTCATGATTTACGAAGTGCAAGACGCTCGGATTGCCAAGGCATGGATCATCGCGGGCGAGAAGATACTTGATTGAGCTCGCCATGACTATCAGCCCTTACCAGGAGAGGCCGATATCGTTTTTTTTACAGATCGAACGGATCGCGGGAGCGATGCGCTCAATTTGGTGCTGAACCGGCGCGCTGGGGTTGTTTACGCAACTCTGGAAGGAGAAGTCTATAAATGATTGCGTGGTCGAATAACAAATTGAAGTTCACTTCGGGGATCGGATCTCTGTGTACCGCAGGGTTACTCGCTGACATTTCACGTCAGACACTTCCGGCCTGGATCGCGGTTGCGATCGCGATGCTTCCACTTTGTATTTTCATATTCATCCGACCTGACGAGATGCGACGTTCGATTGTATTGCCGTTTCAGATCTTTGCGTCGTTATGGTATCTCGTGCTGGCTTTGACACTTTCGGTGATGTTCTTCAGGCGTGGGACAATGACCCCGGGGTGGCAAGTCTTCTTCGTAGGGTTGATTATTGGAAGTATCCCTTGTGTCATCGTTCTGCGAAACCTCGTGGATCCACCAAAAGATCAGTGACCGCTTTGATGTGAGCGTGTTGAAAGAATGGTTCACTGAATAGAGAAAGGGATTGTTTTACCTTGCGACCGATTCCTGTTACAACGGAGGACGGTGCAAAAACGTGTCTTAGCCCCTTGTCTTGCTTTGCTGCTTATCTTTTTTAGCACATCGAGTCGCGCTCAGGTGTTGTTTAGTTCGGGAAATTATTCCCAAAATTTCAATTCATTGGCCAGCAGCGGAACCGCGAATAGTTGGACAGACAACGTGACTTTACCGGGTTGGTATGCGTCGAAAACTGTCGCGCCCAATAATGTCACGAATTACAACGCCGGCACTGGCAGCAGTTCCACCGGCGCACTTTATAGCTATGGAAGCACTTCTGCCTCGGAACGCGCTTTGGGATCACTGGGCTCCAGCGGACCCGGCGATCTAGCGTATGGAATCCGATTCACGAATGACGCCGTCTCAACGGCGCAATCGAACCTCACGATTTCCTACACAGGTGAACAGTGGCGAAACGGCGGCAACATTAATGCCCACAGGCTGGCGTTTTCGTATCGAATCGGAAATGGGCTGACTAATGCCGATGCGCTTAATGCCCAGGCCTGGAAAGCTTTTACAAATTTGGATTTCATCAGCCCGATAGTGGGAGCGAGTTCCGCAACGTTGGACGGAAACAACGCATTGAATCAGGTCACATTTAGTTCGGTTGTAATATCCGGCGAGGCTGTCTTGCCCGGACAGGAATTATTTCTCCGCTGGTTTGACAATGATGATACCGGGAGCGATCACGGCCTGGCCATCGATAATCTGACTGTTTCGTTCAGCACGGTATCTGTCGATATCCGTCCCGCATCGATTGCCACGCCGCCGGAAGATCAAGTCGCCACGCAAGGAGGGAACGCCACCTTCAGCGTCGTAGCCGATGGCGCTTCGCCGCTGAATTATCAGTGGCAGTTCAATGGCACGAATCTCAGCAGCGCGACTCTCTCATCGCTCATTCTGACCAATGTCAATGGGAACAGTGCCGGCACTTACTTTGTGATCGTCAGCAATGCTTACGGATCGACCAATGCTTCCGCCCTGCTGACCGTTAGCGCTCCCACGTCTGGCAGCTCGAATGGACTCTCGCTCATGACTTACAATGTGAAAGGGAACGGAGCGACTAATTGGACCACCAACGCGCCGCAAGTGCAGGCGATCGGGCGACAGGTCATGTATGTCCAACCTGACGTGATCACGTTCAATGAGATTCCAAACGATTTGTGGTACGAGATGACGAATTTCGTGAAGGCATTTCTGCCGAGCTATGCTTTGGCGATAAATTCCGGAACGGACGGGTTCATCCGCAGCGCGATCGTCAGCCGACATCCCATTACCCGAGCTTCCAAATGGATGGATGGGGCTGATTTGAATCCGTTCGGTTATACCAATGCGAATTTCACCCGCGATTTATTTGAAGCACAAATCACGGTGCCCAGTTTCAGCAGACCGCTGCACGTTTTTACAACGCATTTGAAATCGAGTTCTGGGGGATACACGGATGCCGCAGCCAAACGCGCGGCCGAAGCGGCAGCGATTACGAACTTTTTCGCCACTAATCTGTTCGTTCTTTATCCAAACGATCCTTACACCCTGAGCGGTGATATGAATGAATCGGATACGAACACGCTCGTGATTCAACGTCTTGTTAGTGCCGCCAGCGGATTGCATCTCACGAATCCCAGGAATCCGTTTACGAGCAGCATCAACACGTATTCGATTCAGGCCAGCGTCAGCGAACGAATTGATTACATTATGCCGTGCACGTTGTTGGCATCGAATATTCTCAGCAGCCAGGTCTTTCGAACCGATTTACTCAATCCGATGCCTGCAAATCTGCAAACGAACGACGATAAGACAGCATCAGATCATTTGCCGGTGTTAATGTATTTCAGCAATCCGTACGATGTGCCCTATCGAATCGGTTCGGCGACGCTGACCAACCAACTGGTGACGTTGAACTGGGAATCAATCAACGGGCGACAATACCGGGTGGATGCTTCGGCGGACCTGGCGAACTGGATCGCCATACGGACAAATACGGCGGCTTCAACGAACTTTAGTTTCACAACGAATGCAACGTCCGCCGCGCAGTTCTATCGGATTTATCGAATCCCGTAGGAGACGACGTGAGGAGACTCTGACTTTTTCGCTGAAAGAGAATGAGCCTCGTTACTTCGAGGAGTAATAAGCGTCCACCTTGGCGGCGACATCTTTGTAGCCGATATCCACTTCGTAGATCTGCTTGAGATGTTCCATGGCCTGTTCCGTTTGGCCCATTTTCTCAAAGACGCAGCCGAGCACGTAGAGCAGTTCCTTCTTTTCCTCGTCAAAGCCGACTTTTTCTTTCAATGCATTTTGCAGGGTGCGTGCCGCCATATCGTTCATGCCGCGATGAGCGAAACATTGACCGAGCAAGCCGAGAGACTGAATTTTGCGATTCGGATTGGCCTGGGCTTTTTGGAGCTCCTGCATTGCTTCGCTGATTCTCCCGGCCCGAAAATATTCCTGACCCAAATCAAACCGGAGTTGCAGATCGTTCGGATAGCGATCCACCTGCTTTTTCTTTTGCTCGATGACGAAGCTGTCCCGTTCACCTTTGATGCGTTCCGATTGCTCGGTGTAATCCGGAGCCGTGGTGTCGAGTTGGGAAAGTTGATGATCGAACTTTCGCGTCATCGTGTCGGCAATGGTCTTTTCCATCGTCGGGTCGGCTGTGCCCTGTTTGGCAATGATGTAATTATAATACTCCAAAGCGCGATCGAATGCCTGTTGTTGCACGTACAGTTCGGCGATGCTCCGGGCGAGCTTCAGATTATCCGGCTCCGATTGGAATTTCGTTTCCTGCTGGTAAATCATCTGGGCCAGGACGTCGCCGGTTTTGACTTCGCGTTTTTCCTGTTCCAGCGCGACGGCCTCTTCTTTGTTGCGCAAGATGTCGCGATACGAACCTGTGCCATCCGCGAGTGCGCCGTAACCGCCTTCATCCATCGTTGTTTGCGCGGCGACATTCTTCAGAGCCTGAGAAAGATCAGGATCGTGCGGATACGCCTTCAGAAGCTCGCGATAGACATCCTCGGCCCGGGAAGATTGGCCCGAAGCGCTATATGCTTCCGCGAGTTCCGTCGCGACGGCGCGATCTTTCGGAGAAGATTTATAGAGAATTTCGAGGGAAAGAATCGCGGTCTTCGGGAAACCAGCGGCGCGCGCCGCGTCCGCCAGAAGTTTTTGCGCCATCGAATTACTAGGCGAATCGTTTAAGATTTGTTCGGCGATCTGGAGGGCGTCGATAGGATTATTACGCAATGCCAGTTGGCCTTTGGCCATCAAGGGCGAAGACGTGGCGCCACCGAGGACCTTTTTGAAAAACCCGGTGTTCGTTCCCGCTTTTTTGAATTGCGCGGCCCGCAGGGCTTGTCGGCAATCAAAAAACCCGGGCTCGCTTGCTAATACCTGGTTGAAGATGCTGATGGCGTAATCCAGATTTTGCGCCTTAAAGGCGGACATGCCCTTTTCATACTGATCGCGCCATGCTTTCGAAATTTGTTGGAGGGTCTTTTCTAACATAAAGGACGTAGTGGTTTATCTTATGAGACGCTTTCGGAAACGCAAGTATTGGAACATAATCGAAAATAACTTGCGAAGTTCGGCAGACATGGTTTCATTCTAGTCGGTTTTGCGCATGTGGCGGAATTGGCAGACGCGCTACTTTGAG
Source organism: Verrucomicrobiales bacterium (assembly GCA_028293445.1). Taxonomy (GTDB): domain Bacteria; phylum Verrucomicrobiota; class Verrucomicrobiia; order Limisphaerales; family JACDHS01; genus CBHWET01. The sequence goes on along the minus strand of JAQGOU010000620.1, from coordinate 26,192 downwards.
GTGGTAGTGGGGTAACTCGTGCAGGTTCAAGTCCTGCCATGCGCACCATATCCTCGTCGTCTATCCCATGAAAAATATCCTATTGGCTGTGTTGGGAGTGGTTCTTCTCGCTGGCTGTAGCACTGGCTACGTCATCACACTAAACAATCGTTCTCAAATCGCTACGAAGAGCAAACCCGTTTTCAAGGACGGTGCTTACGTCTATAAGGACGGGCAAGGGAAGGAACAATTTGTTTCCGCAGTCCGTGTCAAAGAAATCTCTCCCGCCTCGATGGTGGAAAAGAACAAATTCAACGGCCATTAGCCTTTGAGGCTGGCAAATTTCTCAACATATTTGCCGAGCATGTCGGCTTCAACATTGAGGGCATCTCCGACCTTTCGCTCGCGCAAGGTCGTGACTTCGTAGGTGTGCGGGATAATCCAAAGTGTGAATTTCTTTTTGGTTACGCTGGCGACAGTCAGGCTGATGCCATCGACCGCGATAGAGCCTTTGAAGATGACGTAACGCATCACCGCCGGGGGCGCGGAGATTTCCAGGACGTAATCCGCACCGGCGCGTTCCCAACGCACAATTTTCCCAACGTCATCAATGTGGCCGGTCACGAAATGGCCGCCGAGCCGATCACCCACACGGAGGGAGCGTTCAAGATTAACGAGGGAACCTGTCCGGACGGCATTGAAGTTGGTGCGTTTCCAGGTCTCCTGCAGCAAATCGAATTGCAGCAACTTCTGTTTTCCCTTGGTTGCGATGTGAGTCACGGTCAAGCAGCAACCGTTGACGGCAATGCTGTCGCCGAGTTTCACATCACGGCCACAAATGTTGCTCCGCACGGTCAATTCAATCGCGCGACTCTTGCGAGTGATCTGTTCCACGATACCGGCTTCTTCAACAATGCCTGTGAACATTTGCTGGCATTAAACGGGGCGAGGACGACTGAGAAAAGTTTATTTTCTACGGCGTATTTCTAAACGCGAGGGCAAATCACCGAAAGAACGGGCTAATTCTTGAGGTAGGGCGCGAGGTGAACCAGTAGCTTTGCGGTTCTCACTTTTGCCGCTTCTTCCGTCAGGTGATAGCGCGTATCGAAGAACTCCGTATCCGGGAGCATCGATTCACGGGCGCTGCCGACGACTGGAACATTCATGGATTTATAAAGGTTTTCTATTTCCCGAATTGTTTGCGCCGCTACGGGCGTATCGAATTCCGGTCGCTGCACCACGTTGGGGAACGTCGCGAGAACGCGAATATTGTTTTTTGCGGCCCACGCGCAAAAGCTTCGAATGCTTTGCACTTCGTAGGATGTCTCCGATAACCGGTAGCCAAGCACGCCTTGGACGTCGTAGACCTTCTTCCGGTCAGCTGGCTTTTTGTCGGCGGTATGGCCGCTTTGGTCACCGTTCCCGTTCAGATACGTGACATCATAGGGGAAGTTGATGGTGTGCGGCGCCACGGCCTTTTTACGGGTGTTGTAGCGATGGATTAATTCTCCCACGGAAAAGCCGAAGCCCCACTTCAACCGGGTTAGCCACGGGGCTTGTTCAAAACGAGCGGGGTCTCGTGACATCACGTAATCAATAAAAAGTTGATCCTGCGCCATCGATTCGTATCCGGAATATTCGAGCGCCAGCAACACGGTATCTCCTGGATTGAGAACCTCCTTGGAGAGATCGATGAGATAGGGGCCAGTCAAAGCCGCGTTGAGGCCATAATTGATGGTGGGGACCCCCGTGGCCTCTTCAATTTCATGCGCGCGCAATCCGAAGAGTACATTCGAACCGCCGACCAATACTAACTTCTTACCTTTGATGGCGCGGCACAGTTGCTTTTTTCGGTTCAGAATGTCGTAACACCAACGCGACGATTCTGTCGGGACTCCCAGCTGCAGTCGGACGAGCGACCAGAAAATCGCGAAGCCGATGAGCATCCCAATGAAAATCGCCGCAAAGAATCGATTCGAAACGCGCATGACTAAAAGTTGAAATAGAGAAACGGGCTTGGGGCGGCCGTAAAATACGTTCGCACGACGTAAAAGAAAAACGCTCCGAAAACCAGACCGGTTCCGAGATTGAGGGTGATTCGAAGTCGACCCAACGATGTATCCTCCAAAGTCGGCGTATAGGACGCGAGCAGTTGATGGGTATTCGGCGCGAGCCACACGATAAACACCAACAGTAATAATAACCGCACCTGGTCACGATAAGAACTGAGAGCCAGGGGGGCGGGAACGACAGTGAAGCCAACGGCCTTCAACGTTTCGCGAATTCCGAATTTTGCATCGCCGACTTTATCCGGCACCGTGAAACCGTTCGCCCCGGTCATGCTGGCGAGCACTCGCTTGGCAGTATCGATATTTGGCGCGCGGAAGAAAACCCAGGTGAAAAGGACGATCATGAATGTGGCCACGATGCAAACGGATCGAATCGTCCAATGCTTCAGTTCCCAACCGAGTCGAGCCTGCAAACGTTGCCAGGCATGAATAATCACCAGGATTGATCCGTGAATGGCGCCCCAGATCACAAACGTCCAACCTGCGCCGTGCCATAGCCCGCTTAGGAGCATCGTCGTTAACACATTGAAGACATGGCGGAATTTTCCGACGCGATTGCCTCCGAGGGGAAAGTAAACGTATTCGCGCAAGAACCGGCTGAGTGTCATGTGCCAGCGTTGCCAAAACTCAGCGAGCGATGCCGCCTGGTAGGGTGAATTGAAATTGCGCGGGAATTTGATTCCGAACATTCGGGCCAACCCTATGGCCATATCGGAGTAGCCGGAGAAATCAAAGTAGATCTGCAACGCAAATGACAGCGTGCCCAGCCAGCCATCGATGCAGGTGATCGAGCCGCCCGCGGCTGCGGCCGAATACATTTTATCTGCGTATTCTGAAATCGTATCCGCGATGAGAACCTTCTTAAAAAGACCGAGCATGAAGAGCGAGAGCCCAGTACCCAAATCGCCTCGGTTCGGTCGCAATTCTTTTTCGGCGTACTGCGGGATGATCTCCCAGTGCCGGACGATCGGGCCGGCGATCAAGTGAGGAAAGAAAACGACAAACAACGCGTAATCCAGAAAACTATAATGCTTGCTCTGGTCGCGATGAACATCGACCAAATAGGCGATTTGGGTGAACGTAAAGAAAGAGATCGCCAGCGGCAGGATGATGTCGAATTTCTGGGATTCTTCCGTGGGCAACCTCCCCAGAATCTCCAGGATAAATTTGGTGTATTTAAAATAACCAAGCAGAAGCAGGTTTGTGGCGACACCAATGAATAACAAACCGTGACTGGTTTTGCGGTTGTGGCTGCGAATGATTCCTTCTGCGATTCCATAGTTTCCGAGGATGGAGAAGATCAGCAGCGGTAAGTATTCGACCTTCCAATAGCCATAAAAAGCAAAGGAAGCGGCCGTCAGCCAGATTTTTCGCACGACGCGTAAACGTGCGGGAATGAGAAAGAAAATAAGCAGCGTCGCTGGCAAAAAAACAAAGATGAATTGCCATGAGCTGAAAAGCATCGGGCCAGAAAGTACGGGAGCCCATTCACACTGCCAACTTAAAAAATTTGTTTTGGTAACGAGGCGCCGAATGCGAAGAAAACCTCCAGCCAACTTGCCCAGAGCGTTGACAATTACCGCCAGTGAACCCTAGCCTTCTGTCCCGATGGGTTCAGCCCCCAATAAAAGTTCGCAAGAAAAACCGTTTCTACGCCGCTTGTTCAACGCAGAGGACAAGAGTGCGCCGGACCGCAATGACTATTTACCCGTGCCCGAGGGCACTTTGTTTCACGTGACGCATTGGAAAGCCGGGTCGCAGTGGGTCCGCGCTATCCTCGAGGATTTATATGGTCCGGCCGTCGTAGCACCGCAGAGTTTTGAGGCCCAGGTTCTGACCAAACCAATTGAGGCAAAAAAAGTTTACATGTGCGTTTACGTTTCGAAGCCCGAGATGAGCGCGCTTGTGCTGCCGCCCGGCACGAAACACTTCGTCTTAATTCGCGATCTTCGAGACACCCTGATTTCTGCCTACTTCAGCATTCGTCAGACCCATGAGGTAACTAATCCTGTGATGGCCAAATGGCGCAACATTCTCACGAAGTTGAATGAGGAAGAAGGGCTGCTCTACCTGATGGAAGTCTGGCTGAACCTCTGTGGTGTCATCCAAAGGACCTGGCTCGACTCGGGTGAGAAAGTTTTTCGGCTCGAGGATTGCATGGCCAATGCTAAAGGCACGGTTTCAGAAATGTTTCAGAAAGGTTGGGGAATCACTTTGGATCCTAAGCTCCTGGAATCGGTCCTGGCACGCCACTCGTTTCAGAAACTCTCAGGCGGACGCGAACGCGGTAGCGAAGATACTAAATCACATTATCGCAAAGGTGTGCATGGGGATTGGCAAAACCATTTCACCCCGCGGATCAAATCCCGTTTTAAAAGTCTCTATAACGATCTTCTGTTGATGGGCGGTTACGAAAAGGACAGCAACTGGTAATATGAAACGCTCCTCGAACGCAAAAGGGCTTCTGGATCGCATTCTCAAGCCACGCGCACCCGTTGCCGCCAGCGCCGAAGCCGTGGAGTATTTAACTGTCCCGGCAGACACCACTTTTTTTCATATCACGCACTGGAAGGCCGGTTCCCAATGGATGCAGGTGATATTGGATGATCTGTTCGGTCCATTGATCATTCCGGCGCAATATTTTGAGCTTCAAGTCCTCGGGAAGCCGATTGAGTCTGGAAAGCTTTACACCTGCGTTTACCTGGGCAAGCCGGAGTTCGATTCTTTGGCGTTCGGAGGCAAACATCGTCAATTCGTCCTCGTGCGTGATCTGCGCGACACCTTGATTTCTTCCTATTTTAGTTTTCGCAACAGCCACGCGTTGAGCAACACGATGATGGAAAAGTTCCGTTACGTGTTGACGAAGGTGAGCACCGAAGAAGGCATCATGTACATGATGGAGACCTGGCTCGGTAGTTGCGCCGATATCCAACGCACCTGGGCTCGATCCGGCGAACGTTGCTATCGTCTGGAAGATTTCATGAATAGCGATTCGAGCCACTTGCGCCAATTGCTTGAAAGCTCTTTCGGCATTTCCATTGATGAAGCGCGTTTGAAGGCAGTGGTCGCTGCGCGTTCATTTGAAAAGTTGGCTGGACGGAAACCGGGCAGCGAAGATCTGAATTCCCATTACCGCAAAGGGGTTCACGGCGATTGGCAAAACCATTTTACGCCGGCGATCAAAGATCGCTTCAAATACTTGTTCAACGATGCGCTCGTCCAAACCGGCTACGAAAAAGATGCAAACTGGTAATCTCGTTGTCTTTGGCGCATAACCAATTCTCGCATGGGTGCCATTAGCTTTTCCCTCGATGAACGATTGCTTGCGGTGCTCACCCGCGAGTTGCCGCTGCAGCTCTTTGTGGAGACCGGCACGTTCCAGGGCGATACGCTTGCGTTAGCCCGCAAATTCTTTAAGAAATGCCACTCGGTCGAAATGTCTCCGCAGCTGCACGAGAAAGCGGTTCGAAGATTTACAGGTGACACAGGCGTTGAGATTCATCTCAGTGATTCACCCGGAGCATTGCGTAAATTGCGGGACCAATTTGCATCGACTCCCACCCTCTTCTGGCTGGATGCCCATTGGTGCGTGGCCGATGACACCTCGGGAGCCGATTCCCAAACGCCGCTCATTGAAGAGATTCAAGCGATCCACAAATTGCATCCCGATAGCGTCGTGCTCATCGACGACGCCCGTTTGTATCTGTGCGCGCCACCGGCGCCCCATCGTGTTAGTGATTGGCCGGAACTCGATGAAGTCGCGCGTGCGCTCTTCGCGTTGAGCAACGATCATCGTCTCGTCGTCTACAACGACGTCTTTATCTTTTATCCGAAGCGCCTTCTGTCGGTCATGCGGCAATTTTCACACGATACCGGTGAAGACTGGCTAATGCTGGTGCACGAAGCGCGCGCCGAACGAAACCGACAAGCGCAGCGCCGAAACAAAAAGAAATGGTGGCGGCGTCTCTTTAAAAAATAGCGGGAAATTCCCGCGCCAGCATGTTGCCCATTGGCGTCATCATCCCGACCCGCAATTCGATGGCTTATCTGCCTCGGCATTTGGAAACCGTGCGCGAATGGTGTGACGGCGTCGAAGAAGTGGTGATCGTCGACAGCGAATCGAAGGACGGCACCGTTGAATACTTCAAGGCACATCTTCCGCAAAAAAATGTGCAGATCTTTTCGCGACCGCCCGGACTTTACCAGGCATGGAACTTCGGGATCAGCCAAATCAAATCGAAGTACCTCTACATTTCGACCGTCGGAGACCAGATGACCAAGGCAGGCTTGGAAGAGCTGTATGCCGCGGCGGAGAAATTTCAGAGTGACGTCGTGTTGAGTCCGCCGCGTTTGGTCGATATGCAGGGGAACACGGTCGCCAGCAAATGGCCTATCGAACGAGTGATTGAGCGACATCACATCCAGCAGCCTTGCCTGTTGCTGCCTGCCGACGTGCTTTGGAGCGCCGTGACGGCCGGTGAAGATTCGATCATGGGCAGTTCCGCCAGCAATCTCTACCGGGCTGAGACGATGCAGCGCCTTCCCTTTTCGGCCGATTATTTCCGCGCGGGTGACATGGCGTGGGGGATCGCGAATTCGTGGAAGTTGAAATTCGCCGTTGTTCCGAAATCTTTTTCGACCTTCCTCTTTCACCCGAAGGAAGAACCAGATGCCACGGGTCTTTGGACGAAGATGTCGCTCCTGGCGCAGGCGAGCGTCGATGAAGCATTGCAGAGTGCGCAACTGCGGACCTCATCCGAACTCCAGAAGCTTGCTGAATTATTGCGCTTGGCCCGCGAGCACGAAGCGGCCAAGCTTTCGCTACAGCCATCGGGACGTAAAAGCATCCGGTGGGCTTTTAATGTCAGCGGATGGAAAAAGCGCGCGGAACGTAAAAGAATCAAACGCCGCATGGACCAACTGAATGCCGAATTGAAAGATCACATTCTGGTCGGTCTGATTCCAGAAGGCTGATCGTTTAGACGTTTTTAAGCATGTCCCAACCGTTACCGAGCATTTCGATCGTCACGCCTTCCTTCAATCAGGCGCCGTTTCTCGCGGAGACGATCGAATCGGTGCTCGGTCAGAATTATCCCAACCTCGAGTACGTAATTATCGATGGCGGTTCCACGGACGGCAGCGTCGAGATCATCCGCAAATACGAAAAGCATCTCGCCTATTGGGTGAGCGAACCGGACCGCGGACAATACGATGCGATCAACAAAGGTTTCGCCCGAACCAAAGGCGACATCATGGCGTGGATCAATTCCGACGATAAACACACGCCCTGGACGTTGCGCGTGGCGAGCGAGATTTTTGCGCAGTTTCAAACTGTGGAATGGCTCACGACGAACTATCCGTTGTTCGCAGGAGAGCAGGGGATCGCGGCTGATTGCGTGAAACTACACGGGTTTAATCGCGAGGCTTTTTTTCGCGGTGCCAATCTTCCCGGCGGCGACTGGCATGCCGACTTTTTCATCCAGCAGGAATCGACCTTCTGGCGGCGTTCGTTGTGGAACCGCGCGGGGAATCGCATCGATAGCGGTCTGAAGTTGGCGGGCGACTTCGAATTGTGGGCGCGCTTTTTCTCCGAGGGCGCGGAACTGCATGGGGTGAATGTCCCACTCGCCTGCTTTCGTCATCAGAAGACGCAACGTTCCGCGCTGCAATCGAAGGAATACTTCGCGGAAGCCCTCGAAGTGCTCCGCAAGAACGGTGGCAAGCCTTACAGCAAATGGGAATCGTATGTCCTCTCGAAGCTCGCGATGCTCTCGCGGCACTTTCAAAAGCGTTATCAGCGAAAACTCGGCGGCGGAAAACCGATGCCGGTATGCGTCAATTTCCAGGGAACCGGTTGGTCAATCAAAAATAAATAGTGTCGCTGTAGAAAAAACATCTGACAAATTCTGACGCCGTTCGCATACTCTCTCCTGTCGATGGTTACATTCCTGCGCAAGATATGGTCGCTGCTGCTGCCTTACAAAGGGCGGCTGGTGCTCGGGATCATCTGCGGCATCCTCGGCGGATTATCCAATCCGCTCCTGATGATCGCGGTAAAAGTTTCCATGGAAGTTGTGTTCCAAACCGCGACGGAGCCTCTCGTTGAGATTCCCTCCACCGCGATGTCGTCGAATCTTCTCTCTCCTTCTTTAACCATCATCCCCACTGCTCCCCGGATGAACGTGCGGCCCGTGGATATCGCGATCACTCATTGGCCGGCGACGAATTGGGTGGCGACCAATCATCTGACGGTGACCTTGGATGATGGCACGAACACAGTGACCAGTCGCTTCGTGGTCACGGGCGATCCTGAAGAAACAACCGCGATTAAGTCGGGCGTTCAGAATTCCGTTGGCAGCTGGTGGACGAAAAAGTCCAAGAGCTTCTCCGTATGGTTCCACGCCAAGCTCCGCGAAATCGCCGTGAGTCGGGATCGAAGGCTCATCGCCATGATCGTGATGATGATTCCGTTGGCGATGTTGCTGCGCGTTTTGTTCACCTACCTCAATACCTATTTCATGACCTGGGTCTCGGTGCGCGTGACGAGCGATTTGCGGGCGACTCTTTTTTCACACATCGTCCATCAACCGATCAGCTTTTTTAACAAAGTCAGCACCGGCGAATTGATGGCGATCGTCAGTCGTGTCCCGTTATTGCAAGGCATCATTGGCGAATCGCTCGTCGTCATCATTTTGCAACCAGTCACGGTGATCGGTCTTTTGATTTTGCTGCTCGCCCGACATGGCGACCTGATGCTCATGGCCCTTTTGATTTTCCCGGTCTGTGTCGGCACCGCGGTTTACTTTGGCCGTAAAACGCGCAAGACCGCCGCCAAGAGCAGTGTCAGTTCCATTGGGTTGAATCAACAACTGCACGAAACCTTCACCGCCATGCGCGTGGTGAAAGCCTACAATCTCGAAAACCTGTTGCTCGAACGCTTCAAAGAAATCTCGCGTCAGGCGGTCAGTCTTTTGATGCGTCTGGTGCGCGCGCAGGAACTTCCCGGGCCGGTGATCGAATTCGCGGGTGCCACGGGCATCGCTTTATTTTTTCTCTTCATCGCCTCTAAGACCGGGAACAAGCCGACCGCTGCCGACTTCACGGAATTCGTTGGGAGTATTTTTCTCATGTACGCGCCGATCAAGTCGTTGGTGCGTCTCAATACTCAGCTCGAACAGGCGCGGACCTTGAGTGAGCGGATGTTCGAATTTCTGGGAACGGAAAATACCGTTCGCGAACCAGCTAATCCGTTACCGCTGCATGCAAAGTCCGGCGAAATTCATTTCGACAACGTCACCTTTAGTTACGGCGACAAGCCGGTGCTGAAAGACATTCAGCTCAAGGTGAAACCCGGGCAACTCGTCGCCTTCGTGGGACGCAGCGGCTCGGGCAAGACGACGCTTACCCATTTGCTCCTCCGCTTTTATGATCCGCAGAGTGGTTCGATCCGGATTGGCGGCACGGATCTCCGCGAGGTGTTCTCGAAAGATTTGCGGGATCAGATCGCCATCGTCACGCAGGAAACGATCCTGTTCAACGACACCATCGCCCGGAACATCGAGCTCGGTCGCCCGGGTGCCACCAGGGATGAAATCATCGCGGCCGCCAAGCACGCCTACGCGCACGATTTCATTATGGAAAAGCCGCTGGGCTACGACAATCCCGTCGGCGAAAAAGGCGGGAATCTTTCCGGCGGCCAACGGCAACGCATCACGATCGCCCGTGCGATTTTGCGCAATGCGCCCATTTTGATTCTCGACGAAGCGACGAATGCACTCGATCCGGAGTCCGAGCGCGCGGTGCAGGCGGCCCTCGACGGATTGATGCAGGGACGCACGACCTTCTGTGTTGCCCATCGCCTTTCGACGATTGTGAATGCGGACCTGATCGTGGTGATGCAGGAGGGAACGATTGTTGAAACCGGCACCCATCACGAGCTGCTGAAGAAACAGGGCACTTACCACATGCTCTACAAACTCCAGTTCCCTGATTGATCGGGCGAGCCCGGAAGGAAATCCTTCACTCAAATCGGTTGATGCAAAAAAACAGGTTAGAGGCATTCAGCGATGGGGTCATGGCGATCATCATCACGATCATGGTGCTCGAACTTCGAGCGCCGCATGGCGGGACCTTTGCCGATCTCAAGCCGCTGGTGCCGACTCTCCTCAGTTACATTCTCAGCTTTGTTTACGTCGGTATTTACTGGAACAACCATCATCACATGTTCCAGGCCACTGAACGCATCAGCGGCTCCGTCTTGTGGGCCAATCTCCATCTGCTTTTTTGGCTGTCGCTGTTTCCTTTCGTCACCGATTGGATGGGAGCCAACCATTTCGCTTCGATCCCGGTCGCGCTCTACGGCGGCGTTCTGTTGATGGCCGCAATTGCTTACTGGATTCTGCAGCGCACGATCATTTCCGAGCAAGGCCCCGATTCGTTGCTGGCCAAGGCGGTGGGAAAAGACATCAAAGGAAAGCTCTCGCCGATCTTATATGCGATCGCCATCGTCGCGGCATTTTTCCACGAATGGATCGCGGGCGGTCTCTACGTCCTCGTCGCGTTGATGTGGCTGCTCCCGGATCGGCGCATCGAGCGGACGTTGGCGCACGAAAAGCGGAATTGAGGTAGTAGACCCTGAATTTCGCCAGTGGCACGGGCGCAGGGGCAAAGTCGCGAGCTAAAGGCGGAGGGATGAGGAAAAAGTTTATTTTGCGCCTGCCAGAATGTCTGGGCACGAGCTCACGGCCCATTTTCCTGTCTGTGAAAAACCAAAATGAGTCTCATGGACGGGTTTCCTGCGCGTGGAAAAAGGAATTGAGACTCGAACGGAAGTTCCACGGCTGTGGAAGAGGACAATGAGACTCGAACGGGAGTTCCACAGCTGTGGAAGAGGGCGATGAGACTCGGATGGGAGTTCCACGGCTGTGGAAGAGGGCAATGAGACTCGAACGGGAATTCCACGGCTGTGGAAGAGGGCGATGAGACTCGAACGGGAGTTCCACAGCTGTGGAAGAGGGCAATGAGTCTCATGGACGACTTTCCCGTCCGTGGAAAACGGAAAAAAGACGCTTTGCCGGAATTTTTGTTCCGGGAAAATGGGCAAGGAGCTTCGTTTTGCCTTTTGCCCCTCTCAAAAAACGAAGAAAACCGCTCAAAACCACCTTCCCGCTGCCAAAATACCTACTTTTTGCCCTCGGACCCAGTTTTCGGGAGGAAAAAACAATCCCGACGTGAAATTTTGAAGATCGGGCCAGCGAAAACCGCGTCCGTCGCTTCTTTCCCTTGCTGCCGGGCGCGATTTGTTGAAAATGTCGGCTCGTTACTATCTATATATTGCCATGACCAAAGTTTTACTGCTCGGAATCGGACGTTGGGGTGCAAATCATCTTCGCGTCCTGAGTTCGCTCCCTATCGAATTCTACGTCACCGACCTCGACCCCAAACGCCTCGAGGGCGCCAGGAAGCTCGGGATTCCCGACGCACGCATCTCGACGAACTACAAAGACTTCGCCAGCATCGTCGACGCCGCCGTCATCGTTACGCCCGCGCAAACCCATTTTCCGTTGTGCAAAGAATTCCTCGACGCCGGCAAAGATGTATTCGTCGAAAAGCCGCTCACCTTGATTCCTGATGAATCGAAGAAGCTCGCGGAACTCGCTGACAAGCAGAAACGCATTTTGCAGGTCGGACACATCTTCCGTTTCGATCCCGCCACGCAATGGATTCGAGATGCTGTTCAGTCCGGCAAGTTTGGTCGCGTCAATATGATGCGCGGACATTTCGGCGGTTTCAAACGCCCTCGTAATGACAGCGGCGTGATGTTTGCCGACGGCATTCATTTCGTCGACTTGTTCAATTACGTTTTGAACGCGGTGCCGAAGAATGTGCTCGCGATTCATCACGACTTCATGGGACGCGGCATGGACGACATCTCCCTGGTTTCCATGGAATACGAAACCAAATATGGCAACACGTGGGCGACGGTGTTGAACGATTATTTTATTCCTGGAAAATTCCGGGACGTGACGGTCGTCGGCGAGAAGCTCAGCGCCGTCTGCGATTACAATGTCGCGCAATACAAAATCAAAACGTACGAGAACCATCACGTGCGCGAAGGGAACGATTTCAAAGGCGTTGAAGGAACGATGACGCAAATCGAAACGCCGCCGGAAGAACCGTTGTTGGCGGAATTGCGCGCCTTCGTGAAATCAATTGCCACGCGCGAACAACCGCTGGCCAATGGTTGGGCTGGATTTGATTCCGTCCGCGTGCTGGATGCCGCAATGGAATCCGCGAAGACCGGACAGCGGGTTGAGATAAAATAAGAATCTGATCTCGAAACAGAAGCGAAGGAGTTGACGCTCCTTCGCTTTTTTTGGGAGCGCGGGCGGCGGCCTCGCCCGCGAGAACCCAAGGCGCGCGGGCTTCAGCCCGCTTCAACGCACGGAGAACGAGTGACACTCGGCTGTTCGAGACGTTCTGCTGTCTGACATTGAAGCGGCGTGAACGCCGCGCTCCTGGGTGCGGGTTCCTGATAGCCTGTTTACTCAGCCAGCTGCGTATCCATGAAACGCCGCGTCAAAGCTGGGACCTGTCCATCGACCCAATCGGCCATGGCCATATCCTCCTGCATATTTTGCTGGCAGGCTTCAATCACGCGAGTTTCGCCGAGCTGTTCCGCAGCGGCGATGAGCGACCGGTAGGATGCCACCTCGAAATGTTCGGTGGCCGATTCACTCAGGACGTCCTTCACCACTTCATCGTTGAACAGGCTGCTGGAACGGCCTTGCAGCATCCCGAGAACTTTACCAAACCCGACCTTGCTGCGTGAGACCTTGGCGCCGATGCTTTCAATACACTTCTTCATCCTTTCGGCGTGCTGACGTGTTTCTCCGAGATGTTGCTGGAGCCGCGCTTTGATTTCCGGGAACGCATCCATGTCATCGATGTGGGCTTCCAGAATCTTCATGTTCGAGAGCTCCATTGCGTAGGCGTCGTTCAACCAACTGATCAGTTCGTCTCTTTGTTTCATATATCCTCCTCCCATAACGTCCGGTGTGGCGAAACAAATGCACCCCCAACTGTCTGTGGGCAATTCCCCCAAATTAAAACCGATCCTTCAGGACAAAGATCGCGATGATCACCGCGATGCTGGCAAGCGACATATAAAGGGCAGACTCGATAAAGTAAGTAAATCCCATCACAAGAATGCCGCCAAAGAGGGCGGTCATGGCTCGCTGCTTCTTCCCGTAAACGAAGAACCCCATTCCGACCGCTCCCCAAAACATTGAGGCGATCAGCGTATTTTCGCTTCCGAGCAAATCGGGCATGGATTGATCTTAGCTGGAACGATGAAAAAGTTGAGACACGAATTACACGAATTAACACGAATTTTTCGGAAGGAAGACAGAGGCCATCTCATGGAGGCCAAGAACGACAGAAGATCGGAATTGAATTCGTGCTAATTCGTGAAATTCGTGTCTAACCCTCTGCAATTTTTCTTAGTGTCGTAGTCTCGAAAAAAATTCTGTTCATTTCCCACTTTCTGCACGACACTCCACCCCCGTTTGTATATGCAAAAAATCCCGCTCTCAAAATGTTTCGTTAATGCCGAAGTTGAGGAAGCTGCGCTGCGCGCGTTGCGTTCCGGTCAATATATCCTTGGTAAAGAATGCCAGGCTCTTGAAGCCGAACTCGCCGCCCATACCGGCACCAAGCACTGCGTGCTCGGCACCTCATGGACGATGATCGTTTACATGATGCATCTCGCCCAGGGTATCAAAGCTGGCGATGAAATCATCGTGCCGTCGCACACTGCGTTTCCGACCATGGAACCGCTGATCCATTGCGGCGCCATCCCGGTCTTCGCCGACATCGATGACACGTTCTGCATGGACGTCGAACTCCTCGAGTCTTTAATTACCCCCCGCACCGTGGGAATCATTCCGGTTCATCTTTACGGTCACGCCGCCAATCTCGGTCGCGTCTTCGAAATCGCGGCGAAGCATAAGCTTTGGGTGCTCGAAGATTGCGCGCAGTCGCACGGCGGCTTTTACGACGGCAAACGCCTTGGCTCAATGGGCATGGCTGGCGCGTATTCGTTTTTTCCGTCCAAGAATTTTACCGTGCTCGGTGACGGCGGTTGTATCTGCACCAACGACGGCGAGCTCGCGGAAAAACTCCGCATGTTGCGCAATCATGGTCGCAAAGATAAGTACCTGCATGAATTCACCGGGTGGAACGTTCGCTTCAATGAAATCCAGGGCGCCATCGGCCGCGTGATGTTGAAGCATCTGGATGGATTCAACGACAATCGCCGCGCGATCGCCGCTCATTACAATAAACGCCTCGCCGGTATCGTGACCACGCCTCCGGAACGTCCGTGGGCCAAGCACGTTTATCATATGTACGTGATCCGTGCGCAGCGCCGTGACGAACTGCAGAAGCATTTGAAAGAACTCGGCATCGAAACTGGTATCCATTATCCGGTGCCGAACCATCAGCAGCCCGCGATCACCAATCACTTCAAAAAAGTGACCTTGCCGAAGACCGAAGAAGTGGTGAAAGACATTCTTTCATTGCCGGTCCACGGCGAGATGGCGATCAGCGCGGCGGATGCCGTTTGTGATGCGATTATTGGCTTCTATAAAAAATAATCGCCGAACGCGTTTATAATTGCCAAGCTTTGTGAGGGGCGAGTATCGACTCGCCCCTTTTCTTTAACATGTCTGACAAAAATCCAATTCTGAGCCTGGTCATTCCTTGTTACAACGAGGAGGGCAACCTGCCGAAATTAATCGAAGCGATCCGCACGTCGCTCGAACCGCTGAAGATTTCCTACGAAGTGGTCATCACCGATGATTGCAGTAAGGACAATTCGTGGAAGGTGCTCAAGGAACTCGCGGAGAAAGATCCTCGGATCCGCGTGCAGAAGTTTGAATTCAACTGCGGTGAATCCGCCGCGAGCTTCGCCGGGATGAAAGCGTCGCATGGCAAATATATTGTCACGATGGACGCCGACCTGCAGAACGATCCTAAAGATCTGCCGGCGTTTTTAAAAGCGTTGGAGAACTACGACTGTGTCTGCGGCACCCGCGTTAAAGTTCGGAGCGAAGGCGACCATTTTATCCGCGTCGCTTCTTCACGCATCGCCAATGCCGTGCGCAATAAGCTCTCAGGGGAGAAGATTTCGGATGCTGGCTGCACCTATCGCGCTTTCAAACGCGAGTGCATCGACAATTTAAAGTTCTTCAAAGGGATGCATCGCTTCCTGCCGACGCTCTTCAAGATTGAAGGCCATACCGTCACGGAAATTGAAGTGAGCAATAATCCGCGCTTCGCTGGGCAGAGTAATTATGGCGTGTGGAACCGGCTGTTTGCGTCGTTCTACGATCTGCTCGCGGTGCGCTGGATGAAGAAGCGCATGTTTAAATTCAAAGTCGCCGAGCGGATCAACTGAGTCTCTGCAAGCGACGCCGCCTTCTGCTAAAACGCGCCACGAATAGCCCAGCGTTGCGGTGTAAATGCAGGAATCGGAAGCGCCTCAAGCAATGGCTCAGTATTCGCATCTGCGAGAGCAAAGCGCACCTTTTCACCGGTGAGATAACAGTGCTTTAAGAACTTCCAATCTGAGCCAAAACAATTGGTGAGCCACGCCGCAAGCTCGCCTGCCCCGACTTCCTGAAGTAACGCAAGACCATACTGGGACGCTTCCCTCTCATACTTATAAATGCGTGGAAAATCCCGCTCGATTACAGGCACATCGTTTAACGCCAATTCCCTGAGGCCTTTGTCAATATTCCACTGGACGGTATGTCCAAACGGGTGCGCTAAGGTGAAAACTGCATTCCCGGGGTTTTGTTCGAAATCTATCCAGATGTCCTTTCCATCAAGCTGGCCAATGAAAGGTCCAGGGACTGGTCCGATATAGACGGTCACCCCATATCTGACTTTTAAGGTGTTAACCAACGAGTCGAAAATAGTTTTGAAGTCCACGATTTCAATCTGGGAAAGCTCAGCATTCATTGGATCACGTTGGCGGGGACGGTAAATTCACGCGTTGTTCTTGTCGAGCACATCGCGAAAGTTAAGCAGGTTTACGAGTAGCAGCCGATTTGCTGAAACTCGCAACCTAATAAGAAGTGGTGGTAGGTGAGTGATTCGAACACTCGAAGGCGTGAGCCAACTGATTTACAGTCAGTCCCCTTTGGCCACTTGGGTAACCTACCCCCAAAATTGGGAGCGAGATTTAGCCAGACGAACTGGCCAATCACAAGTTCAAAGTTTAGAACATAAATACCCCCGCGCAAGTCGGCTGAACGAATATCTTCAAAACGCCTCACCCAGCACCGTTATCAGCGAAACTCCAGACTTGCTTTCAGGGGCATCTTGAGTAAGTTCCACGCTCCGCTGTCCGGAATAATCATTTCAGCGGTTTACTATTCAGGAAGAGACCTATGCCAACAGCCAGCGATTTACGAAAAGGAATGGCCATCATTTATAATGGCGACATTGCAGTAGTGCTTGATTTCCAGCACCGCACTCCGGGCAATCTGCGCGCCTTCGTGCAAGCCACCATTCGCAGCATCAAGACCGGAAAATCGGCCGATGTCCGTTTCAGCTCGACGGAACGCCTTGACGTCGTGCCAATGATCACCAAGAAGATGGAATTCAGTTACAAGGATGGTGAAGATTTCGTTTTCTCCGATCCTGAGACCTATGAAACGGTGACGCTCGCTCCGGAACTCGTCGGCGACGTGAAAAACTTTTTGATAGAAAACGGTATTGTCACTGTGACGTTTGTTGATGACAAAGCTGTGGTGGTAGAATTGCCTTCCAGTGTGCTTTTGACTGTGACGGATGCGCCCGAAGGTATTCGTGGCGACTCCGCGAACAACGTGCAGAAAACAATTACCCTGGAAACGGGGATTACTGTTCAAGCGCCTTTGTTCATCAAAACCGGCGAGAAAATCAAAGTGGATACTCGCACCGGTAAATACATGGAACGCGGTTAAGCTTTCTGTTTCAAAAATCCCAAGTGCCGATGAGGCGCTTGGGATTTTTTGTTTAGCGATTCCTTACTCAATTCTGCAGGCCATTGCTTCGAGATCGCTAAGCTTCGATGATTCTCCAAGTCTCCTTGTGGTAAACTACCGCACGGGCGGAAACAAACTTTTACCCCGGCTGCAACAGCACTTCTCCTGATTGAACCGCCCCTTGTCGTATTGAACCTTCTCCCGAGGAGAAAACACCAGACGCACCGATGGGAAATGTCGTGTGTTACAGACTCATCACAGGGAGGCACGAATGGCTTTAAACCCGGACCCGATTGTATCCGTCATTATACCCGCCTTTAACGCCGAGGCTTTCATTGAAGAAACGCTCAAGTCGGTTTTGCACCAGACTTGTTCTGATATTGAAATCCTGGTGGTCGATGACGGTTCCAGGGATTGCACGGCCGCTATCATTCGAGGGTTTGCGGACCGGGATCCGCGGGTGAAATTTTTTCAGCAACAAAATCGTGGTGTCGCCGCAGCGAGAAATTTTGCCATTCAAAACTCGACGGGCAAATACATCGCGCCGATTGATGCCGACGATATCTGGCATCCAACCAAACTGGAAAAACAAGTGGCCGCATTGGAGCGAGCCGGAGAAAGTGCAGCCGTCGCCTACAGTTGGTCGACATCTATAGACGAAAAGGGAAACGTCTTCGATGCCGGTCCCACCTGGGATCTGGAAGGGGAGGTATATCAGGCGCTCGTGCTGAGAAATTTTATTGGAAATGCCAGCGTTCCGCTATTCCGTCGCTCAGCTTTGCAGAAGGTTGGTTTTTACAATGAGGCCTTTCGGTCTCGAGACGCCCAGGGCTGCGAAGACTGGGATATTTGTCTGCGTTGTGCTGAAAAATTTGAGTATCGCGTCGTGCGGGAATATCTCGTGGGCTATCGCTGTTACAGCCAAAGCATGTCGTACAATCATGTGTCCATGGGGCGATCGTATGAGTTGGTCATGCAAGAGGTAAAGAAGCGCCATCCCGAAATTCCAGCGTACGTTTATCGGTGGTCCAAAAGCATTTTTTATCTCTATCTCACTCACAAAAGCAACGTGTGCGGCGACTTGAGAAACTCGTTGCGCTGGTTGCTTGGTGCGTTGCGCGAAGACAAAGCGGTGCTGCTCCTGCCCTGGGTAATTCGATGCCTGGCGACCCGTCTCGCGCGCCTGGGCATCGCCACCAGCCTGGACCTGTTCGGAAAAGATTCCAGCGCATGGCAACAGGCTCGCCCGGTTCCATTGGAAGCGCCCGAACTGCTCAGTTATGAGGAAGTCGTCGCGAATCGCGAAAAACTACCCAAACGGCTTTGGGATAAAGTTCAACTTCAACGATGGGTCATGATCACGAATCACCGCTCTTACTCCTGCTAACTATGCCCACCGCGGTCCTCGACATTGATCTTGAAAAAATCCCTCCAGAGGTCGTTGGATTGCATGACTACAAGAAAGCTCTCGTCTTGATCCGGTTTCGGAGTCGTCCCGTGGGCAAGGCGGTGGTGGAAGTTTGCGGCGGACGAATCTGCGGCCACCACTTGCGGGATCAACTGCTCGAAGCGGCAGGAGACCTTCCCTGGGAATTCTGGCTGCGCGATTTTTTGGATTGGGATGAAACGAAAAACGTGCGACTCCCTTCTGCGACGGTAGCGATTTGCACACGAGAACGAACGACCGATTTGGCCAAGTGCTTGTCATCCCTTCAGAAATTGCAGACTCAACCGCTGGAGATTCTAGTCATCGATAATGCTCCCAAGACGCAAAAGACACGTGACCTGGTGACGCAATTTTTTCCGACGATTCGATACATCTGCGAGCCGCAAACAGGACTTGATTGGGCTCGCAATCGGGCGCTGTGTGAAGCGCAGGGTGAAGTCGTTGCCTTTATTGACGACGACGCGATCGTTGATTTTGCCTGGCTCGCCGGCTTGCTTCAAAATTTCGCCGATCCCCTGGTGGCCTGCGTCACTGGACTGACGATGCCCTTCGAACTTGAAACCACCTCTCAGGAGTGGTTTGAAATTCATTGTCCATTCGGCAAAGGTTTTCGCCGGAAAATTTTCAAGGGCGATTCCCATGATCCGTTTCGCACGGGAGAAATTGGGGCCGGAGTCAACATGGCCGTGCGTAGGGAGAAGATTCTGGAACTCGGAGGATTCGATCCGGCCCTCGATGCCGGGACGCCCACAGAGTCGGGCGGTGATCACGAAATGTTTTCGCGTGTCCTCACCCACGGTTACTCGATCATCTACGAGCCCGTTGCCTTGTGCTGGCATCGTCACCGACGCTCTCCTGAGGAGTTGCGCCGCGCGGTTTACGGATATGGGGCCGGTGTTTACGCTTTGCTGTCGCGCGCGATTCTGATCGAACGTGAATGGGCCGCTCTCAAGGTTGCCGTGGGCTGGTTTCGGCATGATCAATTGCCCAAATTGATTTATGCCGTGACGCGTCGTCCCGGTCGAGAGCCGCTGGATCTGTTGTTTGCTGAATTACGGGGATGCGTCGCCGGTCCGTTTGCTTATCTTCGTTCGCGCAAACTTGTCAGCAACGGGAGGGCCGGATGAGAGGCGCGCCAGTTTTCAGCGTCATCATCCCGACGCATAACCGCTGTAGTTCTGTGCGGCGCGCCCTTACATCTCTGACGCTCCAGAATTATCCAGCATCGCAATTCGAAGTGATTGTTGTTGCTGATGGCTGCTCGGACAACACGGTCGAAATGGTCCAACAGTTTAAAACGGGCTTCTTGTTGAAAGTATTCCCAGTCAATGCCGGTAACGCCGCTGGCGCCCGCAATTTCGGAGCGGCCCGTGCCCGTGGGCGCATGCTCCTGTTTCTCGACGACGACATCGAAGCCGTGCCTGCACTGATTGAATCTCATGGCCTCGTGCATCAGCGCAAACCACAGCAGGTTGTCATCGGGTATCTTCCACCGCGATTCGAGGGCGCGCTTGATTTCTTTCGGATTGGTCTGCGTTGCTGGTGGGAGGAACAGTTTTTCCAGATGGCCCGGCCAGAGCACCGTTTCACCTATCGCGATTTACTGAGCGGAAACTTTTCGCTTGAAACAGAGTTGTTCCGGCGGTTGGGCGGATTTAATCCCGGGTTTGGTTGTCGCGAAGATTATGAACTCGGTTATCGCCTGATTAAGAGTAATGCGCATTTCGCCTTTTCACCGGCGGCATCCGGATGGCATTACGATGCCTCCACTCTTTCACGGGCGTGCCAACGGGTCTTTGACGAAGGTCGTGCCGATGTTGGAATCGGCCGCCGCCATCCCGAACTGCGTGCACCGTTGCTATTTTTCAAAATGGAACGCTTCACTTCGGTGCCACAGAAGCTTCTCTTTCGACTCGCTTTTGAGCGGTCGCGCCTGGGCGATTTTCTGGCAGGTATTCTCTACCGTCGTCTTGGTCTTCTGGAGAAGATTCGTTATCGCGGACGGTGGCGTGAGTTGTTTTACCTCCTGCGGCACTATTGGTATTGGCGTGGTGTCGCCACTGAAACCGGCACTCGATCCGCGCTCGCCGGTTTTCTGCAAAGTTCCCCATTCCATCCGGTTGGCAGCGAAATAGAAATTGATCTGCGTCAGGGTTTGAAGCGTGCAGAATGTGACCTGGACGCAATTCGTCCGGACGCCGCCCTATTGTACTACGGTGAAACGTTCATCGGTTCAATCCAGCGCGAGATCGGTGCCGAACCGTTACGCTCTAATCACCTTCGCCCGGTCCTTGCGAAAAAGTTTTCAAAACGGCTTTTGGCCGCAGTCGCTTTAGAACGCGCCACCGCGTTGGAACCGATGGAAGTCCTCGAATCGATACCCGAGTATGCCGATCAAGGTTTTTGAAATTGAACTCACTGCAGGACTCAAACCGATTCGTGTGGAATCGGATTACGACGAAATTTACGCGTTGATCCGCTTTCGAGGTCATCCGCTCGGGTGGCTCAACAGGATGGCCCCGACGCCCATCATCTCGGTGGGTGAATTGCGACGGGCGCTCACCGAACAACTCGGACACAAATTGGTTCCTCTGATTCTTGGAGCTGGATTTCACCCGGTTGATGAAAACCACGCCGTGCAGACGCCGATCTCTGTCATTGTCTGCACCCGCGATCGCGCCGAACAATTGCGCGATTGCCTCGAGGCGCTCACTGCGATGGATTATGAAAACTTTGAAATCATCGTTGTCGATAACGCCCCAACCAACGGAACCGCCTCTCAAGTCGCCGCGCATTATCCTGTCCGTTACGTCTGCGAAAAAAATCCCGGGCTCGACCGGGCTCGCAATCGCGGCATTGCGGAAGCGACCCACGAGATCGTGGCGTTTACAGACGATGATGCTCGACCTGACCCAGGCTGGCTAAAGGCAGTCGCGCGCACCTTTTTGGAATCCGACGTCATGGCTGTCACTGGCATGATTGCGCCTGCTGAACTTGAAACCCCCGCTCAGGTCGATTTCGAAATAAATTACGGCGGAATGACACATGGTTTTCGTCGTCGCCACATTCACCGCGACACCTTGAGCGATAAACAATTGCTTTGGGCCAGTACCTTCGGGGTGGGGGCGAACATGGCTTTTCGCAAGCAAGTCTTTGCGTCGATCGGTTTGTTTGATGTTGCTCTTGATGTTGGGACGGCGAGTGGGGGAGGAGGCGATGTGGAAATGCTGCACCGTGTCGTCGCAGGAGGCTTCACGCTCGTATACGAACCAGGCGCTCTTGTCTGGCATACTCATCGCCGGGATTGTTCCTCATTGCGGCGGCAGCTCTACCAAAATGGAACCGGATTTGGTTCATACTTATTGACGTGCGCGAGGAAACGCTGCATGTCCCGAAGAGCGATCGCGACATTTGCCATTCGTCATTGGTTGGGTGGATGGATTCTTCGCCGTTTGTTGCGCCGTGGAAATCTCCCGCGTCGATATGTGCTGAATGAATTGCATGGCGCCCTCCGAAGTCCGTTTGCCTATCGCGCCGCCCAACGCTGTCAAAAGATTTTAGAGTCCTCGCCTCAAAAACTATGATCCACGCGCTTTCAGAAAGGGCTGCGGTTGGGACGTCCCGAAAGGACATCCTTCTGTCGCAGGCGGTTTATCTTCGCGACCTGTTGCGTGAATTGGTTTTGCGCGACATCAAAGTGCAATACAAATCATCGCTGCTGGGCGTCGCCTGGTCGTTGCTGAATCCTCTGTTTCAACTGCTCGTCTTCGTCTTCCTTTTCCGCGTCGTGATGCCACTCGGGATTAGTAATTACGGAGCATTCGCTTTCAGTGGCATGCTGGCCTGGAGTTGGTTTCAGTTGTCGATGACACAGGCCACCGGCGCCATCACCTCTCATCGTGAGTTGATCCGGCGACCTGGTTTTCCGGCTGCCATTTTGCCTGTGATTACTGTGACGACAAATCTCATGCATCTGCTCTTCGCACTGCCGCTGCTCTTGATTTTCATTTTCTTCAGTACCGGCCAATTGAACGTCACCATTCTCGCGCTGCCCCTCGTGATGATGTTGCAATTTATACTCACGCTCAGCCTTGCCTACGTGCTGGCCACGGCAAATGTTCTCTTCCGCGACACCCAACATCTCGTGGGTGTCTTCCTTCAGCTCCTGTTTTATTTCACGCCGGTATTTTATAGCGCGCAGCAGGTCCCGCAAAAATATCAGATGCTCTACCAGCTCAACCCGATGGTTCACATCGTCGCCGCCTACCGCGACCTGCTTCTGTTCGGGAAGATGCCCAATCTAATGGTGATGCTCTTTCTCGCCCTCGCAGCCAGCGGACTGCTCATTGTGGGCTACCGGATTTTCATGCACTCGCGAGACCGTTTTGTGGAGGAACTCTGATGAACGACGCCATCATTGTGGAGGGTATCAGCAAGAGCTTCCGGCGTTACAGCAGCGATCGTCCGGCGTCGTTAAAAGAGGCGATGTTGCGCGGGTTAATTGGCCTTGGCGCCAAAGAAAAGTTCTGGGCCTTGCGCGACGTGAGCTTCTCCATTGCCCCGGGGAAAATGGTCGGCGTGATCGGCACCAACGGCGCTGGCAAATCAACGTTGCTCCGGCTCCTTGGCTCCGTCGGAAAACCCGACGCGGGTAAAATCACCGTGCAGGGACGTATCGGTGCCTTGCTTGATTTAACTTCCGGTTTTCATCCCGACCTGACCGGCCGCGAAAACGTGTTTGTCAGCGGTGTTATTTTTGGCCTGACCCGTCGTGCCGTGACGGAACGGTTCGATGAGATTGTCGCTTTCGCGGGCCTTGAGAAATTTATTGATAACCCGGTGCGTACTTATAGCACCGGCATGCAGATGCGGCTCGGTTTTGCCGTGGCCATCCATACCCAACCCAACATTCTCTTGATTGACGAAGTGCTGGCGGTCGGCGATCTCGCCTTCCAGCAAAAATGCCTCGAACGCATTAAGCAGTTCAAGGAGCGCGGCTGCACGATCATGTTGATTTCGCATGATGCCTCGCAGGTGACGCAGTTTTGTGACGAAGCCATTTCATTGCGTGCCGGGAAGATTGTGGCGCATGGCAAACCGGAAATCGTCGTTGGCGAATACGTTGCCGAAATGGCCGATGAAACCCGGCGGCGGACGCCACTGACGCAGCCCGTTGTCGTTGCCCCCTGCGGTCGCGAATTGCGCGTGAATGAAAATCGTTTTGGTTCAATGGAGATGAAAGTTTCCGGCGTGCGGTTGCTCGACCGCGAAGGTCTCCCCGCCAAAGAAATCTGCGGCGGTCACCCGTTGACCGTTGGGATCGAATACGAGACAACCGGCGCGATCAGCGAGCCGATCTTTTGCGTGAGCGTGACGCGGAGTCATGATGGATTTGTTTGTTACGACACCAGCACGGCTGCCCAGGGTTTGGCGATGCCCACTCTCTCCGGCAACGGACAAATCACATTAACGATCGAACGCCTCGATCTCGCGGATGGCGAATACTACGTCGACGTTGGAATTTTTGAGCGCGAGTGGGCCTACGCCTACGATTACCACTGGCATGTCTATCCGCTGCGCATCCGTGCTCTTCGTGGCAATAAAGGAATCATCGCTCCACCGCAGCGCTGGCGATTTGCAGGGGGGATCTGATCAGCCCGCTTTATTTGTTTTCAGTCCAAAGAAAACTATTCCTCGATTCGCCTGAACCCGCTTTAATCCCCTCACCTCGACCAGCGAATCAAAGGCATGCTGGCCGAGCACTGGATACAAACAACGGCGGTCGAAGGGAAATGGCGGAACTGAAAGCAACCAACAGACCTGGGGTTAAGCCGCAGGAGCGGGCAGCCACGGGTCCGGCAACATCGTGTGGAAATGAGGCTGATCCGGATGCGTGCGCCCCCAAAGCGCGTCGTGTATTCTGCTTCAGCTGCCTGGCTTTATTCGCACTGACGCTTTTCGCCTTCTGGCCCTCCATCCACAACGATTTCTTTTTCTGGTACG
Source organism: Verrucomicrobiales bacterium (assembly GCA_028293445.1). Lineage (GTDB taxonomy): Bacteria > Verrucomicrobiota > Verrucomicrobiia > Limisphaerales > JACDHS01 > CBHWET01. The sequence goes on along the minus strand of JAQGOU010000620.1, from coordinate 1,659 downwards.
GCGACGATCCGCTGTATGTTACCGAGAATTCCCACGTAAATACCGGCCTGACCTGGGAGAACATCGCGTGGGCTTTTCGCAGCACCGATCATTCGAATTGGCATCCGTTGACCTGGATGTCGCATATGATCGATTGCAATCTTTACGGACTGCAACCAGCCGGTCATCACCTGACGAATGTGCTGCTGCACGCAATGAACGGCGTCTTATTGTTTGTGCTCTTGCGCGGACTGACCCACGCCGCGTGGAGATCATTTGCTGTTGCCCTGTTCTTTGCGGTGCACCCGTTGCGGGTCGAATCAGTCGCCTGGGTGGCGGAACGCAAAGACGTTCTCAGCGTTTTCTTTTTGTTCCTGACACTCTTGATGTATTCGCGCTACGTCCGGGAGGCTCGAATGCCGAATCCGAAACCGTATCGTTTCTACGCGTTGGCCCTGATCTTTTATGTTTGCGGCCTCATGAGCAAAGCGACCCTGGTCACAGTACCGTGCATCCTCGTCTTGCTGGATTACTGGCCCTTGCAACGGTCCGAGCAAACGCCTCTCTGGAAACGCATCGTCACAAAGTGGCCCTTCTTCCTGTTCGCCATTGCGACCAGTGCCATCACCTACTTCGCCCAAAACCATTGGGGCTTTGTAAAAGCTTTGAGCTCCTATTCTTTTTCCGCGCGGCTCGAAAATGCCGTTGTTTCCTATGTGCGCTATCTGGGGCATCTCGTCTGGCCGGTGCACCTCGCCAGTTGGTATCCGCTCCCGCATCAATGGCCGTGGTTCATCGTCGCTGGTTCTGTTCTTATGGTCGTTTTGATTTCTCTCGCCGTTTTTCTCAGTCGGAAACGCTGGCCTTTTCTCTGCATCGGCTGGTTCTGGTATTTGGGAACACTCGTGCCGATGATCGGCGTGGTGCAGGTCGGTGAACAGGCGCTGGCAGATCGCTTTACCTACATCCCGGTGATCGGTTTGCTGATTTGCGTTGTCTGGGGCAGTGCGGAACTTTTCAAACGTTGGCGACACGGTCTGCTGGTCGCCGCGGTCACAGGTCTGATGGTTTTCGTTCCCTGCCTTGTCCTGACACGCGAGTACATTTCGGAGTTCAAAGATAGCCTCACCATCTGGCGGCATAACATGGAGTTGACGGGGAAGCACGGCCTGGCTCAATACGCCTACGCACTGTCTCTGGATCATCAGGGTCATCCGCAAGAGGCCATTCGGGAGCTCGAAGATATCGTGGAAGTTAAACCCGACTGGGCCGAAGCGCGCGCGAATCTAGCCGGGATTCTCGATCAACAAGGCCGCCGTTTCGAGGCACTAATGCATTACCGCCAGGCCGTGAAACTACAGCCTGACAATGCCGAAACGCATTTGCACCTTGCGACGCTATTGCAGGAAACAGGAGAACTTGAAGACGCTATTTCTCATTACCATCTCGTGCTGCAGGCCGACGCTGCTTACGCAAAGCAACGTCGCAAGATCGATCTTTCGGCGTCGGACACAAACAGCGCGGTCGCGGCTCTTCGCGAATTTCGGGAAGCTATTCGGTTCCGACCTGATTATTGCCGCGCACACAATGAGTTGGGCATCGCTTTAGGCAGGCTGGGACGCTTTGGCGAAGGCATTTCACACTTTGAAGAAGCTCTCATTGACAACCCCAACTATGTTG